>CAJMRM010000007.1 GCA_905215775.1 uncultured bacterium
AAAGGTTGAAAAACCTTGAATTTTCAATAAAAAACACTTGATTATATGAGGAGGGATGATTTATGAAGCTGCTGGAACAATGCCAGAAATGGAATGAGGAAGATGAATTCCAGAAGATCATAGACACGCTGGAGGCCATCCCTGCCGGGGAGCGCACGCCAGAAATGGACAGCGAGCTGGCACGGGCATACAGCAATCTGGCGGAGCCGGGGGACCGGGAGCTGTTCCAGAGGGCCATTGACCTGCTGGAGCCCCATGAGGAGTATTTTAGGGGGGATCACTGCTGGAATTTCCACATGGGTTATGCCTATTATTATCTGGACCAGGAGGGGATGGCGCTGCGTTATTTTGAACAGGCCCTGGAAGCCCGCCCCGGGGATAGGGATACCCAGGAGATGATCGACAACTGCCGCCGCTGTTTGACCCTGCCGAGGTTTGAGAAGAATTTCCGGCAGCGGACGCAGGAGGTCTGGGCAGCTTTTGCCGGGATCGAGGCAGAGCTCCGCCGGATCATGGATACGGATGCGACGCGGGAGAGAGGAGAAGAGCTGGTGGAGGAATGCCAAAAAGCCCTGGAGCTGGCCTTCTGCTCCCCATCCTTTGAGCTGGGCGTTGGCGGGGAGAAGTATGAGCTGATCCTCAGCGCCGATGGAAACCGGTCTGTCCTGTTCCCGCTGGTCTATTTCCAGCGCCATGCTCCGGAGTCTGTGCTGGAGCACTGGAATATCCTGGTGGGACGTCAGCCCTCGGCGGGATTTTCTCTCCAGGCCGGGGAATTCCAGGTGCAGGCGGAGGACGTGCTGGTCTGGACAGAGCCCAGGGAGGATCGGTTTTCCCTGACTCTTTACTGTGAGAAGCTTCTTCCTCTGATGAAGGAGGAGGAAGATAAGGTATGGTGGCTGCTCTGTACCCTCACGGACCAGGTGCTGGGGGAGGTGTCCTCCATTGCCCTTATCCATGATCTGGATATTACGGAACAGCCCAGGTCTGGAGCTGCGGTTCTGCTTTCTGAGCTTCCGGGGAAGCTTAAGGATATGGGATATACACTGTGGGGCGACGCCAGGGATTATCTGGAAAACAGCTATATTGCCTATGAAATGGAGCCGGTGAAGGATCCGGAGGCCGACTGGCGTCTGGACGTGGGGGCCGGTTCCACCCGGCTGCCGGTCCTCATCAATGACTACTTAAGAGCTGAGAGCGGAACCATAGACGATTACCACAGGGACGGCATTGCGGCTGGCTTCCTGTGTTATCCACTGGCTGGCTTTAACGGGGAAGGACGGGCGGAGGAAATTTTAAAGTTCCGGGACGCCTTATGGGAGTCGGTCTGGGAACATGCGAGAGAGGATGCAGTGACGTTTCTGGGCGGGGCTACCGGCCTATATTACGGGTATCTGGATCTTATAGCCTGGGATCTGCCTGCTGTCCTGGATGCAGCCAGGGAATTTTTTGCCGGAACAGATCTGGCCTGGGGCGGCTTCCATGTGTTCAGGAGGGATGTGGGGGCCGTCTGCCTGTGGGAACAGGAGGGAGAGCCCCAGGTGGATCCGGAGACCGGTTCCCTGCTTTCGGCCCAGGATATTGAAACGCTGGCATCCTTTGAGGATGGAATATCGGGGTATTTTGGGAAAATGCTCCAGTGGCTGGAGGATTTTATTGAGCGGGGCGTGGAGACAGGGCGGTTTACCAGCCGACAGGCCAGGCAGGATCTTAAGATCGCCCTGTGGTATTCTTATGCCTGCAACAATCTGGATGAGTACCAGTACTATTATAAGGCGGTCCAATGGATGAAGGATTCAGAGAAAAATGCCAGGGGCTGTGCCATGTGGTACTACCGGTACTCGGTGGCCCTGATGTACTGCGGCCGGCTGGAGGAAGCCCTGGACTATGCAGAAAAGGGGATCCGGGAGGAGCCGGATTACCCATGGATCTGGCTGCAGGCGGCCAAGCTGCGGTCCCATTCCGGCGATAAGGACGGAGCCTTGGAGGCCGTGGCCCACGGCCTTATGCTGGAGCCTGGTGATCATGAATTCCTGACTCTCAAGAGAGAGATCGAGGCCGGGGAGCCGCTGGAGAGGATGGAATATCACTGGATCGATCCCGGAGCCGACCGGAATCTCCAGCAGGGCCTGGATGAAGATGCCGATGAGAAGCAGCGGTCCATTTCCTGTATTACCGTCAATAGAGAAGGGCTGGAACGGTTCTGGAATATTTTCGGACCAAAACCGGAGCAGTATGCGCCAAACGGGCCGTTTACCCAGTTCCCCTATACAGTAAACGGACAGACCTTTGATCTGGTATTCCGGATGAACGAGGCCGGTATGTCCAGCCTCAGTGCTGACTGGCTGGAGCGGCTGGCGTGCTGGCTTAAGAAGGGGCGGTGGCTGGAACGGAATCACCCGGATGGCCGGGCGGCCTGCCTGGATACGGTACTGGTGGGACTGGATTATCATATGGGCCTGGTCTATCATCTGATGGAAGAGGACGAATATTTCCAGATATTCCTCCATCCGGACGGGACCGAAAAGGAGGGGGCGTTCTGGTCCTCGAAGGAGAGCTGCGGGCCGGAGGTTTATACCATAGACGAGATGGAAGCGGTGGAAGAGCATATCCAGAAATACTTTGGGAAGATCGAGCATGTTTTCCATGAACTGGTCTCGCCGGATATCCATGTGGATATCTGCATGATCCCTCCCGACGGGGAGCGGGAGTATTATACGCTGGTGACCATGGGCATGGGGGCCCGCCAGATGCAGGTTCCGGGAGAGCTGGCGGAATACCGGCTGGAGCGGGCAGAGTTGGCCATTGCCTTGCCGCCGGACTGGAAGCTGGACGAGGAGTCCATGAAGGATGAGCGGTGGTACTGGCCGGTCCGCCTGTTAAAGGTACTGGCCCGTCTGCCCATCCAGTCGGATACATGGCTGGGCTGGGGTCACACTATGGATAATCAAATGCCGTTTGCGGAGGACACAAAGCTCTGTGCCGCGATCCTGGCAGAGCCTCAGAATATCCGAAAAGAAGGATTTTTCTGCCAGCTCCCCGGCGGTGAGGAGATCAACTTTTACCAGGTCATCCCCCTGTACCGGGAGGAGCTGGAGTATAAGCTGGAACACAATGCGGAGGCCTTGCTGGAAAAACTGGCGGAGGCGGACTTTGTAGTCCATCCGGACCGGCCGGGCTGCCTTACAGACCATCCGGGCCGGGGCTGACCGAATCGGATGGCGGCTGCCGGTACAGCCATTGGAACCGGAGTTTGCTTTGGAGAGAAGATCAAGATCCTACACACCTCTTTAAAGAGCTTTAAGGATGAAACCCTGGCGTATACCTTTCATCATACTCCGGAGATCCAGCCGACGAAGCAAATAAGCCGGGGAAACAGTCTCTTCCAGTTTTTGAAGGAAGAAAACGTTTCCCTGGCGGACGGCTTCCGTTTTAAGAGCGGATTTTATCCAACAAAGGGATTTCTTGCGGATACAAAGACGCTAGCCCTGGTGGTGAAGGACAATGTGATCAAATATGAAAAATATTTTTACAGAGTGGATCTCCAGACGGAACAATATGCGCTTTTTCGCAGTCAACAACGGCATAGACAGCAAAAACCCCGACACATTGGAGTATGTCCCCTTTATCAATATCATGTCGGAGTGGTACGCAAAGGACATCAGAAAAAAGTGAAAACGGGTATTAAGACTAAAGGCATGAGTGGAAGGCCGACTGCCACCGAAGCCCCTTACGGCTATATCAAAGCCCCGGACAACAAGGAGTTTTGGATATTCGACGAGGAAGTCGCCGAGGTTGTACGCCTTATTTTCCGCCTGTTTTTGGACGGGAAAAATTACGACACAGAGGAACGGGCAGACCATTGCTGCGGAGTTATTTTTCAGTCCAACCGGCACAGAAGCATTCTCCGACAAGCGGCTGGCATCTAAATATCTTGATATACTTATTGAGTCTATAAATTATATCATTATCAATTACGCATTATCCAACATGGCAATTCTGTTTCAAAGTAATCCACTGTTTATCCTGTTTTTTGCGTCCGAGTTATGGATAATGGGAAACTATTGGCGTAAAGTTTACGATATAACCAAGAATAAAATTTTAACGGCAGTTCTCCTGATTATCTGTTTCGTAATCCACATTAGCATAGTGTATTTTGTTGGGCGCGTTGTTGGAAATGTTGTGCCATTTAAGTTCGATAAGTAGACGAACGACAAATCCTAATTAGAAGTGAGAAAAATCGAATGAAGGGGAAATCTTAGTGGTTAAGTATTTGCATTAAGAGGGGGACAATATGAAGAAGAAAACGACGATCCTTGTCATAGCAATAGCCATAATCGCTTTGGCGGTAGCTCTATGGTTTTACGGATACCACAACCGAAAAGGCAACGACAACTTACCGAGCCTTACTTCTATCGTCCAAATGGACGAAGCCGAGGTAAATAGGATTGTATGCGGGTATCGCAGGGAACAATTAGCCGAAGTTTGGGGTACTCCCGACGAAAGCAGTTCTATGGAAGATATTTGGATTATTGAGGGCAACACTACGCTTACCGTTAATTACCATAACAACGGCGATAAAGCCGTGGTGTGCGGTCTGTCTAACAAATAGGCAAGAATAATCTATGAAATTTAGTACATCAATTAAGGGCAGCTATTTTCACGAAGAAAACGGCTGCTCTTTTCTTTTACCTGCGAGCAGAAGGGAGCGGCGACCCATGACAAAGCCAAAAGAGAAGACCCGCAAGGAACTGCAAGCCGAGATTGAGGACGGAAAGAAGATGACGAGTGAGCCAGTACGGAAAATATCTGAAAAAACGAGCCGGGAATGCCCGGCTTGCGCGTGAGATTGACGCAGCATTCCTCATAAATAATAGCCGCAATACTTCTGAGAACAGCATCCGGGACATCCAAACTCCCGGCTGTTGAAGAGTCTCATGAAAACGGGACTTTTTCTTTTTATTGGCGTTGGTATGAAATCAACCTCCTATTAAAATATTTATAGTGGAAACACTAAGAACGAAAGGAGGAACGATGGATGGAACCAATTATTTATGGATATATACGAGTATCCACAAAAGAACAATGTGAGGATCGCCAGCTCATAGCCCTGCGGAATTTTCCTGTGCACGACGATAAGATCTTCATGGATAAACTCAGCGGGAAGGATTTTAACCGCCCGCAATACAAAAAGCTCCTGCGGAAGCTGAAACGAGGCGATATTCTGGTAGTAAAATCCATTGACCGCTTGGGGCGCAACTATGAGGAAATATTGAGCCAATGGAGGATCGTCACAAAGGAAAAGCAGGCTGACATTGTAGTTCTGGATATGCCGCTGCTGGATACCCGGCAGACGGGCAGGGATTTGACCGGAACCTTTGTGGCCGACCTCGTTTTACAGATCCTCTCGTATGTGGCGCAGACTGAAAGAGAAAATATCCGGCAGCGCCAGATGGAGGGCATCGCCGCTGCGAAGCTGCGGGGAGTACGATTCGGCAGGCCCCGAAAGCCAGTACCAGAGAAATTTTTCCGTTTGAAGGAACGATGGGAAAGAAGGGAGATCACTTCCCGACAGGCTGCAAATGAACTTCACATCGCTCAGGATACCTTCATTCGTTGGGTCCGTGAGCAGAAAGGCTGATTTCGCAGCAGGAAAAAGTAGAGAATTTCGGTCGTTCCTTTATACATATTTTTATGGCGTGTTCTGAAGTGCTTCTGAACGGTACATAATGCAATCGGCGCCAAACCACCCCTTGATTTATTATACACCATTTGAACGGAAAGGTCTGATTTTTCGGTCAGGGCAAAACCGGTAAAAGCCGGCAACGCAAAAGCCATAGACCATACAGACGTGTTCTGATGGCAGCCGGTGTGGATTCAGATGATGCAGCCGGTGATCGCCGGTTGTTTCTTTATTTGAAGGGAGGTAAGTCATTGGACAGATTAAGGCAATTTTACAGCAGAAAGGTGGGTTACGAAAAACAGGAAGAGGAGGCGATGACCGGCTGCTTTCTTGATAAAGGTTTGCCCCGAACGCCAAAGGGCAGCCGTTTCCGGGCGGTATTCGGGAAAGCAGCGGCCTGCGGCAGCTGCGAAGGCTATGAGGAGGTGCTGATATGGAACAAACAGAGATGACTATGGTAGGATTATTGGAAATCCTTGCTTTTCGGTCAGGGTGTACGTACTTGTCCGATCTGCGCCAGCCGGGACTCCTGCCCGTGATCCAGCGGGTACTCTGCAAGATCCCTCCGGAGCAGTTCAGCCTGTGGGAATGGCAGGATGCGGCGGCCTATATCACGGGAGAACATCGATCCTTTGAAAATTCAGACCAGGCGGCTGACTACCTGAAAAAATACCAAGTACCATAGAAGGCATGGGTGAGACTGCCGGATCAGGCGGAAAAGTATGAACATGTGAATCACGGCAGGAGCTTTCCAAGCATGAAAAACAGTTCCGGCAGAGCGGTTCTGTGGAATTAAAACGAAAGAATCCCTTGATGATCGTCTTTACAAGATGTATGATAAAATAAAACATACAGAAAATCGACGGATCGCTGCCAGAGCAAGGGGGGATAGAATGGTAAAAGTTCTGATTCATGGTACAGGCCAGAAGGCAGCCGGCTGGACGGAAACGGTCTCCTGCATGAAAGACCAGAAGGATATTTTATGTCCGGATTTACACGTCATTTTGAATGGGAAGGACGTGACCTATGAAAATTTGTATGCCTCTTTGATCGAATATTGCCGCACTATGGACGGGCCTTTTCACCTGTGCGGCCTTTCCCTGGGAGGAATCCTGGCTTTAAATTATACGCTGGATTTTCCGGAAAGGGTAAGGACGCTTGTTTTAATTGGTACGCCTCATGAAATTCCCAAAGCGGCCCTTGGATTTCAAAATGTGATCTTCCGGCTTCTGCCCAGGTCTGCTTTTCGGGACATGGCGTTCGATAAGAAGGATACGTTTGGTCTGATAAATTCCATGAAGCAGCTGGAGTTCAAGGAACGGTTACAGGAAATAACCTGCCCGGTGCTGGTCCTTTGCGGAGAGAAGGACCGTGTGAACCGAAAGTCGGCGCTTTATTTTTCACAAAATATAGAAAATGCAGCGCTGGGCGTGATAGAAAATGCCGGACACGCAGTAAACGAGGAAAACCCGAAGGCACTGGCAAAAATCTTGGGTGAATATTATATGGAGGGAAACGGCGGCGGGCTTTTATAAAGCCGCCTGCCGCCTGGCCGCCTCTCTTAGGATCTCCACGCTGGCTCCTGGGATCCGGCCCAGATGATCGGGCCCCACATTCAGAAGATAGTTGATGCCAAGCCCGTTTAATTTCTTCCGGATGGCCAGGATGGTCTCGGCGCTTTTCCAGTCCTGATCCCAGGCACAGTAGCCCCAGCTATGGTTTAAGGTGGCAGCGGTTTCGTAAAGGCCGTAGGGAGATGGCTTTAAGCCGTCGCAGCCATTGAGATCCAGCCCGGCGGGATCCAGCTCCCCGTCTCCGGGAATGGAATCCGGGATCTCGTTGTCCCCGAGAGAAACATAATCGTAAGCGCCGTTGCCCAGCCGGGAATTGATCAGACAGTCCGGCTGGTATTTTTTTACCAGTTCGAACAGCTCCCGGCTCTGGGAATCCCGGATGGTCATGGGCACATCAAACCAGATCAGGCACAGCTCCCCATAATTTCTTAAGATTTCCTCCACCTGGGGGCGGATCTTATTTTCAAAGCAGATATCAAAGTTTTTCTTCGCATTGTCGGGAAAATCCCAGTCGTTGCACCAGGACTGTCCGGCGCAGGGGATATGGCCGGAGAGGTAGCCGCCGCCGTGCTCCTCATGCCAGTCCAGATCCTGGGAATAGTAGAGGCCGAATTTCAGACCGTGCTTATAGCAGGCCTCGGCCAGCTCTCCCACCACATCGCGGCCAAAGGGCGTGGCGTCCACCACGTTAAAGCGGTCGGCCCTGGAATGGAAGAGGGCGAAGCCATCGTGGTGCTTGCTGGTCATGACAAAGTATTTCATCCCACATTCCTTTGCCAGGCGGATCCACTGGTCGGCGTTAAAGTACACCGGGTTGAAGGCCCTTGCCAGCTGATCGTATTCTGCCATGGGGATCCGTTGATTGGCCTGGATCCATTCGGCATAGCTGCTGCTTTTTTTTCCGTTCCATTCTCCGCCTAAAAGGGAATATAATCCCCAGTGGGCCATCATGCCGTACTGGGCTTCCTTAAACCATTTTCTCATATCCATCTCCGATACCTCCGGTAAAAGCTGTTGTGTTTTCATGGGCATGACTATATAATAAATTTTAGAATAAGTACATGGGATTTTTGTACAGAAAGATGGACTTTTTGAATGGATGGAATCTTTGACTGCCCGTTCCTCCCGGGGAACTGGGACTCTTTAAACTTAAATATCCTGGAAACAGCCATGTTTTACGGAGATACGTCATGGAACTTTCCCAATACCAGGTCGCCGTTCAACCGGATCTATTTTATGATGGACGGGGAGGCATACCTGGAAAATGAGGAGGAGCGGGTGGAGCTGGTCCCGGGAAACGTGTACCTGGTCCCGGCGGAGTGCCGGTACAGCTATGTGTGTCCCAGCACCATGCAGAAGTTTTATATCCATTTTACGATGGAGCTGCTTCCGGGAGTGGATCTGTTCAGCCATCTGGGAAGGGTGCTGGGACTTCCGTATGAATGGGGATTTTTAGAGGAAATACTGAGAGCCGTCCGCAAGGAATCCGTCGGAGGTCTTCTCTATCTGAAATCGGTATTTTCACGTTTGGTCTACGATTTCTTCGAACAGGGGGCTGGAGGCGATGGATATCTGGATTCCTTCCGTGGCTTTTATCGTCAGCGGGCGGTGCTGGATCATCTGGAGACCCATCTGAGCGCAGGACTCCGCATCCGGGATCTGGCAGATGCCATGGATATGCCGGTCCATCAGCTTTCCCGGTGCTTTCAGCAGGATACAGGGATGGGATTAAAAGAATATATGTCCCGGCAGCTGGCCCAGAGGGCCAGGCAGATGCTGGGACATACGGATATGCCGGTGTGGGAAGTGGCAGAAGCGCTGGGTTTTGCGGACCCATACTATTTTTCGCGTTTTTTTAAAAAGTATGAAAAACTATCTCCCCGGGAATACCGGAAGCTGCGGTTTTAAGCCTGGTTTGCGGCTATTCCAGGGGCTCGATGTAGAAGTTGCCGATCACGTCGCTGGAATTTAATACGCTGACAAAGGTGCCGGGATAATGAGCCAGGATCTGCTTCCGGACCTTCCGTACATCGCTGTCGGAAAGCACCGTGTAGATCAGATATTTTTTGTGGGCGCTGTAAAAGCCCATGCCCTTAAAGATCGTGCTGCTGTGATGGGTCAGCTCCAGGATATCGGCAGAAATGGTTGCCGGGTCTTCGGTGATGATCAGCAGGGTCTTTTTATGGTATTTTTTATAAAAGGTATTGATCACCTGGGTATTGCAGAACTGGAAGATGATCGAATACAGGGCCTTATCCATACCGAACAGGAAGCCGGAGGTCAGAATCACGGCAGCGCTGAAGAGAAGCATGTAATTAAAGGTAGAGATTTTATATTTGGCGGATAAGGTCATGGCAATGAAGTCGGTGCCGCCGCTGCTGGCATTGTTGTTGAGGATCAGGCTCATTCCCAGGCCGTTGATGATGCCGCCGAATACGGAGATCAGCAGGATATCACCGGTGATGGGAGTTACGGGGAGCTGGTCCACCAGGACAGAGACCACCACAATGCTGATGCAGGAGAGGATCGTAAACTTTTTTCCGACAAAACGATAGGCCAGCATGGCCGGGATGGCGTTAAAGAATACGTTTAACAGTGTAAACGGAATTTTTAGGCCGAAGAATGTCAGGGCCACCCTCTGGATCAGCTTGGACAGGCCGGAAAATCCGCCGGGCACCAGGCCGCCCTGCTCCACAAAGGTGTTCATGTTGATGGCCAGGATGGCGCTTCCGGCCAGGATCAGTAAAAAGGATAGGATCTCCTTAAAGTCTGTTTTTTTCTTTTCCATAGTACCTCCTAAAAATGGAATTGTGGTCTATATCATACCATTTTGCCCCGGGGTCTGCAATCGCAAAGTGAAAAACGCAGGAAAAATACAGGCGCGATGGCTGGAAGCGCCAATCTTATATAGAAAAAATTTACTACGGAGGAAAACGCTGATGTATATTGCTGATCTGCATATTCATTCCCGGTATTCCAGGGCCACCAGCCGGGAGCTGACGCCAGAGAGCCTGGAGCTTTCTGCCAGACGAAAGGGGATCCGCCTTTTAGGCACAGGAGATTTTTCCCATCCTGCCTGGCGGGCCGAGCTGGAGGAAAAGCTGGTCCCGGCAGAGGATGGGCTCTACCGGCTGAGGAAGGAGTATATGCGGGAGCCGGGAGAGGGAGACGCCTGCAAAGGGACCCGGTTTGTGGTCTCCGGGGAGATCAGCTCCATTTATAAACAGGACGGCAGAGTGCGGAAGGTCCATAGCCTGATCCTGCTGCCGGGGCTTGAGGAGGCAGAGCTTTTGTCGAAGCGGCTGGAGGCCATCGGGAATATCCACTCAGACGGCCGACCGATCCTGGGGCTTTCCTGCCGCGACCTCCTGGAGATCATGCTGGAGACATGTCCGGACGGCATCTTCGTTCCGGCCCATATCTGGACACCGCATTTTTCCATGTTCGGGGCCTGCTCCGGCTTCGATACGGTGGAGGAGTGCTTTGGGGACCTGGCTCCCCATATCCACGCGGTGGAAACAGGGCTTTCCTCAGATCCGCCCATGAACTGGCGGCTTTCGGCTCTGGACCGCTTCCAGCTTATTTCCAATTCTGACGCCCACTCTCCTGCAAAGCTGGGAAGAGAAGCGAACCTGCTGGATACAGAGCTGTCTTATGCGGGGCTTAAGGGAGCGCTGGAAACGGGGAGCGGACTGGCCGGCACTATCGAGTTTTTTCCCGAGGAGGGAAAGTATCATTTTGACGGCCACCGGAAATGCCATATCTGCATGAGTCCTTTGGAGGCGGAGAGCCATGGAGGGCTCTGTCCGGTATGTAAGAAGAGAATGACCATGGGCGTTTCCCACCGGATCGACCAGCTGGCCGACCGGCCGGAGGGCTTTCTGCCGGAGAGAAGAAAGCCCTTTGAAAGCCTGGTTCCGCTGCCGGAGGTGATCGCCGCTTCCACCGGGAGGTCTGCGGCCAGTAAACGGGTACAGGAGGAATATCTGGATATGCTCCGGGTGCTGGGGACGGAATTTGAGATCCTCCGGGAAGTGCCCATCGGGGACATCCGCCGCCATTTTGGGCGTCTGGCAGCGGAAGGGATCCGGCGTCTCAGGAACGGGGAGATCACACGGCTTCCGGGCTTTGACGGGGAGTACGGAACGATCCGGCTGTTCCGGCCGGACGAGCTGGAAAACCCCGATGGACAGATGACCATGGCCGGGATCTTTGGAGCTGGGGGAGGAGAACTCCGGGCTTCTGATGACAGAAAGGAAGCCAGGAGAGAGGCCTGTGATCCCGGGAGCCTGGAGGCACAGGAGAGAGAGGAATGCTCTGCTGGAAGTCCAGAAGCCATGGAGGGCGGTGTCCGCGCGGCTGGAGCCCTGGAGGAACTGGCGGGAGACGACGGCTCTTTTCCGGGCCGGGAGAAGCTGGCAGGCGAGATCCGTGATGCAAGTGTCCGGGCCGGGGCAGAGGGGATGGGAGGAAATGCCATGGAGCCGGATTTCCTGGCCCGCCTCAACGAGAGGCAGCACCGGGCGGCAGAGCATCCGGCCCGTGCCATAGCCGTGATCGCAGGCCCGGGGACGGGAAAGACCGGAACACTGGCGGCCAGGATCCGCTGCCTAACAGAGCTTCGCCGCGTAAAGCCGTCGGAGATCACGGCAGTTACCTTTACGAACCAGGCTGCCGGTGAGCTGAAGGAACGTCTCCGGAGGGAAATGCCGAACCGGAGCGCCGCAGGGAGGATCCAGACGGGGACCTTCCATTCCATCTGTCTGGCACTTTTAAAGGCGGCGGGGAAGGCGGTCACTCTGGCAGACGGTCTGGAGTGCCAGAAGCTTGCAGAGGCGGTCATTGAAGATATGGGGCTGAAGCTCCGTTCTTCGGAGCTTTTGAGGGCAGTATCAGAGGAGAAGGCAGAAAAGATCCTGGGAGCAGGAGAAGCAAAACGTATGTCCGGGGACCTCGGGAAAGCGGTACGGGCCTATGAAGAACGGATGCGGGAGCAGGGACTCATGGATTTTGATGATCTTCTGGCGGAGGCTCTGGGGCTTCTGTACCTGGCATCAGAGCCGGTCTGGAAATTCTGCCGCCGGTTCCGGTATCTGCTGGTGGATGAGTTTCAGGATATCAGCCCCCTGCAATACCGGCTGATCCTGGCATGGAACCGGGAGGGGGACGAGCTTTTTGTGATCGGGGATCCGGACCAGTCCATATACGGCTTCCGGGGCTCAGATCCGGAATGCTTTGCCCGCCTTATGGAGGACTTTCCGGAAACGGAGGTGATCCGGCTCCGGGAAAATTACAGGTCTACGGCCTGGATCACAACCGCCGCCTGCGGCATGATCTCAAAGAATCCAGGAGAGAAAAGGGAACTGCTTCCCATGGCAGGAAAGGGTCTTCCGGTCCGTGTGCTGACGGCGCCTGGCAGACGCTCCGAGGGGATCGCTGCCGCCAGGGAGATCAACCGGATGGTGGGCGGCATCGATATGCTGGACGCCGGGGAACGGATCCGCTCCGGAGAGGAACAGCTCCGCAGCTTTTCAGATATCGCGGTGCTGTGCCGGACCAACCGCCAGGTGGAGGAAATGGAGGAATTTCTGAAAACCGAAGGGATCCCGTATACGGTCACTGGAAAGGGCTCGTTTCTGGAAGCGGAGACCGTGCAGAGAGCGCTTGGATTTTTCCGGGCGCTGTATGGAAGCGGGACAGGAGGCTCGCCAGAAGAGGAGATCTGGGACCAGGCGCTTTTGGAGGCATACAGGCCATTGAAAAAGAAACGGCCAGCGGCGCTGGTGGAAAAATGGAGTCGGGACATGGGACTGGCCGGGGATGAGGCGATGGAAAAGCTTTCGGCCATGGCTGTCTTCCATAAAACCATGGAGGAATTTTTATACCTGCTGGATTTTGGAGAGGAAGGAGATCTGATGCGGCGGGGAGGAAGCCGCTGTACGGCGGATTCTGTTTCCCTTATGACGCTCCATGGGTCCAAGGGCCTGGAGTTTCCGGCGGTGATCCTTTACGGGGTCCGGAAAAATTCGATCCCTCTGGAGTATTTTAAAAACAGAAAGCCTGGATCCGGGATGGAAGAAGGAGATCCGGGGGCCGGACTCCAGGAGGAACGGCGGCTGTTTTATGTAGGCATGACCAGGGCCAGGGAGGAGCTGGTCCTTCTGACCTCCGGGGAGCCGTCCACATTTCTTTCAGAGCTGCCGGAAGAGGCTCTTTTGCGGGAGACGGTCCGGGGACCGGGGGAGACGGGGATGAAGCAGCTGAGTCTGTTTGATTTTATGTAGGAAGGGGAAAGGATATTTCGCTCTATTTGTGGAAGTGAAGAACCAAATAAGGAGGAATTTTTATGTGGACATGTCCGAAATGCGGCCGTACATTTGCACATACTGGTCAGGATCATTATTGCGGGAAGCCGCCGGAAACCATTGAGGAATATATTGCAAGCCAGCCGGAAAAGGCACAGCCGCTTTTGCGGGAGATCAACGAGGTCATCCGGACGGCGATTCCGGAAACCAGGGAAAAGATATCCTGGAGTATGCCTACGTACTGGAAAAAGCGCAACCTGATCCAGTTTGCCGCTTTTAAAAATCATGTGGGGCTGTATCCGGGACCGGAGGCTGTGGAGAAATTTGGGGACCGGCTGACGGGGTACCAGACCCAGAAGGGTACGATCCGGCTCCCCTATGATAAGCCTCTGGACCGGGAACTGGTGGCAGAGATCGCCGTATGGTGCGAAAAGGAGAATGGGAAATGACTAATGAAAAAGTATATAACATGAAATTCGCGAAAGTTTACCCTTTACTGATAAATAAAGCAGTGAAAAAGGGACGCACCAAGGAGGAGGTGGATCAGATCATCACCTGGCTCACAGGCTATACGGCGAAGGACCTTGAAGAAGCTTCAGCTTCGGAGCTTTCTTATGGGGATTTTTTCCGGAACGCCCCAGTTCCCAATCCGGCCAGGGACCAGATCAAAGGAACCGTCTGCGGTGTGCGGGTGGAGGAGATCGAAGAACCGCTGATGCGGGAGATCCGCTGTCTGGATAAGCTGGTGGACGAGCTGGCCAAAGGAAAAGCGATGGAAAAGATCCTGCGAAAGCTGCCGGAAACGGAACCGGCAGACAGCCAGCGTCTTTTATTTTTTGAGTCCCATCCGGATGCGCTTCCTATTTATGAGATTCTGGAACAGAAAATATTGAAGGAGGTCCCCAATGTCCGGGTCAAATTCCAGAAAACCCAGATTTCCTTTTATAATAACCACATGTTTGCCTGCGCCTCTTTTATGCGGGTCAGAAAGAAAAAGGACAGTCCGGAGCCGTTTCTGGTGGTGACGTTCAGTCTGGATCATCAAGCCGTTTCTCCGCGGATCGATGTGGCCACAGAGCCGTACCCGGGCCGCTGGACCCATCACGTTCTCACAGCTGGCAAGGAGGAGATCGACGACGAGCTGATGGAGTGGATCCGGGAGGCGGCAGCTTTTTCAGATCGGAAGTAACAGGCAGAAAGGCATGGGACAGACTATCCTTCCCCTACACGATTCTTCTTGACATCAGTCCGATTTCGGACTATAATCCATTGTACGAAATCGGACTGAAAGGAGAAAACACTGCATGAAACCATGTGCATCAGAAAAACTCCAGTATTATAATCTGCTGAGTTCTGAGATCGAGGAGGCGTATCACAACGCGTCCCTGAGGCTGGGGCTTTCAGACAGCGCCATGCGGATCCTCTATACGCTGTGCTCCAGAGAGGATCCCTGTCCGCTGCTTGAGATCACAAGGCTGACGGGAACCAGCAGGCAGACCATCCACTCAGCCATAAAAAAGCTGGAGAGCCAGGGGATCCTGACCCTGGAAAGTCCCGGAGGGAGAAGAAAGCTGGTCCGCCTGACAGAGGAGGGGAGGGAGCTGGCAGAAAGGACGGCCTGCCGGCTGATCGAAATTGAGAACGAGATCTTTGATTCCTGGACCGGGGAAGAGCTGGAGCAGTATATCCGGCTCACGGGAAGATACCTGGAGCAGTTCCGGGAAAGGATCGGGGAGCTTGGCGTATGAGGATCCAGCTATCAGACCATTTCAGCCTGGGGAGACTGCTGCGTTTTACCATCCCGTCCATTATCATGATGGTGTTCACGTCTGTCTACGGTGTGGTGGATGGATTTTTTGTTTCTAACCTGGTGGGGAAAACGCCCTTTGCGGCAGTGAATTTCATATGGCCGTTTTTAATGATCCTGGGAGCCGTGGGCTTTATGTTCGGAGCCGGAGGCGGGGCGCTGATGGCCAAGACCCTGGGGGAGGGAAAGCATGAAAAGGCCCAGAGGCTCTTTTCCATGTTTGTTTATGTGACAGCCGGCTGCGGAATCGGAATCGGACTTCTGGGAATACTGCTGATCCGGCCTGTGGCCAGGCTTCTGGGGGCCGAGGGAGTCATGCTGGAAAACAGTGTGATCTATGGACGGATCATATTGTCGGCTCTTCCGCTGTTCATGCTCCAGTATGAATTCCAGACCTTTTTTATCACGGCTCAGAAGCCGAGGATGGGACTGGCGGTGACGGTGATTTCGGGGATCGCCAATATGGTCCTGGATTATCTGTTCATGGCCGTATTCCGGTGGGGACTTCCGGGCGCAGCCCTGGCCACGGCTCTAAGCCAGTCCCTGGGTGGCCTGATCCCTTTGATCTACTTTTCCCGCCCCAACAGCAGCCTGTTCCGGCTGGGGAGGACGTCCCTGGATAAAAAAGCCCTGGCCCAGGCCTGTATCAACGGCTCGTCAGAACTCATGAGCAATATTTCCATGTCTCTGGTAGGGATGCTTTACAATCTCCAGCTTTTAAGGTATGCCAGGGAGGACGGCATCGCTGCATACGGGGTGCTGATGTATGTGAACATGGTATTTTTATCCGTATTCATTGGATACTCCACCGGCGTGGCTCCGGTGGTGGGCTTTCATTTTGGGGCCGGAAACCGTTTGGAGCTGCACAGCCTCTTAAGAAAAAGCTCTGCGGTGATCCTGGTTTCCTCCGCGGCCATGTTTGCGGCGGCGGAGCTTCTGGGAGGACCGCTGGCCAGCCTGTTTGTGGGATACGATGCAGGACTCATGGAGCTGACGGCCAGAGGCTTTCTGATCTACTCGTTTTCATTCCTGTTTTCCGGGATCGCCATCTTTGGCTCAGCCTTTTTTACAGCCTTAAACGATGGGCTTACTTCGGCGGCCATTGCATTTTTGAGAAGCCTGGTATTTGAGATCACGGCGGTCCTGGTGTTTCCTCTGATCTGGGGAGTGGACGGCATCTGGGGCTCCATTGTGGGGGCTGAGCTGGTGGCGGCTGCGGTGACCCTGATCTTCCTGGCGGTGAAGCGGAAACGGTATCAATATTAAAAATTGGAAGGGGATCGCGGGATGAAGATGCCGGAGGGGATTTACAGACTGGAGGATCCTGGGGCAGCAGCCCCGTTATTTTCCGGCCGCAAAGAGGTGATCGTCGATGCCTGCCTGCAGGGACTCATGGGAGGCGTTTATGGGGCTGCGGGCAATATGGACTCGGCTGCGGCAGTCCTGGGGGATTTCTGCTTTCTGGCAGGAAAGCCGGAGGAACGGCTCATAGCCTGGGATTATGGAAGGCAGTACCTGCTTCTGATACCGCCGGATGAGGCCTGGAGGGAGCTTATAAAAAAAGTCCTGGGGAAGCGGGCCAGGGAGCACATCCGGTACGCCATAAAAAGAGAGGACGGCTGCTTCGAGCGTGGAAAACTGAAGGCTCTGACAGAAGCGCTTCCTCGGGGGATCACTCTATCCCGGATCCAGGGAGAGCTTTATGAAGCATGCCTGAAGGAGGAATGGAGCCGGGATCTGGTTTCCTGCTTTTATTCCTGCGAAGCGTATGAAGACCTGGGCCTGGGGGTGGCGGCGCTTAGGGGAAAGGAGCTGCTGGCGGGAGCCTCATCCTATGCCAGGAGCCGGGACGCCATTGAGATCGAGATCGACACCAGGAAGGATATGAGGAATCAGGGGCTTGCCTCTGCCTGCGGGGCTGCGCTGATCCTGGAGTGCCTGGCGCAGGGACTGTATCCGTCCTGGGATGCCCATACGGAGATCTCTGCGGCTCTGGCAGAGAAGCTGGGATATCATGTAAGCCATCCCTATGTGGTTTATGAGGTGGAGACGGACAAAGGATCTGCGCAGGGGGAAACAGGAGGCTGCATCAGGCAGCGATAAAGGAGAATGCTTATGGAAGACGAAAGAAAAAAGCTGGCTCTGGAGATCATAGACCGGCTGAAAAAGGAATATCCGGAGGCCGGCTGTACTCTGGATTATAATGAAGCATGGAAGCTTTTAGTCAGCGTCCGGCTTGCGGCCCAGTGCACCGATGCCCGGGTCAATGTGGTGGTGGAAAAGCTGTATGAGAAATTCCCCGATGTGGAGGCGCTGGCCCAGGCGGATCCCGACGAAATCGAGGCCATTGTAAAGCCCTGCGGACTGGGGCACAGCAAGGCCAGAGATATCAGCGCCTGCATGAGGCTCCTATGGAGCGAGTACGGGGGAAAGGTGCCGGACGATTTTGACGCCCTTTTAAAGCTGCCGGGAGTGGGGCGGAAGAGCGCAAACCTGATCATGGGAGATGTGTTCGGGAAGCCGGCCATTGTTACAGACACCCACTGCATCCGTCTGGTGAACCGCATGGGGCTGGTGGACGGAATAAAGGAGCCGAAGAAGGTGGAGATGGAGCTGTGGAAGCTGGTCCCGCCGGAGGAGGGGAGCGATTTCTGTCACCGTCTGGTATTTCACGGGCGGGAGGTATGCACCGCCAGGACAAAGCCCCACTGTGAACGCTGCTGCCTTTCTGATATCTGCAGAAAAGCCGGAGTATAAGGAACCGGCCCTGGAACTGGATTCCCGGGCCGATTTCTGCATTTTATTTTGTTTCGTTCTCAAATTTTTCCAGATATTTTTCCTGAAGGATCTTTACCAGCTCGGGAGCCTTTCCTCCGATGGGAGTTCCGTTCATCTCGCAGGCCGGAGCACAGAATTTGGTGGAACTGGAAACGATGACCTCGTCAGCGTCCATTAACTCCTGCATGGTGAAGGGAGTCTCATCCACAGGGATCCCGTTGTCCTTACAGAGCTGTACCAGATGCATTCTTGTGATGCCGGGAAGGATATAGTGGTCAGTGGGATGGGTCTTGAAAACGCCGTCCTTAATGATAGAAACGTTGCTGTGGGCGCATTCTGTTACCACGTCTCCCCGGTGGAACACGCACTCGCCGCAGCCCATGGACTCTGCCTTTTCAGCGGCCATAACGTTGGGAAGCAGATTCAGTGTCTTGATGTTGCAGTGAAGGAAACGGGTGTCTTCCATATCGGTCAGTTTCAGGCGCTTGCTGGAATCGCCGTGCTTTCCGGGCTTCATGAAGATCCACAGATTTGCCTTTGTTCCGGCAGCCGGGAACTGGTGCTGGCGGATTCCTGTGCCGCGGGTCACCTGCCAGTAAATGAAGATCTCAGAGTCGTCCATTTTTGCCAGCATATCATAAAGGATGGAGGTCAGCTCTTCCCGTGTGTAGGGAATTTCGATCTTAAGGAGTCCGGCGCTGTTGAAGAAACGGTCCAGGTGCTCCTTTAAAGCAAAGATCTTTCCATTTTTTGCAAGTGTTGCTTCATAAACGCCGTCGCCGAAGTAGCAGGCGCGGTCATTCATGGGTACGGTCATTTCTTCCAGAGGTCCGTAATTGCCATTGTAGTAGCCTAGAGTTTTCATTATTTTACCCTCCCAAGGATTCTTGTGTGGTGATGCAGGCAAGGTTATGTCTGCCAGTTACATCTATGGCTATCATAGCATGGTTTGTTCCCATTGTAAAGAATCCGGCGGCAAAGTTATGGAAAGGTTTAGAGAAAATTAAGTATTCTTTCATTGAGAAGTAACCTTATATCATGTATAATGAAGAAAAGAAAATTCCAATGAGATCAGTGAGGTACATATAAATGAACATTACTATGAATCCAAACGGCGGCCTGGTGCAGTCTGCCGTAAATGCTCCCATGACCGTGGACATCCCGGACAGCTTTCTCAACGAAGCGCTCCAGTTCCGGGAGATGATGATGATGTATACCTGTGCCATCCGGGAAGTGAAGACCAAGCTGGAGGTACTCAACGACGATCTGGCGGTACGCTACCAGAGAAACCCCATCCAGATGATCAAGTCCAGGGTAAAAAAGCCCTTAAGCATACTGGAAAAGCTGAAACGCCGGGGCTATCCGGTCAGTGTTCAGTCGGTGGCGGAAAACCTTTACGATGTGGCCGGGATCCGGGTGATCTGCTCCTTCATCGACGATATCTATGTGGTGGCTGAAATGCTGGCCCGCCAGGACGATGTGAACGTCCTTATGGTAAAGGACTATATCCGCTGTCCTAAGGTCAATGGCTACCGCAGCTATCATATGATCATCGAGATCCCTGTATTCTTTTCCGACCGGAAAGAAAAGATGCGGGTGGAGGTCCAGATCCGCACCATGGCCATGGATTTCTGGGCCAGCCTGGACCATCAGATGAAGTATAAAAAGGATCTGGATGATTCGGGCGAGATCAGCGAGGAGCTAAAGGAGTGTGCAGAGATCATTGCCCAGACGGATCTGAAGATGCAGTCCATCCGTCAGAAGATCGAAAACCGGGAAGATCCGTCCAGGCTCCTGCAGTTTGATAAGGATTAGCGGCTCCGTCTGCCGGCGTCTGGAATGGCCGGACGCCGGCGGTTTAATACAGATAACGGGACAGGGTTTCGGTGATGCGGAACCCTGTTTTTTTGTACAGGGACAGGGCGGGCAGGTTGGAGCCGGATACCTGGAGCGTCACAGGAAGGGGAGCCCTTTCTGCCAGGAAGGCCAGTACCTGTAAGAGCAGGTCGGTCCCGAAGCCCCGGCCCCTCTGCTCCTCCCGGATCTCAAAGCCGTACAGGTAGTAATGGGAGCCGTACAGGGAGATGTTTAGGGAGCCGTGGGGGCTGGAAAAGACCAGGATGGCCTGTTCTCCCTCCATGGCCTCTGTGACCGTCAGAGCTTTTGCTTCTGCCCGGTCCTTCATAGAGGAAACGGCGTCTGCCGCCAGCTCCATCATATGCTCATCCGAAAGCAGCTCCGCCCCCAGGGCCGCCATGGCTTCAAGAGCATCGGGGCTTTTTTTGTCCACATAGAAGAAAAGCTCCGTATCCTCCGGCAAGAGAGACAGCCCTTTTTCAAGGACAGCTCCAAAGATGCCGTTCCTGCGGCAGTCCGGCCGGGTGAAGGCGGTACATTCATAAATGGTCTCCTCCTCCTCCAAAAGCGCGGCAGCGCAGAGGAGACGGCCATGTTCCCGGGCCAGGAGGTAATAGTCGGCCTCCTCTGTGGGAAAGGTCAGGGAAATGGGCTCTTTTTTGCAGCATGCGTTCAGAAGAAGGAAGACCTCTTCCTTTTCTCCGGGCGTTAAAACAGAAGAAACAGTAATATTCATACAAATCTCCATTCCGCCGCCGTTTCGCTGGCGGCACAGACAGGAATCCGCGGGGAGATGGCCGCAAGGCCTTGTTCAGGCTGGATGGCCGGGAAGCCGGCCTTCGGCTCCGGTACGGAATCCGGTCTATCCGATCATAACAGCGATCTTCCGGAAATGCAAGAACGCAGAAGAAAATATGGAAAATTCGGTGTCCCTGGTTGCCTGGAGGAAAAGACAGTGATAAAATAGGGGCATTGACAGGAGAGGAGAAAAATATGAAATATCTGAAAGAAATCGCCATTATTTTTGGGATCACCATGGCCGGCGAGCTCTTAAACCAGTGGGTCCCGCTTCCGGTGCCTGCGGGGGTTTACGGCCTGTTTATTCTTTTGGGGCTTTTGTGCTCCGGGGCAGTGAAGCTCCAGGACGTCCAGGCCACAGGCAATCTGCTGCTGGATCTGATGCCCCTGATGTTTATCCCGTCAGCGGTGGGACTCATTGAAAAATTTGATGAGCTGAAGGCCATTCTGGTCCCTTTTTTAGTCATCACCGTGGTTTCCACGCTGTTCGTTATGACGGTAACGGGTAAATCGGCGGAGTGGATCATCAGACGCCAGAAAAAGGAGGAAAAATAAATGCCGCTATATTTTGGAATGTTTGTAAGCGTGGCCGCCTATCTTGCGGGAATGGCCTTAAAGAAAAAGCTGGGCTGGGCGGTCTTAAATCCGCTGCTGGTGGCGATCCTTCTGGTAATAGCTTTTTTAAAGGCCACGGGGATCTCTTACGGGGACTATAATCAGGGAGCGTCCTATATCAGCTATTTTCTGACCCCGGCCACAGTCTGCCTGGCAATTCCCCTCTATAAGCAGCTGGAGCTTTTAAAGAAAAATCTTGCCGCCGTCCTCTGCGGGATCACCACCGGAGTAGCGGGGAGCGCTCTGAGCATTTTCGCCATGTCTCTGGTATTTCGTTTAGAGCATGTGCATTATGTGTCCCTGCTTCCCAAGTCCATCACCACGGCCATCGGCATGGGGGTGTCCGAGGAGGCCGGAGGAATTGTTACCATCACCATCGTCAGCATCATATTCACCGGGATCCTGGGAAACATTGTGGCAGAAGGCTGGTTTAAGCTGGTGGGGATCCGGGAGCCCATTGCAAAGGGACTGGCCCTGGGAACGGCGGCCCACGCCATCGGGACCTCCAAGGCCCTGGAGCTGGGAGAGGTGGAAGGCGCCATGAGCAGCCTTTCCATTGCCGTGGCAGGACTGATGACCGTCGCAGCCGTTCCGCTGATGGCGGGACTGATCGCATAAAAAGACCCCGGAGGCGAGTCCGGGAGGAAAGGAGAGCTTTATGGCTGAGGCATTGAAAAAACGAAACAAAATGGATCCGCAGTACCAGTGGGATCTGAGAGACCTGGTCCCCACGGAGGAGGCTCTGGAGGAGCTGTTTGAAGAGCTGGAAAACGGGATCGGACGGTACGGGGATTTTAAGGGCCGTCTGGGGGAGGATGCGTCTGTGCTGAAGGAATACCTGGATCATGACGTGGCCATGGACCTGAAGCTTTCCAGGCTTTTGGCCTATGCCATCCAGAAGCGGGACGAGGACACGTCCCGGAGCGCTTCCCAGGCCCTTTTATCCCGGGCGCAGCTTCTTTTGTCCCGGGCCATGGAGGCGTCCTCCTTTGGCGAGCCGGAGCTCCTTCGGATCGGGGAGCCGGTGATGAAACGTTTTCTGGAGGACGGAACGCTTTCCGGATATCGGCTGTACCTGGAACGGATCCTGGCCAAGAAGGACCATATGCTGGGGGAAAAGGAGGAACGGCTCCTGGCGGGCTTCGGCCAGACTGCGTCGGCTCCTTCTGCGATCTTTACCATGTTCAATAACGCGGATGTCCGTTTCCCGGCGGTTTTCGGGAAGGACGGAGAGGAGATCCCTGTGACCCACGGCTCCTACGGGACGCTGATGGAAAGCCGGGACCGGAGCCTGAGACAGGCAGTTTTCCATAATTATTACAGCAGCTACCGCCAGTTTTCCAACACCCTGGCAGCCGCCTACGAGGGCCATGTAAAGCAGGCCTGCTTTATGGCCAGAGCAAGGAATTACAGCTCCAGCCGGGAAATGTCCCTGGCGGCCAACGAGGTGCCGGAGCAGGTTTACGACAGCCTTCTGGAGACCATCGGAAGCCGGCTTCCGGCCCTGCACCGGTATGTGAGGCTGAGAAAGGAGCGGCTGGGCCTTCCGGAGCTTCATATGTACGACCTGTTCGTTCCCCTGGCGGGCAGGGCAGATAAAACGTATCCTTATGAGGAGGGAAAACGCCTGATCCTGGAGGGCCTGAAGCCCCTGGGGGAGGAGTATGGAAGGCTTTTGGAAACCGGCTTTTCCAGCCGGTGGATCGATGTCTACGAAAACCAGGGAAAGCGCAGCGGCGGATATTCCCGTCATGTGTACGGCTTTCATCCCTATGTGCTCATGAGCTATACGGACAGCCTGGATTCGGTGCTGACCCTGGCCCATGAGATGGGCCACTCCCTCCATTCCTGGTATTCAGACCACGCCCAGCCGCCGGCCTACGCCGGATATACCATCTTTGTGGCAGAGGTGGCGTCCACCTGCAACGAGATCCTTCTGTTCCAGCACATGATCCGGCAGGCCGAGACCAGGGAGGAGAAGGAATATCTGATTTTCCAGCTTCTGGACCGGTTCCGCTCGGTGGTGTTCCGCCAGACTATGTTTGCAGAATTTGAGTGGGAGACCCATAAAATGTGCCGGGATGGGATCCCTCTGACAGCGGAGGCTCTCTGCTCCCTGTATCATGGACTCAACGAGAAATATTTTGGTCCGGATATGTGTGTAGATCCGGACATCGATGTGGAGTGGGCGCGGATTCCCCATTTTTACTATACCTTCTATGTATACCAGTACGCCACCGCCTTTGCCGCTGCCGTCACCATCGGACAGAGGATCGCGGACGGGGACAAGGACGCCCTGGATGGCTATTTCCGGTTCCTGAAGGGCGGCTCCTCCATGAAGCCCACGGAGCTTTTGAAGCTCTGCGGCCTGGATATGGAGGGACCGGGAGTCGTGAACGCCGCGTTAGATGTGTTCGAGTCCCTGCTGGGATCCCTGGAGTGATCCCGGCGGCCTCTTCCTCCTTCAAGCCCCAAATCTTTTCACTTGGGGCTTGAAAGCCGTTCTTTCTTATGCTAAAATCTATAAGAATAAGGTTTTATAGGAAATGGAACTACATTGAAGGAGGAAACTATGATTAGTCAGCTGGTACAGAAGATTCAGAAAACAAAAGCACCTATCTGTGTTGGTCTTGACCCGATGTTAAGCTACATTCCGTCTCATATCGTCCAGAACGCGTTTAAGGAGTTTGGAGAGACATTAGAAGGAGCTGCCGAGGCCGTATGGCAGTTCAATAAAGAAATCGTTGACAGTACGTATGATCTGATTCCCTCAGTGAAACCCCAGATTGCCATGTATGAGCAGTTTGGCATTGAGGGACTTAAAATATATGCCAGAACCGTGGAATACTGCAAGCAGAAGGGACTTCTGGTGATCGGAGACGTAAAGCGCGGCGATATCGGATCCACATCCTCTGCCTATGCGGTGGGACATCTGGGAAAGGTAAAGGTCGGCAGCAATGTATGTTCCGGTTTTGATACAGATTTTATCACAGTGAACCCCTATCTGGGAACCGACGGCGTGAAGCCTTTTGTGGATGTGTGCCGGGAGGAGGACCGGGGACTGTTCGTTCTGGTAAAGACCTCCAACCCCTCCAGCGGCGAGTTCCAGGACCGCCTCATCGACGGAAGACCGCTGTATGAGCTGGTGGCGGAAAAGGTCGTAGAGTGGGGCGCGGACTGCATGGACGGTACATACAGCAATGTGGGAGCCGTTGTGGGAGCGACTTATCCGGAAATGAGCAAGATCTTAAGAAAGCTGATGCCCCATACCTACTTCCTGGTTCCGGGCTACGGCGCCCAGGGCGGCACCGCAAAGGACCTGGCAAACTGCTTCAACGAGGACGGTCTCGGCGCAGTGGTCAATTCCTCCCGTGGGATCATCGCAGCCTATAAGCAGGAAAAATATGCCAAGTTCGGTCCGGAGCATTTCGCAGAGGCGTCCAGACAGGCAGTTATGGACATGATCGCTGATATCAACAGCGTTCTCTAAGGAGGAAGCCATGGCACAGAAAAAAGTGAGAGCAGCAATCGTAAGCCAGGAGAAGCTGGCGGAGGGGATCTTCAGCATGTGGCTGGACGCGCCGGAAATGGCGGAGGCGTCCAGACCCGGCCAGTTCATCGCAGTCTACACCAATGACCCCTCAAAACTTTTACCGCGGCCCATCAGTATCTGTGAAGCCGATAAGGAAAAGGGAAGACTGCGCATCGTGTACAGGATCGCCGGAGCCGGGACTCTGGAATTTTCCGGATACCAGGCCGGAGATACGCTGGACATCATGGGCCCTCTGGGAAACGGATTTCCGTTAAAGGATAAGAAGGCTTTTCTCATCGGCGGAGGCATCGGGATCCCTCCGATGCTGGAGCTGGCCAAGCATCTGGATTGTGAGAAGACCGCCGTTTTAGGCTACCGGGATGCGGAAACCTTCCTGGCAGATGAGATCGGAAAATATGCGGAGGTGGTCATCGCGTCCGAGGACGGAAGTGTCGGAACCAAGGGAAACGTCATCGACGCCATCCGGGCGGGCGGCTTAAAGGCGGATGTGATCTATGCCTGCGGCCCCACGCCCATGTTAAAGGCCCTTAAGGCCTATGCGGCAGAAAACGGCATCGAGTGCTGGATCTCCCTGGAGGAGAAAATGGCCTGCGGCATCGGCGCATGCTTAGGCTGCGTCTGCCACAGTAAGGATGTGGATGAGCACAGCAACGTGAAGAATAAGAGAGTCTGCAAGGACGGCCCCGTATTTCTGGCGGATGAGGTGGAGCTGCTTTCCTCTGAGGAGCAGAGGGAGCGGATCGCCGGCGGCTGTATGTGCGGGACTGTAAAGGTAAAGGAGGATTAAGCATGAACACAAAGGTGAATATAGCCGGAGTCGAGCTTAAGAATCCGGTGATGACCTGCTCCGGTACCTTCGGGTCCGGAATGGAATACGGTGAGATGGTGGATTTAAACCGCCTGGGCGCAGTGGTGACCAAGGGGATCGCCAACGTGCCCTGGCCGGGAAATCCGACGCCCAGGGTGACAGAGGTATACGGCGGCATGTTAAATGCCATCGGCCTTCAGGGACCTGGAGTGGATGTGTTCATCGAGCGGGATATCCCGTTTTTAAAGCAGTATGATACGAAGATCATCGTAAACGTCTGCGGTAAAACGAAGGAAGACTATCTGGACGTGGTAGAGCGGCTGGGAGAAACGGATGCGGACATGCTGGAGATCAACATCTCCTGTCCCAACGTAAAGGCCGGAGCCCTGGCCTTCGGACAGGATTCGAAGGTGGCGGAGGATATCACAGCCGCCATTAAAAAAGTGGCAAAGCAGCCGGTGATCATGAAGCTTTCTCCCAATGTGACGGATATTTCTGAGATGGCGAGGGCGGTGGAGGCCGGAGGGGCCGACGCGGTTTCCCTGATCAATACCATCACAGGAATGAAGATCGATATCAACCGGAGGACCTTCGCCCTGGCCAATAAGACCGGAGGAATGTCCGGCCCGGCAGTGAAGCCGGTGGCAGTGCGCATGGTGTACCAGACAGCCCAGGCGGTGAAGATCCCTGTGATCGGCATGGGCGGCATTATGACTGCCGACGACGCCCTGGAGTTCATCCTGGCCGGAGCCACAGCCGTGGCAGTGGGAACTGCGAACTTTGTGAACCCCTGCACAACGGCGGAGATCGCAGACGGAATCGAAGCGTATATGAGAAAGTACGGAGTGGAAGATATCAATGAGCTGATCGGGGCGGTCCGTTAAGACCGGCATCTGTATCTGCAAAACAGAGAAAGGACAGGGAACATGGAAAAATATAAGCAGGAATTTATTGAATTTATGGTGGACTGCGGCGTTTTAAAGTTTGGTGATTTCGTGACAAAAAGCGGAAGAAAGACTCCGTTCTTTGTAAACACTGGCTTTTACCGCACCGGCGCCCAGTTAAGAAAGCTGGGTGAGTATTACGCCAAGGCTATCCAGAGCACCTTCGGCACAGATTTTGACGTGCTGTTCGGACCGGCCTACAAGGGAATCCCTCTGACTGTGGCCGCCAGCATGGCCTTAAGCGAGCATTTTGATGCGGACATCAAATACTGCTCAAACAGAAAAGAGGTAAAGGACCACGGCGATAAGGGAATCTTACTGGGAAGCCCCATTGCCGACGGCGATAAGGTGGTGATCATCGAGGACGTGACCACAGCGGGAACCTCCATCGAGGAGACGCTTCCGATCATCAAGGCCCAGGGAAACGTGGACGTTCTGGGACTGGTGGTTTCTGTGGACCGCTGTGAGAGAGGAAAGGGAGAAAAATCCGCCCTTACAGAGATCCAGGAAAAGTACGGCTTCAAGACCACGGCCATTGTGACCATGAAGGAAGTGGTGGAGCATCTGTACAACAGAGAGTATAAAGGAAAAGTTGTGATCGATGACGCATTAAAGGCTGCCATCGATGCATATTATGAGCAGTATGGCGTAAAATAGAGGAGGGCATGTCATGGAAAAAATCTATAAGACCATGCGCAATACAGGCGCCGCCAGCATTGCCGTCGGGATCGTAGTCGCTTCTGTGGGCCTGGCAGCAGGCATCATTGCCATTGTAAACGGCGCTCTGCTCCTTAAGAGAAAATCTGAGATCACATTTTAATCATAAGATACACCCGATAAGGGGCCGCTCCGCTTTCTTTCTGCAGCGGCCCCTTATGCGTGCAAAAGGGACAAATCGGAAATTGCAAGATGGGAATAATCATATAGAAAGTATCAGGCCAAGGGTCTGTTTGGAATAAATCGTGGATTTTTTTATTAAAAATGAAAGGCACCGGAAGCTGGGATTCCTGTTTTTTGTCCTGTATCTGGTGCTGCTGACGTATTTTTTGTTTTTTGCAGAGGAGATGGGGCGGATTCCCGGCATGCGGGCCGGATACAGCTACAATCTGACCCCGTTCAAGGAGATCAGACGCTTTCTGATCCATGCGAAGGTACTGGGCTGGAGAGCCGTATTTTTAAATATTGTCGGAAACATGGCAGCGTTCATGCCGTTCGGGTTCTTCCTTCCGGAGATCTGGACACGGGTGGACCGCTGGTATACCACGACCCTTCTGGGCGCGGTATTCAGCCTCTGTATCGAGACGACCCAGCTGGTCTTCCGGGTGGGGAGCTTCGATGTGGACGATCTGCTTTTAAATACCATCGGGGCTCTGGCAGGGTATCTGATCTTCTGCGGAGCCAGAAAGATATGGAGAAGATATAGTGCAGCGTATCGGAAATAAAGTATCATATATAAAAAAGCCCCTGGCAAAGGCCAGTCTTGTGGCAGCGGGGCTGGCGGCGGCCGCTCTGATTTTTGGAGCCGCTGCCCTGGCCCTGGGCTATATGACCGGGGGAAATGCACCGCTGGTGGCGGCCGCCCTGGGGTTCTGCAGTATCCTGACGGCGGTTTCGTCCATGGCCTACGGGCTCTTTTCTTTTTTTGAACGGGAAAAGAACTATGTGCTGGCCAGGGCGAGCCTTATTGTGTCCGGGATCCTGGCGGTCCTGTGGCTGGCGGTGATCTTTACAGCCCTGTAAACGGGGATCGGAAAATAACGGGAAGCCGGTCCGGCCTGAAGGCGGACGGCGGAAAATGGAGGGAAAAATGGAACAGCAGCTGATCAGGGAGCGGTATGAGCTTTCCATGGCGCGGATCCTTAAATTTCAGGAGGAGCAGACGGTACAGGAGCCGTACAGGGATTTCTTTACGGCCATGTCCCGGTTCATCGGCCTTTGCGGCAGAGTCATGGAGGCAGTGGAGAATGGGACCTTCGGTTCCTGGACCGGAGAGAAGCTTAAGGAGCTCAACGAAAAGCTCTACGAGGATATCCGGGGAGAACGGTATGGGACGAGCTACGGAAACCCGGCCTGGGCTGCGAGCCGGCTGGGAAAGGAGCTGGGAAGGCTGCTCTGCTTTCTGTATGCCGAGATCCGCGGCGATATCGCCTATGCCTTTGAGGGCCGAATGCTGGAAATGGTCATCTGGAATGAGGCGCTTATTGAGATCTACAATCTGTTTGAGGAAGGCGTTCCCGCGGAGCGGGAGGTAAAGGATGTTCTGTACTGGTGCGTCAGCGATTACTGTGACGTGACCTTAACGTACCGGATCCGGGAGTGCCTGGACCCGTCTCTGGATTTTGCAAAGAAGATCATCATGGAAAGCGATCTTTCGGATCTGTCTTACCTGTACCGGTTTGGTGAATATATTTCTGAGGAAGAGCTCCGGGTGGCCGGATTCCTGAACCGTCTTCCGGAGAAAACCATCCGCTGCATGGCGGATACGTATACCGACGGCTATATCCGTGGGTTTGTTGTCATGGGCCGCGAGCTTTCGAAGAAAAAAACTGTGCTGATCCGTTATCCTCTGGGATTTGAGCGGATGATCCGCCAGGCTGTGAAAAATTTTGAGGCCCAGGGACTTTCTGTGATCTTTATGCGGGCCGCCGTGGACAGCGTCAACAAAAATCCGGCAGGAAGGGCAGGATATACGTCCGCATCACCCAATAAGCAGTATGACTATGACCATAGATATGACAGCGCCGTTTATTATGACAAGGCGTTCCGGGACCGGAAGCTCTCTGTTTTAAGGACTGCCTACGAGCAGTATAAAAAGGAAGCGGCAGAATACGCCGGACCGGCTGTGGTGGAGACCTTTGGAGAGGAGAGCTTTGTCCCGGTCAATAAGGAGGAGGCCTGGTCCTTTACAGAAAAACAGCAGCGGCTGTTTCTGGAATATAGGAACATGTCCATGCCGGTGGTGAACCAGTATATTCCGGGCGATGAGACCAGCTTTACGATCATTGCCTTCCCGCTGCCCTCCATCGGGCCGGATTTTGAGGAGATCTTTAAGGAAACCATTGCGATCAATACCCTGGATTATGTGAAATACCAGAAGATCCAGCAGCATATCATCGATGCTCTGGACCGGGCAGAGTATGTGGAGGTTCTGGGGAACGGGAAAAACAAAACAAGGCTTCACATTGATCTGGCGGATCTGGCGGATCCGTCTGCCCAGACCCGGTTTGAAAACTGTGTGGCAGATGTGAATATCCCGCTGGGCGAGGTGTTTACGTCCCCGAGGCTTTCCGGAACAGAAGGGCTCCTGCATGTGGGAAGCGTTTATATCAGCGGCATCCAGTTTAAAAACCTTACCATGGAATTTAAAGAGGGGCGGGTGGTTTCCGCAGCCTGTGACAATTTCCTGGAGGAGCTTCCAGCCCAGGCCGGAGAGCAGGAGAAGAGGGAGGCTGCCGAGGCAGGAAGAAAGCTGGTGGTCCAGGAGATCATGAACCAGCATGAGACTCTTCCCATGGGCGAGTTTGCCATCGGCACCAATACCACGGCCTACGCCATGGCCGAACGGTTCGGGATCACCGACAAGCTGCCGATCCTGATCGTGGAGAAAATGGGCCCCCATTTTGCTGTGGGCGATACATGTTACAGCTGGTCCGAGGACAGCCCCATGTACAACCCGGACGGCAAGGAGATGACGGCCAGGGACAATGAGATCTCCATTTTGAGGAAGGAGGACGTTTCCCGGGCGTATTTCGGCGTCCATAAGGACATCACCATCCCCTATAAGGAGCTGGGGAGCATCACCGCCGTGGAGCCAGACGGGACCAGGACTGCTATTATAAAGGACGGGCGCTTCGTGCTTCCCGGAACAGAAGAGTTGAACCAGGCACTTGACAGGTAAATAAAAAGCTAGTATTATGATTCATAAGAAGAATGATTCATCTTACTAGCTTTTATTAGAATTACTTATTAATAATCATCTACCTATGAAGGAGTGTTGACAATGGCAAAAGTAAGCATTGTAATGGGAAGCGATTCGGATATGCCGGTAATGGCCCAGGCCGCAGACTTCCTTGAAGAAATGGGCATCGATTTTGAAATGACCATAATCTCTGCCCACAGGGAGCCGGATATTTTCTTTGACTATGCAAAGACCGCCGAGGAGCGGGGAGTAAAGGTGATCATTGCCGGAGCCGGGAAGGCGGCCCATTTACCGGGGATGTGTGCGGCTCTGTTCCCCATGCCGGTCATCGGTATCCCCATGAAGACGTCCGATCTGGGCGGCGTGGACTCCCTTTATTCCATTGTCCAGATGCCTTCCGGCATCCCGGTGGCCACGGTTGCCATCAACGGCGGGAAAAACGCGGGTATCCTGGCGGCAAAGATCCTTGCCACCTCTGAGCCGGAGATCCTTTCCCGTTTAAAGGAATACTCTGAAAAAATGAAAAATGAGGTCGTAGGAAAAGCAGAGAAGCTGGATCAGACCGGATACAGGGAGTATCTGGCGTCCATGAAAAAATAAAAAGCGCAAAGCAGGAGCACGAACGAAAACCTGGATTTTTAGGAGGAAAGTATGGATTACAAGAAAGCCGGAGTTGATATTGAAGCTGGTTATAAATCTGTGGAATTAATGAAGGCGCATGTGAAGAAGACCATGCGCGAAGAGGTATTAGGCGGTCTTGGAGGCTTTTCCGGCGCCTTTTCCCTGGCAAAGATCAAGGAGATGGAGGAGCCGGTGCTGCTTTCCGGTACCGACGGCTGCGGCACAAAGGTGAAGCTTTCCATGATCATGGATAAGCACGACACCATCGGCATCGACGCCGTTGCCATGTGCGTCAACGATATCGCCTGCGCAGGCGGCGAGCCCTTATTCTTCCTGGACTATATTGCCTGCGGAAAGAATTATCCGGAAAAGATCGCGGATATCGTTAAGGGCGTGGCCGAGGGCTGCCTCCAGTCGGAAGCGGCTCTGATCGGCGGAGAGACTGCGGAGCATCCGGGCCTTATGGCAGAGGACGAGTACGACCTGGCCGGTTTTGCTGTGGGCGTCTGCGATAAGAAGGAAATGATCACAGGCGAGAAGCTGTCCGCCGGAGACGTTCTCATCGGCATGGCCTCCACAGGCGTTCATTCCAACGGCTTTTCTCTGGTAAGAAAGGTGTTTGAGAAGGAAATGAACCGCGAGGGACTGGATACATATTATGACGAGCTGGGAAAGACCCTGGGAGAAACCCTGCTGGCTCCCACCAGGATCTATGTAAAGGCATTAAAGAACGTAAAAAATGCCGGCGTGACCGTAAAGGCCTGCAGCCACATCACAGGCGGCGGCTTTTATGAAAACGTTCCCCGTATGTTAAAGGACGGCGTTCATGCCGTGATCAGAAAGGACAGCTATCCGGTGCCGCCCATTTTCGGAATGATGCAGAAAAAGGGTCAGATCGAGGAGCAGATGATGTACAATACCTTTAATATGGGAATCGGCATGATCGTTGCGGTGGATCCGGCAGACGCAGAAAAGGCCATGGAGGCCATGAAGGCAGCCGGAGATACGCCGTATCTCATCGGTTCCATTGTGGCAGGCGAAAAGGGAGTGACCTTATGCTAAGAGTCGGCGTGCTGGTTTCCGGAGGTGGGACCAATCTCCAGGCCATTCTGGACGCCCTGGATCAGGGGCGGATCACCAATGCGGAGGTTGCGGCTGTCATCAGCAATAACCCGGGCGCATACGCCCTGGAGCGGGCCAGAAACCATGGGATCCCGGCAGAGTGCATTTCTCCGAAGGATTTCCCGGACCGGGCTTCCTTCAATGAGGCGCTGGTGGCGAAGGTGGATTCCTATGATCTGGATCTGGTGGTCCTGGCAGGCTTTCTTGTCAAGATCCCGGAGGCCATGATCGCAAAGTACAGGAATAAGATCATCAATATCCATCCGTCCCTGATCCCGTCCTTCTGCGGCGTGGGCTACTATGGGCTAAAGGTCCATGAGGCCGCTCTGAAGCGGGGCGTGAAGCTCACGGGAGCCACCGTCCACTTTGTGGACGAGGGCATGGATTCCGGTCCCATCCTTTTACAGAAGGCGGTGGAGGTAAAGCCTGGGGATACGCCGGAGCTTCTTCAGCGGCGGGTTATGGAGGAGGCCGAGTGGGTGATCCTTCCCAGGGCCATTGACATGATCGCCAACGGCCGGATATAGGAATAACAGCAATCCGGGGCTGCTGGAAAAGAGCCGGTTCTGGCTTATCTTCTGCAGCAGCTCCTGTTTACAGGAGGAGACGAAGATGAAGGTTCTGATCGTGGGAAGCGGAGGAAGAGAGCACGCCATTGCCTGGAAAACGGCCCAGAGCAGCCGGGTGGATAAGATCTACTGCGCTCCGGGAAACGCTGGGATCTCCCAGGTGGCCGAGTGCGTGGATATCAAGCCCATGGAGTTTGAGAAGCTGGTGGCCTTTGCCAAAGAAAAGGAGATCGATCTGACGGTGATCGGCATGGACGATCCTCTGGTGGGCGGTGTCGTGGACGCCTTTGAGGCGGCGGGACTGCGCGTATTCGGCCCAAACAAGGCGGCGGCTGTCCTGGAGGGCTCCAAGGCATTCTCCAAAAACCTTATGAAGAAATATGGGATCCCCACGGCGGCCTATGAAACCTTTACGGAGCCGGAGGCGGCGCTGGCATACCTGGAGACTGCAAAGATGCCCATCGTGTTAAAGGCCGACGGGCTGGCTCTGGGAAAGGGCGTGCTGATCTGTAAGGATCTTTCTGAGGCCAGGGACGGGGTCCGCCAGCTGATGCTGGACAAAAAGTTCGGCTCTGCGGGAAACGAAATTGTGATCGAGGAGTTTATGACAGGCCGGGAGGTTTCTGTCCTTTCCTTTGTGGACGGCAATACAGTGAAGATCATGAGCTCTGCCCAGGATCATAAACGGGCCAAGGACGGAGACCAGGGCTTAAACACCGGCGGTATGGGAAACTTTTCTCCCAGTCCCTTCTATACAAGGGAGGTGGACGCCTACTGTCAGGAGCATATTTACCAGCCTACCGTAGACGCAATGAAGGCCGAAGGCCGTCCCTTTAAGGGCGTGATCTTCTTCGGACTGATGCTGACGGCAGACGGTCCCAAGGTACTGGAATACAACGCCAGATTTGGCGATCCGGAGGCCCAGGTGGTGCTGCCCCGGCTGGAAAATGATATTGTGGACGTATTTGAGGCGTGTATCGACGGGACTCTGGACCAGATCGATCTGAAATTTGATAACGACCGGGCCACTGTCTGCGTGATCCTGGCCTCCGACGGATATCCGGTCTCCTATGAAAAGGGATTTGTCATCGACGGCCTGGAGAAATTCCAGGACAAAGAGGATTACTACGTATTCCATTCCGGCACGAAGTTCAACGGCCAGGGCCAGATCGTTACCAACGGCGGCCGGGTGCTGGGCGTTACGGCCAACGGGGCCACGGTGAAGGAAGCCAGAGAAAACGCCTATAAGGCAGTGGAGGAGATCTCCTTTGCCAATAAGTATTACAGGACGGATATCGCCAGATCGGCGGACGAGGCATAGGAGAGAAAGGGAATTGTGTGAATTCCCATTATACCGGAAACAAAGAGTATACACACACATGACATAACAATCCGGAAAAGACCACGGACAGTCGGAAAAACCTGACTGGCTGTGGTTTTTCTCTTTCTTGTAAAGAAAATGCATTACCCTGTGATGGGGTACGAAAAATGGTTGAAAAATTTTCCATTATACCGGAAACAGGGATTACTTTTGGCAATCGCATAGTCGCTTTCAAAAAACGAAAAAATACAACTATGTTTGCTGTGCTCGGCAGTTGAGAGTGTTCTTTCCTGTCAAAATGTGGTATACTGGCAGAAAACGGGAAGGTGATCAAATGCTTACAATCATTTTGGGAGACATTACAAAAGAAGCGGTAGACGCCATTGTAAACGCAGCAAACACCAGTCTTCTGGGAGGCGGAGGCGTGGACGGCGCCATTCACCGGGCAGCGGGGCCGGAGCTTCTGGCAGAGTGCCGGACGCTCCATGGCTGCGAAACAGGACAGGCGAAAATCACAAAGGGGTATCGCCTTCCGGCAGAGTATGTGATCCATACGCCCGGACCGATTTGGAGAGGCGGTACCATGGGCGAGGAGCTGCTGTTGCAGAACTGCTACGAAAACTGCCTGAGGCTTGCGGCGGAGAAGGGATGCCGGAGCGTGGCATTTCCTTCCATCAGTACGGGTATTTATCGCTTTCCTCTGGAAAAGGCTTCTGAAATTGCCGTAAGGACGATTCTTAAGTTTCTGGAAACCCATCCGGACATGGAGGTGTGGATGGTGTGCTTTGACCAGGAGACATTTGGGTATTATAAAGATGCTTTGAGGGAGCAGACCAGGCAGGGAACCGATACTACGAATGGTTCTTAAAAAGCAGAAGGGCTGGAGAATTGTGCCAACAAAGAGATCAGGAGTATTTTTGAACTCCCGGGAGACAAAGAGAACGACATTACGCTCAGTATATCCTGGGCTTTGGCGACATGTCCAGAATTTTTAAAGGCGGTTGTTGCCGCTGCCGTGCCGGTTACAGCAGATCCGGAAGAAACCGTAATTCTGAACCAGAAGTACGCGGCGGACACTGGGATCACGGACATCGAGGCAACAGATTACAGGACAATCCATGTGATTTTCGAGGCGAAGAGCGAGTGGGTGCTTCCGGGACCGGAGCAGCTGGCCAAATATTCAATATCGAAGGATATACGGTGTCCCGGAACATGCATGATGAGATTCCGGAAATGCCGGACGAGACATGGGATGGAGACGGTTACCTTTACCGGCTTGGATCGGCAATCGTACCGGGAAAGACCGTAAAAAACGGCAATATTTACCGGAATGGCATGGGATGGGCTATGCTATGCTGGATCTGCTGCTGACCAGTGATTCCATCGGTGAAGCCAGGGACAGGACGCAGGAAAGACTGGGATAAAAATACATAATTGTAAAACGGAGGATTGATTTTGATGAGAAAGAATTTTGGAGCAAAACCATGGACTTACCCGCAGCCGGTGCTGATGATCGCAACCTATGGGGAGGATGGGACACCGGATGTGATGAATGCGGCCTGGGGCGGTATCAGTGACGACACGCAGATTTCCATCTGTGTCAGTGCGGATCATAAAACCACAGAGAACATCCTGGCCAGAAAGGCGTTTACGGTCAGTATGGCAGAAGCTTCCTACATTAAGGAATGCGACTATGTTGGCATCGTGTCCGGAAATGATGTGCCGGATAAGTTTGCCAAGACAGGTTTCCATGCGGAGAAATCGGAGTTCGTGGATGCTCCGATCATCAGGGAACTTCGCATGACGCTGGAATGCAGACTGGTAAGCTACGATCCGGAAACCTGCCGGCTGGTAGGAGAGATCGTCAATGTCAGTGCAGACGAGAGTGTCCTGGACAAGGACGGTAAGATCGATCCCGACAGACTGCAGCCCATTACTTTTGATCCGGTACATCATGAGTACAGGGTTCTTGGAGAACGGGTAGGCAGGGCGTTCCGGGACGGATTGGAGCTGAGATAGCAGAAGGTGCGTCCTATGGCATAAAAAACGCTCCGCGGGGATCGTCATGAAAATACCATAGAACCGTAAGAAGCGTTTAAGATATGGGCCATGGAAATCTGGTATAATAAAAGAAAAGGGCTTCCCTGGGGGAGGTCGGAGACAGGAAGGAGACAGGGCAATGAGAATAGAGATCCGGTACCAGATGATTTTGTGGGCCATGGCTGCGGCAATTTCCGGCTGCGGAAGCGCCCGGGGAGCTTCCATCGTCACAGAGGAGGAGAGGACTGCGGTGGAGAGCGGACAGTCCATGGAAGCGCCCGGAAGCCAGGAGACGAAGCAGAATCCAGAAGAAGCTGCCAGTGCCGGGGAATCCGGGGACGCTGGCGGCGGGGAAACGATCCAGGCAGAGTCAGAGAATGTCCTTCTCCCGGGAGTGACCATGGAGATCACGGACGTTACAGAAACAGGGATCACGGTTACCTTGGTGAACCACACGGACCTTAATATGGAATTTGGGGAGGAATACAGTCTGGAGGTCTGGAACGGCACAGGCTGGGAGCCGGTTCCATATAGAGATGGCCAGCAGGCCTTTCACAGTATTGCCTATTCTATGCCGGAAAACCAGCCGGTGGAGTGGAAGGCAGACTGGGGAGCGCTTTACGGAACGTTGGAACCGGGGCAGTACCGGCTGGTGAAGCTGGTTCTGGATTTCCGGGGGCCCGGGGACCTTACAGAGTACGGACTGACGGCAGAATTTGAGCTTCCGGCCCAGGCGTTACAGGAACCTCCGGTCCTGGGGCTCCAGGATTCCCTTTCCTCCACCCTGGCAGAGCTTTGGCTGAAGCCGGGAAATTATACATGGCACTGTAAACGCGGAGACGGCGGAGAAATGCAGGGGATCATGGCCTGCGGTGCGGCTCCCGCGGAGGCGTTTCCACAGCAGGATCCGCTGGAGCTTACGCAGTACCAGGGAATGGAGGGCGTTTTATATATGGTATCCTGTACAGTGCTTCCCGACCGGATGAATATAAAGGAATATTCCAGGGCCGACATGGGAAAAACGGCTGCGGAGCCTGTTTCGGAAACGGTCCTGGAAACTGGGGAGCTGCTGGAGCTCAGGCCCGACCGGATGTATGAGATTCTGGCAGAGTGGGACAGCGCCCGGGGAAATGCCAGGGGCTTTTATGGAGAGGCAAGTTATCTGGTGGTCACAGAATAGAGGAACCTGGAGGCGGACCGTTCCGATCCGGACGCGTCCTTTGAGGCTCTGGAAAAACGTATGGAAGCTTTGAAGCCGATGGGAAAAACGGGATCAGTCTGACGGAAAAGGAGCTGGAGCGGTTCCGGGAGAACGATCTGGTCAGACAATCGAGGGCTTTTGTAAAAGAGCGGGGTATGGTCCCCCTTTTGCAGAGGCCTTTTTTCGTTCATAAAACCGTAAGAATTCTCTTCTTGCACAGAAAGGTCTATTATGATAGACTAAAATTACAGAAAGGACTATTGCAATAGATCAATAGGGTGAGGGAGCTTATGGCAGATCTAAAGCTGTATGAAAGTGAATACCGGTTCATGGATCTGATCTGGGAGGCGGAGCCGGTGCGGTCCACGGAGCTGGCTAAAATAGCCGGAGAGCGGCTGGAGTGGAAAAAATCCACCTGCTATACGGTTTTAAAGAAGCTGGAGACCAAGGGCTTTGTAAAAAATGAGGATGCGACGGTCACGTCCTTAATTGGCCGGGAGCAGGTACAGAGGGCGGAGAGCAGCCAGCTGATCGAAAGGAGCTTCGGCGGTTCTCTTCCGGCTTTTCTCAATGCGTTTCTGACTGGGCGCAGGCTGACGGCGGAGGAGGCCAGGGAGCTGCACCGCCTTATCGAGGAGGCAGCCCCAGAGGCCGGTAGTTTGGAAGAAGAACGTGGAAAGGGGAAGGGAGGGAGCGTATGAGCCTGTTTGACGTTGGTACGATGACGGGGCTTTTAAACCGGAGCCTGATGGGAGGGGCCGTGATCCTGGCTGTGCTGGTGCTGCGGCTTATGATGAAACGGTTCCCGAGAAAATACGCGTGTCTTTTGTGGCTGGCTGCCTTTGGAAGACTGCTGTTTTCCATTCCGGTTCCTACGGCTTCTGGTCTGCTTCCAGCGGCGGACCCGCTTCAGCAGGCGGCTGTGAAGGTGGACGGAGGGATCGGTATGGGCACCGTTCTCCAGCTGTCCACAGGACTGAAGCCGGTGGATTCGGCGGTCAATGGGCTTCTTAGGCAGCTTCTGGAGCCTTCCCCTGCGGCATCAGCGGATCCGGTGCAGATCGGAGCCTTTGTATTCCAGTGGCTGTGGCTGACCGGAATGGCAGTCCTGCTTTTGACGGGGCTGGTCCGGTATGGGCTTTTGAAGCAGCGGATCTCCGATGCAGTCCCGGCGGAGGAGGCCCAGTGTACAGTGCGGGGGAAACGGCTGGAACGCGTATATATCACAGACCGGATCCAGATGCCCATGGTACTGGGGATCGGTAAGCCCAGGATCCTTCTTCCGTCCTTCTGCTCCAGTGAAGATAGGAAAGAGGAGCGGGAGCTGATCCTGGCCCATGAACAGGCCCACAGACTCCGGTATGATCATCTTACAAAGATATTTGCCTTTGGAGTCCTGGTCATCCACTGGTTCAATCCCCTGGTGTGGGCTGCCTTCCTTTTGTACTGCCGGGACGTGGAAATGGCCTGTGACGAGAAGGTCGTGGAATGGCTGGGAGAGGAAAGCAGGAAGCCATATTCCTTGGCCCTGCTCCGGTTTGAGGAGGAGAGGAGCGCCCTATTGATTCCCCTGGCATTTGGGGAAAGCGGCGCCGGGGAACGGATCCGCCATATTTTAAATTACAGGAAGCCGGGCGCCTGGGGAGCCGTTTCAGCCCTGCTTCTGGCGGTTTTAGCCGCGGGGCTCTTTCTCATGGCTCCGGACGGGAAGGCCCAGGATACGATCAGCATCATCGGGGGAGCGGACGGCCCTACTTCCATTTTCCTGGCGGGAAAGGTTGGGGACGGAGACGGGGAGGAGAAAGCCCCGGCGGCGGTCCTGGATCTGGAGAAGGCGAAAAAAGAGCCCTATGGTGCAGCGGCGGAGCTGGACTGGGTCAGCGGCAGTAAGATCTCTTTTCACGGCAGCTTCGGGTATCTGTCCTTCCTTCTGAAGGCCAATGGGAAATCCCAGCTGGCTGCGGCCTTTACCCTGGAGGAGGCGGGACCCATTGCCGTCCAGGGGGATCGGTATACGGAGGTCATTGGAGGCAGAGACTCGGCTCTTGTGGTGACGGAGGCGTATAAAAAGGACGGAGACAGCCGAAGCTTCTGGTATCTGGAGGACGGCGGGACTGTGGAGCCTCTTCCGGAGGATATGACGAAGCTGTTTCTGGAGCAAAGCGGCTCCGGCGTATTCCGGGATGCGCCGTTGGCAGAGGAGTACCGGCAGCAGGTGGAGGAAAAAATAGCGGAGACCCCAGGAAATCAGCTGGTATACGGCCCGGTGGAGATTCCGGAAACCGACAGCATCATCTGTGGCTTTCTGGCAGCGGACGGGCCGGAGCTGGAGGATCTGTGGTATGGGCTCTGGTGTGAGAGCGATGGCCGGATGGAGAAATACGTTTTGTTTCCATAAGAGACAGCTGCAACCGTTCCGTCCATTTTATAAAGATTTTTGAACGAAGCTATTGACAAATCCCGACATATATTGCAAACTATAAGAAGTGGTTTTTAAAACCGTATTATAAAGCGGAGGGTTTTGTCGTGGTACAGATAGTGACAGATTCTTCTGTGCTCTATACAGAAGGAGAAGCAAAGGCAGCTGGTTTTGATGTGATTCCCCTGTGCCTGAGTGTGGGGGATATGGAAGGCAGGGATCTGCAGATCGACATGAAGGAGTTTTATGATCGGATCAGAGCGGGACAGATCCCAAGGTCTTCTCAGCCCCCGATCGGGGAAGTGGTGGAAATGTATGAGAGATACCGGGAGGCAGATGTTTTGAATATCTGTATTGCCGACGGTCTTTCCGGAACGTATCATGGGGCCTTAAGCGCCAGGGATATGGCAGAAAACCGGGACCGGATCACCGTATTCAACAGCCGGACACTCTGCGGCCCCCATCGGTATATGGTGGAGCAGGCACAGAAAATGAAGGAAGAAGGAAAAGGGATCGCCGAGATCCTGGAATGGCTGAAGCGTGTGGCAGAGAGAACAGAATCGTTTCTGATCCCCCAGGACTTCGGCTTTTTAAAGCGGGGAGGCAGGCTGACGCCTGTGGCGGCAGCCCTGGGATCGGTCCTTAAGCTGAAGCCGGTGATGCGGCTGACGGAGGACGGAAGCCGTCTGGATAAATTTTTCGTGAAGCGTACCATGTCGGCGGCTGTGGCTGGGATCGTGGAGCATATGAAGAAAAAGGGGATCGACGGCCGCCATATCCTTTATATTTCCCATGCGGCGGCCCCAAAGGAAGCCGGAGCCATCCGGGAGATGTTTGAAAAGGGGTTCACCGGGCTGGAGATCCGGGTGATGGAATTAAGCCCCGTATTTGTGGCCCAGGGCGGTCCCGGCTGCGTGGCCATCCAGTATATTGAACGATAGGGATGAAAAAGACCGGTACCCCCAGGAGCGTGAAGCTGCCCTGGAGCGTACCGGTCTTTTTATGCTTTCTGCAAAGGGCTGGAGCGGGGATGCTTCTTTTTTCGCGATGCTTAGGTACGATTTTCACGGGATCGAATTTCCGGCCGCAGGATTGATCTTCAGGGCTTTTGGGAGGAAACGTTTGGGGAGGAAGGTGGGTTGCCTTTTTTCTCCTTTCAGAGTACAATAGTGCTGACTGCGGAAGGAATGACAAAAGAAAAGAGGAATTTTAATGGAAGAGATACGAAACAAAATGAGATTATGGAACCGGTGGGGGGAAAGGGCAGGCCGCAGGGCCGCCCGGTTCCTTCTTTCGGTATTTCTGACGGCGGGCCTGATTTCCGGCTGCGGAAACAGCGCCGGGGCAGAGACGCTGGCGGAACAGCCGGCAGACGGATCCGGGATTGAGGTCCATTTCATCGATGTGGGCCAGGCAGACGCCGCCCTGGTGCTCTGCGATGGGGAGAGTATGCTGATCGACGGCGGCAATTCTGAGGATTCCGATGTGATCTATACGTATCTGGAAAAGCAGAAGGTGGAGGAGCTGGATTACATGGTCTGCACCCATGCCCATGAGGACCATGTGGGCGGCCTTTCCGGAGCGCTCACGTATGCGTCTGTGGATACGGCCCTTGCCCCGGTGACGGAGTATGACAGCAGGGCCTTCAGAAATTTCCGGGACGGTCTGGAAAAGCAGGGGGTGGCGATCACCATACCGGAGGCTGGAGACAGCTTTCTCCTGGGAAGCGCCCAGGTGAAGGTCCTGGGACCGGTCCGGGAAACGGATGAGACCAACAATACCTCCATCGTTCTCCGGATCGTGTACGGGGATACTTCATTTTTATTCACCGGGGACGCGGAACGGGAAGAGGAGGAGGACATCCTGGATACAGGGGAAACCTTAAAGAGCACCGTCCTGAAGGTGGGCCATCACGGGAGCGACAGCTCCACTTCGTATCCGTTCCTCAGAGAGGTGATGCCGGAGTACGGCGTGATCTCCGTGGGAACCGGAAATACCTACGGCCATCCCACCCAGGAGGTCTTAAGCCGTCTGAGCGACGCGGGGGTGACGGTGTATCGGACGGATCTCCAGGGAGACATTATCTGTACCAGCGACGGTGAAGAGGTCACCTTCCGGACCGCTAAGGACACGGCTCCCCAGGAGGGCAGAAAGCCGGATCCGGAGGAGAAGGAGTACATCCTCAATACAAACACCATGAAGTTCCATCACCCCGCCTGCTCCAGTGCGGCGGAAATGGGGCCGGAGAATAAAAAGGAGTTTACAGGAACCAGAGAGGAGCTTCTGGAAAAGGGATACAGTCCCTGCGGCCGGTGTAAGCCGTAGGCGGACAGGAAATGGGGAGAACTATGAGGCTGGAAGAAAAAATAGAACCAGGCCGGGAGGAAGGGCCTGTGTCCGGGGACAGGCAGGAGATCATGGAGATCGCCATGCGGGCCGGACATATTCTTTTGGAAAATGGAGCGGAAATTTCACGGGTGGAGGAGACCATTGACCGGATCTGCCGGCATTATGGGATCCAGTCGGCGAATTCCTTTGTGCTCAGCAACGGGATCTTTTCCACCATGGGAAACCGGAGAGAGGAATTTTTTGCCAGGGTGCAGCATATTCCTGTCAGCGGCGCCCATCTGAACCGGGTGGCCGCCGTGAATCAGCTTTCCCGGGAGATCGAGGAAGGAAAACACACCATCGAGGATTTGGAGCGGTGCCTGGACGATATTGAAAATATGCCTGGAAAGCGAAACATTGTCCAGATCATGGCGTCGGCGGTGGGAAGCGGTGCGTTCTGTCTGTTTTTCGGCGGCGGCCTCCTGGACAGTGCGGCGGCATTTTTATCCGGGATGCTTCTGTATGTGTATATTCTTTATGGGGGATACAGGCTTTCCCGGCTGGTGGAGCATATCCTGGGCGGCGCTTTGGTAACGTTTTTATGCATGGGATTCTATCACCTGGGACTGGGGCGTAATATCAGCTCGATGATCATTGGCTCTGTGATCCCCATGATCCCCGGGGTGGCCTTTACCAACGCGATTCGGGATCTGACAGACGGGGACTATATCGCCGGCTCGGTCCGGATGATGGACACGGCGCTGGTGGTCCTGGGGATCGCCCTGGGCGTCGGCATGATGTTCACTGCCTACTACCGGATCACAGGAGGGAATCTGCTATGACAGAGCTTTCAGCATGGTTTGCGTTTTTCCCGCCCTTTCCCACGGGCGAGCTTTTTAAGCAGCTTCTGGCGGCGGGAGTGGGGACGGCGGCTTTTTCCGTCCTGTTTTATGTGCCGAGAAAATATTATGGCTTCTGTGCTGCCTGCGGAGCCTGGGGCTGGCTTGTTTATTTTGTTCTGGAGTGGGCCGGGATGACTGTGACAGAGGCCACGTTTTTTGCGGCGGCAGCGGTGGTATTCCTGTCCCGGCTGTTTGCGGTCCTGGAGCGGTGTCCGGCTACCCTGTTCATGATCCCGGGGATCTTTCCGCTGGTTCCTGGCGCCGGGATTTACTGGACAGCCTATTATATCGTGACGGACCAGATGGAGCTGGCCAGCCGTACAGGCTTTTCGGCTGTCAAGGCAGCGGTGGCCATCGTTTTAGGGATCATTTTTGTGTTTGAGATTCCCCAGAGCTTTTTTAAGCGGGTCCTGGGAAGAAAACGGACGGGAGAAGCAGTCCAGAGGCAGTAGCGCGTGCTGGGAAAGAAAAAGAATACAGGTATTTACAGATTTTTCCCGGTATGCTATAATACGAAGAGTGTGTATCTTAAGAATACGAAAAGGATGGTTTTATAATGGCAACTTTACTTGAAACATGGAGGAACCTGGCATACGGCGAAGGCCTCGACGATAAAAAGAGAGAAGAGCTCTGGACAGGATATTTTACAGTGGAGAAGGGGATCTATGAGAAGATCCTTTCTGACCCGGCCCAGGTGGTAGAGGGAACCGTAAAGGAGCTGGCTGAAAAGTATGAGACAGAAGTGCTCATTATGACCGGATTCTTAGACGGGATCAACGAGAGCTTAAAGGGATACGAGAACCCCATCGAGACAATGGACGAAAATACCGTTGTTAAGATCGAGATCGATCCGGAAAAGCTGTACTACAATATGGTAGAAGCGAAGGCAACCTGGCTGTACGGCCTTCCCCAGTGGGAGGCGATCCTCACAGAGGAGAAGAGAAACGAGCTTTACAAGGCCCAGAAGGCTTCCGGTACGGTACGCCGTGAAGGCCACAAGATCTACCCCAACGATCCGTGTCCCTGCGGAAGTGGTAAAAAGTATAAAAAGTGCTGCGGACGGAATCAGTAATAAGAAGACGGACATGGGAGCGTTGCAGAATCTGTGGAAATTCTGCTGCGCTCCTTTTTTACGCGAGGGAGATACATGGAAGCATATACGGGATTTGCAGCGGTTTATGATACGTTTATGGACAATGTTCCCTACGGGGAATGGTGCGGGTATCTGGCGGGATTGCTGAAGGAGTACGGCGTGGAAAGCGGGCTGGTCCTGGACCTGGGCTGCGGGACCGGGAGCCTTACGGAGCTCCTGGCGGCCAGGGGCTACGATATGATCGGCATTGATTATTCGGAAGAGATGCTGGAGCTGGCAGCGCAGAAGCGGGCGGAATCGGGACAGGATATTCTGTATCTTTGCCAGGACATGCGGGAATTTGAGCTGTACGGAACCGTTAGGGCCGTGGTGTCTATCTGTGATTGTATCAACTATATCACAGACCCGGACGATCTGACAGAGGTTTTTTCTCTGGTCAATAATTATCTGGATCCCGGCGGCGTTTTTATTTTCGATCTGAACACAGAATATAAATACGCCCAGGTTATGGGAGATACCACCGTGGCAGAGGATCGGGAGGAATCCAGCTTTATCTGGGACAACCAGTACGACCCGGAGGAGAGGATCAATATTTACGATCTGTCCATTTTTGTGCGGGAGGATAACGGCCTTTACAGAAAATACCAGGAGACCCATTACCAGAGGGCTTACTCCCTGGAGGAAATCCAGAGGGCCCTGGCTGCTGCAGGAATGGAATTTGTGACGGCCTATGACGCCTTTACAAAGGATGCGCCCAGGGAGGAAAGCGAACGGATCTATATCATAGCCAGGGAACACGGAAAGAAGCAGAATAGTTAAGAAAGGTTTGAGAATATGACGGATTATATTATCAGAGCAACGGCGGCGGAGGGACAGATCCGTGCCTTTGCAGCCACCACCAGGGATCTGGTGGAAACGGCCAGAGATGCCCATAACACCAGCCCGGTGGCTACGGCTGCCCTGGGCCGGCTTTTGACGGCAGGAGCCATGATGGGGATCATGATGAAGGGAGAAAAGGACCTTCTGACCTTACGGGCAGAGGGAGACGGACCCATTGGCGGTCTTCTGGTGACCGCCAGCTCCAATGGAGATGTAAAGGGCTATGCCTTCAATCCGGAGGTCATGCTGCCGCCCAACGCCCAGGGAAAGCTGGATGTGGGAGGAGCGCTTGGAGTGGGAGTCTTAAGCGTGATCCGGGACATCGGCTTAAAGGAGCCGTATGTGGGCCAGACCATCCTGGTTTCCGGTGAGATCGCCGAGGATCTGACGTATTATTACGCCACCTCAGAGCAGATCCCGTCTTCGGTGGCCCTGGGAGTCCTTATGAATAAGGATAACACGGTCCGCCAGGCAGGCGGGTTTATTATCCAGCTGATGCCGGGAGCCTCCGATGAGTGTATCGACAGGCTGGAGGCCCGTCTGGGTGAGATGAGCTCCATCACTGCCTTATTGGATGCCGGGAAGACGCCGGAGGAGATCTTAGAAGACCTTCTGGGAGATATGGGGCTGGAGCTCCTTGACCGTCTTCCGGCCAGGTTCCATTGCGACTGCCATAAGTCCCGGGTGGCCAGAGCCATTACAAGTATCGGAAAAAAAGAGATCCAGGATATGATCGACGAGGGAAAGCCCATTGAGGTGAGCTGTCATTTCTGTAATAAGATCTATACGTTTACGGTGGATGAATTAAAGGAAATGCTGGAAAAGGCCACCAGGCCATAAAAGGGCAGAACTGCCGGAGAAACTTAGTTTCCGGAGAGAACAGCAAAAGGGGGTGCTGCAAAAGGAAGGATTCCAGAAGGATTCTTCATCTGCTTTGCAGCATCCTCTGATGTAATCAACTTCATGCACATCCGCTTCGTTCTAACAAGCTGTTTCTCTGGTTAGAAAAAGGCACAATGAGAATCGGCGATTAAAGTCTGGTTACGTTGACGGCCTGGGGACCCTTGGAGCCCTCGATCACGTCGAATTCGACGTCTGCACCTTCATCGAGGGTCTTAAAGCCTTCCATATTAAGACCAGAATAATGTACGAACACGTCATGCCCATCTGCATCGCAGATAAAGCCGTAACCTTTTTGGTTGTTAAACCACTTAACTGTACCTTTCATATGATACCTCCGCAATAAGACCTTGCAGGCTGTGCCTGCTACGTTCACAATAGCACAACCGGTCAGGGATGTCAAATAAAATCATGTGGATGATTTTGCGATTTTTCGAACAATATGAGGGAGTTTGTAATAGTAAAAGAAAGCTTGAATTTTCAGAATAAAATGAGAAATAATGCCTGGAACCATTTTCGGACCATCACCCATCACCGGTTTCTGGTCATGAAGGGCTGCTTCCGGGTTGGGCTTTATAAGCAGGGACTGCTTCACGACCTTTCCAAATATACCTGGGAAGAATTCCGCACAGGGATCCGTTATTACCAGGGAAACCGCAGTCCCAATGCGGCGGAGAAAGAGGAGAAGGGATATTCTCCGGCCTGGCTCCACCATAAGGGGAGAAACCGGCACCATTTTGAATATTGGACCGATATTTCCACCAGGGAGGAGAATTGGAGGATCGTTGGAGTGAAGATGCCGGTCCGGTATTTCGTGGAAATGATCATGGACCGTATCGCCGCATCCAAGACATACCGGGGAAAAGCCTATACGGACGGGGATCCGTATGCGTATTTTTCCCGCAATAAGGATGTTCTGACGATGCATCCGGAAACCAAAAGGGAGCTGGATAAGGTGCTTCGTATGCTGGAGAAGAAGGGGGAGCGGTACACCTTCCGGTATCTGCGGTATCTTTTGAAAAAAGGGGATTATTAGAGATCTGGGCGGCTTAAAAAAGCTCCGCCCAGATTTTTTTGATATACTGGTTGAGACGGACTGGATCCTGGAAGCAGGAGGGGGAAAATTCAAAAAATCCAGTCCGGTCTTTGGACGAGTTTTTAAACTCGGGAGTCCAGACCGGTTCAGGCTGAGGCAGGAAAACGCCGCTTTTTTTCGTGTAGCACGTTTCTTTGGTTGCCTTGATCCGGGCGTCCCGGTCCACATATTCGCCGACGCTTTTATGGACAGCCGTATCCTCATAGATCAGATAATAGTAGTCCTTATAGTTCGGGTAATAGTATTTCAGGGTTCCTTCGTAAAGCCGGATGGAAAGCTCCAGGGCATTTCCGGAAGCTGCAAAACCGTAGGAGGGGACGGCAGCGCAGATGGGCCGGGGCAGTACGGTCTCCTCCTCTCCCCGCAAAGAAAGCAGGAGACGGGGCGTTTCACCCGCCGCCTTTTTCAGGTGAAGGAGAGTAAAATCCTGGGTAAAAAAATCGGGATAAAACAGGATCGGAAGAAGGCGGGGCATCCCCTTCAGATCCTCCTCATTGTGGAGAAGGAGAAGTTTTAGGAGAGCTTCCTCCCGGGTATTCAGATACTCTTCGTAGACGCTTATGAGCTGGCCGCCGTCGAAACGGTCTTCCCGGCTGATGGAGAGGAAGCCCTCAATGGTCTTCTGCTTCAAATTCTCCAGCCCCAGACGCTTTTTCCAGGGCTTGATGCGCTTATAGATATCTACGCTTTCCACGCCGGAAAAATCACAGGAAAGCTTCAGGGCCCGGCACCGCTTCATAAGGAAGGGGATATCAAAGGTGTCTCCGTTAAAATGGACCAGGACGGAGTAGTCCTTTAGAAAGGAGAAAAAGCTCTGGATCACCTGGGCTTCGGAGTCCTTTGTATCGGCAAACCACTGGATAAAGTGGGCACGGCCTTCCTTAAAAAATACACAGCCGATCAGATAGACCGTACAGAAGTCACCGGAAAAACCGGTGGTCTCGATATCAAAGAACAGGAGGGAGGCGGGATCGCCCAGGCGGGACAGGGGATAGGATCCCTCCGGGTCAAAGGTGTTTTGGATCGTTGTCATAGGTATGGGGTTCGTTCCTTTCGCTTGCAGATCTGGTCTGGAATCTGGTTTCAGTATACGTGGTTTCTTGCGGAATGTCAATGAACCGGCGGTTCAATACCAGAAAATTTGTTCGATTCCCTCCGGGTTTATCTTGCAAAGGCATTTTGTCTATGGTATGATTCTTTTACAGAGCAAAGCCGCATGAGCGGTTCGGAGGGAAAATACATTGATTTCATATATCAGAGGCACCCTGGCGGAAAAAAACGAGGATTCGGCAGTGGTGGAGGCCCATGGGGTCGGCTACCAGATCTTTGTGCCTGTTTCAGTGCTTTCGGAGCTTCCGCCTCTGGGGGAAAGCGTAAAGATCTACACATATTTCAGCGTCCGGGAGGATGGAATGAGTCTGTTTGGCTTTCTGTCCAGGCAGGATCTGACAATGTTCAGGCAGCTCATCGGCGTCAACGGCATCGGTCCCAAAAGCGCTCTGGGGATCCTGTCCGTCTTAAAGCCAGACGTGCTGCGGATGGCCGTGGCATCGAACGATGCGAAGACCATCTCCAGGGCTCCCGGAGTGGGTCCTAAAACGGCCCAGAGGATCATTCTGGACCTGAAGGATAAGATAAAGCCGGAGGATGTGCTGGCCGGCGGACTGGAGGAGTCTCTGGCAGTACCGGAGGAGATCTCCGGAGTGGGCCAGGCAGGAAAAGAGGCCGTGGAGGCCCTGACGGCCCTTGGCTATTCGGCGGCAGAGGCGTCCGGAGCCGTAAGAAAGGTGAAGATCACCGGGGAAATGACGGCGGAAGACGTTTTAAAGGGAGCGCTAAAGCATCTGGCTTTCTTATAGGAAGGAACCGGAGCGAACAAATAGAACAGGCAGGTTGGTATGAGTCGCAAAATCATTACAACAGAAGAGACAGAAGAAGATAAGAAGATAGAAGGCACCTTAAGGCCCCGGTATTTAAAGGAATATATCGGCCAGGAAAAGATAAAATCCACCTTGAAGATCTTTATAGATGCTGCCAAAAGCCGTGGAGAAGCCCTGGACCACGTACTGTTTTACGGCCCGCCGGGCCTGGGGAAAACGACACTGTGCGGGATCATTGCCAATGAGATGGGAGTGAATCTGAAGGTCACCTCCGGTCCGGCCATCGAAAAGCCCGGGGAGATGGCGGCGATCCTCAACAACCTCCAGGAAGGAGACGTATTGTTTGTGGATGAGATCCACCGGCTGAACCGGCAGGTGGAGGAGGTCCTGTATCCGGCTATGGAGGACTTTGCCATCGACATCATGCTGGGAAAGGATTCCGCGGCCAGATCGATCCGGCTGGAGCTCCCGAGGTTTACCCTGGTGGGAGCCACCACCCGGGCGGGGCTTTTGACGGCTCCCCTGCGGGACCGGTTCGGTGTGATCCAGCGTCTGGAATTTTATTCGCCGGAGGAGCTCTGCGTGATCGTAAAACGGTCGGCGCAGGTCATGGGCGTGGAGATCCAGGATGAGGGCGCCTGGGAGATCGCACGGAGATCCAGGGGAACGCCGAGACTGGCCAACCGGCTTCTGAAACGGGTCAGGGATTTTGCCCAGGTAAAGTATGACGGCGTCATTACGAAGGCTGTGGCAGACTTTGCGCTGGATATCCTGGATGTGGACCGGCTGGGACTGGACAACAACGACCGGACGATCCTCCTTACCATGATCCAGAAATTCGGGGGAGGGCCTGTGGGCCTGGAGACCCTGGCGGCATCCATCGGTGAGGACTCCGGAACCCTGGAGGATGTCTATGAACCGTATCTTCTGATGAACGGACTCATCAACCGGACGCCCCGGGGCCGGGTTGCCACAGAGGCGGCGTATGTCCATCTGGGGCTGACGCCGGCTTCTGGGGAGATGCAGCCGGCGGAAGGCGCACGGTTATGAAACTTTTAGGAAATCTGTAAGGAATAATTTCTGGTTCCGGCAGAGCGGATATGGTAGACTAAACAAGGAAAGAAAATCGGGAGAGCAGACATGGAAAGAAAAAATTATACAGAAGTGCTGATCAATGGGAATATCTACACCCTGGGCGGCTCGGAGGAGCAGGAATATCTCCAGAAGGTGGCCGCTTATATCAATGAAAAGATCGGGATTTTAAAGACCCAGCCGGGATTTACCAGGCAGAACAAGGATTATCAGGAAGTGATGATCTATCTGAATCTGGCGGATGATTATTTCAAGGCCCTCCAGGAGGCAAAGATGGCAAAGGCCCAGAGGGACGATCTGGAAAGAGAGATTTATAGTCTGAAGCATGAGCTGATCAGCGCCCAGATGAAGCTGGACGCTCAGACGGAACAGTAGGATACAAAAGAGAAAACGGGCTGCCGCATGGAATTTTGATATGCAGCGGCCCTTTCTGGGCTTTTGGCCGGAAAGGAAGCGTATGGAAAAGAGAAAGGTTGAGATCCTGGCACCGGCCGGATCTTATGAGAGCATGGTAGCTGCCGTCAACGCCGGGGCCAATGCCGTCTACATCGGCGGGAGCCGGTTCGGAGCCAGGGCCTATGCGGATAATCTGGATGAGGAGGCTATGGTTCGGGCCATTGATTTTGCCCACCTCCATAACTGCCGGATCTATATGACCGTCAATACTCTGGTAAAGGAAAAGGAGCTGCCGGAGCTTTACGGGTATTTAAAGCCCTACTATGAGGCGGGACTGGATGCAGTCCTGGTCCAGGATCTGGGCGTGTTTTCTTATATCCGGGAGCATTTTCCGGATCTGCCCCTTCATATCAGCACACAGATGACTGTGACGGGAAAATACAGCGCCGCCAGGCTGAAGGACATGGGAGCCGTCCGGGTGGTACCGGCCAGGGAGCTTTCCCTGAAGGAGATCCGGGAGATCTGCGAAACCACGGGGATGGAGGTGGAAACCTTTGTCCACGGGGCGCTCTGCTACTGTTATTCGGGTCAGTGCCTGTTTTCCAGCCTCATCGGGGGACGGAGCGGAAACCGGGGACGGTGCGCCCAGACCTGCCGCCTGCCCTTTGATGTGGAGAAGGGAGAAAAGGTCCTCAGCGGGAAAAATGAAAAATATGTTCTGAGCCTTAAGGATCTTTGTACCCTGGATCTTCTGCCGGAGATCCTGGAGGCCGGAGTCTGCTCCTTAAAGATCGAGGGACGGATGAAGAGTCCGCGGTATACGGCCGGAGTGGTGAGCATCTACCGGAAATACGTGGATCTGTTCCTGGCCCGCGGCCGGTCCGGCTACCGGGTGGATCCGGCGGACCGGAGAGCGCTTCTGGAGCTGTTTGACCGGGGCGGTCAGTCAGAGGGCTACTATAAGGAACACAACGGCCGGGACATGGTGGTCTTAAAGGAAAAGCCGGCGTTCAGGGAGCCGGACCAGGAGCTGTTCGATTATCTGGACCGGACCTATGTGGAAACGGTGAAACAGGAGCCTGTACGCGGGACCGCCCTGGTCTCAGAGGGAAAGCCGGTGCGGCTGACTGTGGAATATACGCCCTCGCTGGAGCCTGTGGAGCGGCTGGGAGATGGAACGGCCGTTCCGGAGCCGGTTTCTGCCGTCTGCACCGGAGAGCCGGCGGAAACGGCAAAAAATGCCCCTATGGATGGGGACAGGATCCGGAAACAGCTGATGAAGACCGGGGATTCTCCGTTTTTTTTTGAGGAGCTGGAGATTTCTCTGGAAGGGAAGGTATTCCTGCCGGTACAGGCCTTAAACCGGCTGAGGAGAGAGACCCTGGAGGAGCTTTACAGGGCTGTGACGGAGCGGTTCCACCGGAAGACAGAGGAAGGGCATAAAAACACAGAGCCAGAAAACGGAGAAGGGACATCCGGGACAGCGGCCCAGGCTGCCGCCGGAGAAACGGCCGGAGAAAAAAGAGCCGGGCTTCAGTCCGTTCCGGGCGGCCAGAAGGCGGAGCCGGAATTTGCCGTATCCGTTTCCAGCGGAGAACAGCTCCGGGAGACGCTGGCCCTGGTACAGGAAAAGCGGCAGGCCGGCGCAGAAACGCCCTTCGGGATCTACCTGGCCAGCGAGGAATTCGATCCGGGCCAGTGGCGGGAGCTGGCGGACCGGTGCCATAAGGCGGGAAGCGCCTGCTATCTGATGATGCCCAGAATTTTCCGTTCCCGGGCGGAGCGGTTTTTCCTGGACCATATGGACGAGCTGAAAAACGCCGGTTTTGACGCCATAGGCGTGGGCTCCATGGAGGAGCCGGGATTTTTAGAGGCACATGTGCCTGGGATGAAGCAGCATTTTGACCACGGCATGTATGTGTTCAATCACCGGGCGGAAATGGCCATGAAGGCCTATGGAGCCAGCCGGGTAACCCTTCCGGTGGAGCTGAACGCCAGGGAGCTTTCTGATGCAGGAGTCCGGGGGGAGGTGATCGTTTACGGTTATCTGCCCATGATGGTATCGGCCCAGTGCGTGAAAAAGACCATGGAGGGCTGTACCGGACGGCCGGAGGTCTTATATCTGAGGGACAGAAAGGGCAAGGCCTTTCCGGTGAAGAACCAGTGCCGCTTCTGCTTCAATACCATCTATAACGAAAGCCCGCTGTCGCTTCTGGGGCTTTCCGCCGAGGCGGCCCGGCTGTCCCCGGCAGCATACCGCATCGCTCTTACCCTGGAGGACGGGGAAACGGCAAAAAGGGTGCTACGTTCCTTTTATGAGGAATATATGGAAGGGAAAAAGCAGGCTCCCCCATCCGGAAATTTTACCCGCGGTCATTTTAAGCGGGGCGTAGAGTAGGTGAGACATTGACGAATCTTGTTGTGGAGGTATCCAGATACCTGATCATCCTTCTGATCGCCATTTACACATATTACAACTTCCGGTTCTTTTCCATGAAGGACCAGGAGGGCCGGGATCTGGCCTGTTCCAGACAGCTGATCTGTATGTTCATGCTCCATTTCCTGGCCAATATGGTAATCGTCTTAAATACAGGGTTGGGAAGTCTGGCGGTCTTTTACGGGGCCCAGGTGATCTTTTTTCTGTGCTATATTTATCTGTACCGCTTTTTTTACAGGAACGTATCCAGGCTCCTGGTGAATAATACATGCATGCTTTTATGCACCAGCTTTATTATGCTGACCCGGTTAAATCCATCCCGGGCCATGCGCCAGTTTGTGATCGTGGCGGCATCGGCCGTGGTCACCTGGATAATTCCCCTGATCATCGACCGGGTATGGCAGCTGGTAAAGTTTCCCTGGATCTACTGCGGCCTGGGACTTGCCCTTTTATCGGTGGTGTGCTTTCTTGGCAGTACGTCCTATGGGGCGCAGCTTTCCATCTCCATCGGCGGTTTTTCCTTCCAGCCGTCGGAGTTTGTGAAGATCAGCTTTGTGTTTTTTGTTGCTACCATGTTTTACCGGTCCACGGATTTTAGGACCGTTGCCGTGACCACGGCGGCTGCTGCGGCCCATGTGCTGGTGCTGGTGGCCTCCAGAGATCTGGGAAACGCCCTGATCTTTTTCGTCACATACCTGATGATGCTCTTTGTGGCCACCTCCAACTGGTTTTATCTGGGAGCAGGTGCTGCCGGAGGAGCGGGGGCTGCGGTGGCGGCCTACCATATGTTCTCCCATGTAAGGCGGCGGGTCCTGGCCTGGAGAGATCCCTGGTCTGATGTGGACGATATCGGATATCAGGCAGCCCAGTCCCTGTTTGCCATCGGCACAGGCGGCTGGTTCGGTATGGGACTTTACCAGGGAATGCCGGAAAAGATCCCGGTGGTGGATAAGGACTTTATATTTTCGTCGGTTTCTGAGGAGCTGGGCGGCATCTATGCCCTCTGTCTCTTATTTATCTGCGTGGGCTGCTTTCTCCAGTTCATGCTGATCGCCACGAGGATGCAGGCCATGTTTTATAAGCTCATTGCCTTCGGGCTGGGTACGGTCTATATCACCCAGGTATTTCTGACGGTCGGCGGAGCCACCAAATTCATCCCCTCCACCGGCGTGACCCTGCCCTTTGTCAGCTATGGAGGAAGCTCCGTGCTGGCCACCTTTATCCTTTTTCATATCATCCAGGGACTGTACATTTTAAAACGCGGAGAGGAGGAGGAAGATGAAGAAGAGCAGGCCAAATCCAAAGGCCAATAAGAATATCCTGTGGTTTGCCTACGGGGTGGTGGGCGTTTTTGCCGCCATGGGGATCTATATGGGCGTCTTTCTCCAGTTCCGGAGCGAGGATGTGATCAACAATCCCTATAATGCCAGGATCGCCGGAATGGCGGACCGGGTGGTGCGCGGAAAGCTTTTAGCCGATGACGGAACGGTCATTGCAGAGACCATGACCGGAGAGGACGGGAAGGAGATGCGGAGCTATCCGTACGGTCAGCTGTTTGCCCATGTGGCCGGCTATTCCACCATGGGAAAGACGGGACTGGAATCTCTGGTGAACTTCCACCTTCTGAGCTCCCATGTGAATCTCATGGAAAAGATCGTGAACGAGCTGGCGGGAGAGAAGAGCACCGGCGACAACGCAGTGACGACTCTGAACCTGCGGCTGCAGCAGACCGCCTGGGACGCCCTGGGAGACCGGAAGGGCGCGGTGATCGCCATGGAGCCGGATACAGGAAAGGTGCTTGCCATGGTATCAAAGCCTGCCTTTGATCCCAATACGGTGGAGGCCGACTGGGACAGCCTGGTGAACGGGGACAGCAAGGAGGCCAGGCTCCTGAACCGGGCCACCCAGGGCCTTTACCCGCCCGGGTCCACCTTTAAGGTCATTACGGCTCTGGAATACATGAGAGAGCATCCGGGGGCTTATCACGGCTTCCATTTTTTCTGTGACGGGATCTATGAGTACGAAAATATCCGGATCCAGTGCTACCATAAAACGGCCCACGGGGAGGAGGATTTCGCAGCGGCCTTTGCCAACTCCTGCAACGGCGCCTTTTCTTCTCTGGGACTGGAGCTGGACCTGAATGGACTCCGGGGGCTTTCCGAACAGCTTTTGTTCAACCGGGAGCAGCCCTTATCCATCCCCTACAATAAAAGCTCCTACCAGATGGGGGCGGATGCAGACCAATGGGAGATCATGCAGACGGCCATCGGCCAGGGAAACACGCTGATGACGCCCATGCATAATCTGATGATCATGGCGGCCATTGCCAACGACGGGATCCTTATGAAGCCGTATTTTGTGGACCATGTGGAGAATCCCGGCGGCCAGACGGTAAGGAAATTTAAGCCGGAGGCATACGGGGAGCTGATGGTGGCCAATGAGGCGGCTGCCTTAAAGGAGCTGCTGGTGCGGGTGATCCGGGAAGGGACCGGCTCGTCCTTGAGGACCGACGCCTACCAGGCTGCGGGAAAGACTGGCTCCGCAGAATTTGAAACGGGGAAGGAGACCCATGCCTGGTTCGTGGGCTATGCGCCTGCGGAGGATCCAAAGATCGCCGTCTGCGTCATCGTGGAGGAAGGCGGTTCCGGGGGAAAAACGGCGGGTCCCATTGCAAAAAAGCTGTTTGACGCATATCTGCTTCCTTAGTCCTGTCTCAAAACCGCGGGAAAATATCTATTCCTTTTTTCCCGCGGCCGTGATAGAATAGGAAATGACTGGGCGGCCGGAAAGACCGGCGGCGGACAAGATACGTATCCAGGAAAGAGAGGCGTGACAATATGAGAATTTTAGTAACTGGCGGCGCCGGATATATCGGCAGCCACACATGCCTGGAGCTTTTAAACCAGGGGCATGAGGTCGTTGTTTTCGATAATCTGAGCAATTCCTCCGAGGAATCCTTAAGGCGGGTAAAAAAGCTGACGGGAAAGGATATCGTCTTTTATAAGGCGGATATGCTGGACCGGGATGCGCTGGAGGCGATCTTTGAAAAGGAAAAGATCGATGCGGTGATCCATTTTGCAGGCTTAAAGGCCGTGGGAGAATCCGTGGCAAAGCCTCTGGAATATTACTACAACAACATTACCGGAACGCTGGTGCTCTGCGACGTTATGAGAAAGCATGGCGTAAAGAAGATCATCTTCAGCTCCTCTGCCACCGTATACGGCGATCCTGCCTTTGTACCGATCACCGAGGACTGCCCCAAGGGACAGTGCACCAACCCCTATGGCCAAACCAAGAGCATGCTGGAGCAGATCCTGACCGATATCCAGAAGGCGGATCCGGAGTGGACTGTGATCCTTTTACGGTACTTTAATCCGGTAGGCGCCCATGAAAGCGGCATGATCGGAGAGGATCCCGCCGGCATCCCCAACAACCTGACGCCCTACATCACCCAGGTGGCTGTGGGCAAGCTGAAGGAGGTGGGCGTATTCGGAGACGACTACGATACGCCGGACGGAACGGGAGTACGGGACTATATCCATGTAATGGACCTGGCAGACGGCCATGTAAAGGCCTTAAAGAAATTTGAGGATACGCCGGCAGTCTATATTTATAACCTGGGGACCGGACACGGATACAGCGTTCTGGATATGATCCATGCGTTTTCCAGGGCTGTGGGAAAAGAGATCCCGTATGTGATCAAGCCCAGACGGGCCGGCGATATTGCCACCTGCTACGCAGACGCTGCAAAGGCCAAGGCGGAGCTGGGCTGGGAGGCAAAGCGCGGAATCGACGATATGTGCGCCGATGGATGGAGATGGCAGTCCATGAATCCCAACGGGTACAGGGAAGCATAAATGAAAAACAAGGCCATCGGGAGCTTTCCCATGGCCTTTTTATGGAGGGGCTTACATGATGAAGAAGATCGATATCAGAGATTTTATGAATTACCATTATACCACCGGGCTCACAGCAGCTCCCGATGGAAGGCACGGCGCTTTTGCGGTGGTGGATGTCAACGAAAAGGAAAACTGCTATGATTCCTGTCTGTGGACCATGGATCTTTCCGACGGAAGCGTCCGGAAGCTGACATCCGGAAGAAAGGAAAGAAATTTTTCCTGGATCGACGGGGAAACGCTTCTTTTTACCGGCTGCCGGGAAAAGGAATACAAGGATAAGATCGAGGACGGAGAGACCTGGACCTGCTTTTATACCATCGGCCTTCACGGGGGAGAGGCGGAGTTTGCCTTTGCCGTTCCCTACGCCGTGGGAAAATTCGCCGTATGCGGGAATAAGGTGTTCATGTCCGTAAAATATGAGTACGCCAAAGAGGAAAAGGATTACGAGGTCTTTGACGAGCTTCCCTTCTGGGCCAACGGAAAAGGTGTGGTCAATAAAAAACGGAACCGCCTGGCCGTTTATGACCGGGAAAAGGGAGAGCTGGAGATCCTCAGCCCGGAATATGAAACCGTGGAAAATTTCTGGCTGGAGGACGGCTGCCTCCTGTATACAGGCGTCCAGTACACGGATATGAAGTCCTGGAGGCCGGGCCTTTACCGGGTGGGGCTGGAAGCCTATGAACGGGAAATGCTGATCAGCCAGGACCGGATGCGGATCGACTACGCCTGTGTCTTAAAGGGACAGGTGATGCTGTTCGGATCAGAAATGAAGACCTACGGCATCAATGAGAATCCGCAGCTGTTCCGTCTGGAGGACGGAGCGCTGAAGGAGCTGGCGTTCTTTGACCGGAGCATCCATAACTCCATCTGCAGCGACTGTAAATTTGCAGACGGAGAAGGGATTGTCCACGATGACGAAAAAATCTATTTCATCTCCACCTTCAGAAAGCAGAGTGTGATCTGCGCTGTGGATGCAGAGGGAAGGTTTGAGACCCTTTACGACCGCCAGGGCAGCGTCCATACCTTGTCCCTGGGAGCCGGGGCCGTATGGTATACCGCCATGCGGGACATGGGGCTGACAGAGATTTACCGGCTGAAGAACGGGAACGAGGAGAAGCTTACGGCCTTCAACGACGGGCTGTTGGCGGAACGGGACGTATGCCCGGTGGAGGAGTTTACTTTTACCTATAAGGACGTGGAGCTGGACGGCTATGTGATGAAGCCGGCGGGCTTCGATCCGGAAAAGAAATACCCGGCGATCCTTACGGTCCACGGCGGCCCCAGAGCCACCTTCGGCCCGGTATTCTTCCATGAAAGCCAGGCCTTTGCCAATGCGGGCTATTTTGTATTTTTCACCAACCCTGTGGGCAGCGACGGCCGCGGGAATGCCTTTGCGGACCTTTCCGGCCGGTACGGCACGGTGGACTTTGAAAACTGTCTGGCCATGACCGACGAGGTGTTAAAGCGTTATCCCCAGATCGATGAAAAGCGCGTGGGGATCATGGGCGGAAGCTACGGCGGCTTCATGTGCAACTGGGCCATTGGAAACACCGACCGGTTTGCGGCAGCGGCGTCCCAGAGGAGCATCTCCAACTGGATCTCCCTCAGCATGACCACAGATATCGGCTATTCCTTCGATCTCCAGGAGACAGACGGCGATCCCTGGAACAGCCCCGATAAGATGTGGGTATGCTCGCCCTTAAAATACGCCAACAAGGCAAAAACGCCCACCCTGTTCATCCAGTCGGACGAGGACTACCGCTGCTATATGGGCGACGCCCTCCAGATGTTCTCGGCACTGAAATATTTTGGGGTGGAAACCCGGATGTGCCTGTTCCATGGAGAGAATCATGAGCTGTCCCGGTCCGGCAAGCCTTCCCACCGGCTCCGCAGACTTTCGGAAATGATGGAATGGTTTGAAAAATATCTGAAATAGGAAAAATATATCCTATAAAACGTGGGTTGCAAATCTGTCAAAAAAGAAGTATACTAGTCCCAGCGTATCAGACACACCAAATAAGGCGCCCGTCCGGGAGTCTTACAACAGGAGGGATTGCAATGATAGAAGCAACGAGCTGTGGCGGTGTGGTTATATTTCGCGGCAAGATCCTGGTCCTTTATAAGAACTACAAGAATAAGTATGAAGGCTGGGTCCTGCCCAAGGGAACTGTGGAACCGGGCGAAGAGTTTAAGGAAACCGCCCTTAGGGAGGTGAAGGAGGAGACTGGCGTTACCGCTTCGATCATCAAATATATCGGAAAGAGCCAGTATTCTTTCAGCACGCCCCAGGATACGGTGGAAAAAGACGTACACTGGTATCTGATGATGGCAGACAGTTATTACAGCAGACCACAGCGGGAGGAATATTTCGTGGATTCCGGATACTATAAGTTTTATGAGGCCTACCATCTTCTGAAATTCTCCAATGAGAAGCAGATCCTGGAAAAAGCCTATAACGAGTACCTGGATCTAAAGCGGAGTAACCTCTGGGGCAACAAAAAATATTTTTAAAGGCAAAGGAAGGCGATGGCCCATGGCGCGCCTTCCTTTTTTCTGCCCTTTTTTCAGGAGAGAAGGCCAGGATCCGGGAAAAACAGATGGATTTCGACTTTAACGCGTTGAACTTCATGAAATTTAAAGTTATGTACTGTTGACGCGGGACGCTTTTTGTAGTACAATCTGTGTTATGAATTTTATTGCGGAGGAGAATCTGTATTATGAAAAAAAACGCGAAAGTATTATCCATGATCCTGGCGGGAGCCATGGCCCTGTCACTGGCGGGCTGTTCCAGTTCCGGAAGTAAAGAGGGCGCAGAAGAAACCACGGTAAAGAGTGAAGAAACGGCTGCCGGGGAAGCGGGAGCGGAGACTTCCAAAGCCCCTGAAGCAGGAGCGGCGGACGCCGCGGGTGAAACGTATCAGATCGGCGTGATCCAGCTGGTTCAGCACGATGCCCTGGACGCCGCCAACAAGGGCTTTTTCGCCGCCCTGGACGAGGCTGGGATCGATTATGAGGCCGACCAGCAGAATGCGTCCGGCGAGCAGGCCAACTGCATGACCATTGCAGAAAAGCTGGTCAATGACGGCAGCGACCTGATCCTGGCCATTGCGACGCCTGCAGCCCAGGCGGTGGCCGGTGTAACGGATGAGATCCCAGTGCTTCTGACGGCTGTGACTGATCCGGCAGAGTCCGGACTTGTCAATGACAACGAAAAGCCGGGAGTCAATGTATCGGGAACCTCGGATCTTACTCCTGTGAAGGAGCAGATCAACTTACTCCAGCAGCTTCTGCCGGAGGCGAAAAAAATCGGTCTCCTGTACTGCTCGGCAGAAAGCAATTCCCAGCTCCAGATCGCTATGGCCGAGGAGGCCTGCAAGGCTGCCGGACTTTCCTATGAGGAGTACACGGTTCCCAGCTCCAATGAGATCCAGAGCGTGGTGGAATCCATGGTGGGAAAGGTGGATGCCATTTATGCACCCACAGACAACGTCATTGCTGCCGGTATGTCCACGGTAGCCATGGTGGCCACCGATAACAAGATCCCGGTGATCTGCGGAGAAGCCGGTATGGTAAACGCCGGCGGACTTGCCACCTATGGAATCGATTACTACCAGCTGGGCTATATGACCGGCGAGCAGGCCATCGAGGTCCTTACAAAAGGCGCAGACGTGGCAGAAATGCCCATCGGCTATCTTCCGGCAGAGAGATGCGCACTGACGGTCAATAAAACGACGGCCGATGCCCTGGGAATTGATATTTCCGGACTGGAAGGCGCCGAGATCGTAGAATAGGAAAAAGAGAGGGTAAACGGGGAAGAGAAATGACTGGTATACTTGTTGCAATGCAGGGCGCTGTGGCACAGGGCGTCCTGTGGGGGATCATGGTCCTGGGCGTGTACATCACCTACCGGCTTCTGGATATTGCAGATCTGACGGTGGATGGGAGCTTTGCCCTGGGCGGGTGCGTCTGCGCCACCCTGATCATTAATTTTGATATGAATCCGTTGGCAGCGCTGCTGCTGTCCATGCTGGCCGGAATGGCCGCCGGGGCTGTGACGGGGATCCTGCATACAGCCCTGGAGATCCCGGCGATCCTGGCGGGGATCCTGACCCAGATCTCTCTGTGGTCCGTAAACCTGCGGATCATGAGCGGAAAATCCAACCTTCCGTTACTAAAGCTGAAAACGCTCATTTCCAGCGTTGGAGACAGCATGGGGATCACCCAGGCCCAGGCGTCGATCCTGGTGGGCGTGGCTGCGGCTGTCCTCATTGTGGCCATTCTGTACTGGTTTTTCGGAACGGAGCTCGGAAGCGCGCTCCGGGCCACGGGAAACAACGAGGATATGATCCGTGCCCTGGGAGTCAATGTAAAGCGGATGAAGCTTCTGGGACTGATGTTAAGCAACGGCCTGGTGGGGCTTTCCGGAGCCCTGGTGTGCCAGCATCAGAAGTACGCCGATATCAACATGGGCCGCGGGGCCATTGTCATCGGCCTGGCCGCCATTGTCATTGGCGAGGTGCTCATGGGACGGCTCATCAACTTCGCCTGCAAATTAAGCTCTGTGGTGGTGGGCGCTGTGATCTATTTCCTGATCCGTGCCCTGGTGCTCCGGGTGGGCCTGGAGACCAATGACATGAACCTGTTCACGGCCATATTTGTGGCCTTCTCCTTAAGCGTTCCTGTACTCCTGGGAAAATGGAGGGCCAGGAAGGAATATTCGGAAACAGGGGAGGAGGATTCATAATGCTTACGATCACCAATGTGCGGAAAACATTCAATAAAGGAACGATCAATGAGAAAAAGGCCCTCTGCGGCCTGAATCTCCACTTGACTCCCGGAGACTTTGTGACGGTCATCGGCGGAAACGGAGCCGGGAAGTCCACCATGCTGAACATGATCGCCGGAGTCTATCCCATCGACTCGGGAAAGATCGAGATCGACGGCGTCAATATCTCCAGGGAGCCGGAATACAAAAGAGCCCAGTACATCGGCCGCGTGTTCCAGGATCCCATGCGGGGGACGGCCGCAGGCATGGAGATCCAGGAGAATCTGGCCCTGGCGCTTCGTAGAGGCAGAAGGCGGGGGCTTTCCTGGGGGATCAAGGCCAATGAAAAGGATTTTTACCGGGAGGCGTTGACGAAGCTGGGGCTGGGGCTCCAGACCCGGATGACCAGCAAGGTTGGCCTTCTTTCCGGAGGCCAGCGCCAGGCGCTGACGCTTTTGATGGCGACCCTGGAAAAACCAAAGCTCCTCCTTCTGGATGAGCATACGGCAGCCCTGGATCCAAAGACGGCCAAAAAGGTACTGGAGCTGACCGACGAGATCATAAAAGAGCGGGAGCTGACCGCCCTTATGGTCACCCACAACATGAAGGACGCCATTCAATACGGAAACCGTCTGATCATGATGCACGAGGGCCGCATCATCTACGATGTGGCGGGAGAAGAAAAACGAAACCTCCAGGTGGAGGATCTGTTAAAGAAGTTCGGAGAGGCCAGCGGAGGCGAATTTGCCAACGACCGGATGATGCTGGCGAAGTAAGGGATCCGGACGGGTTCTGGAGGACCGGGGAACATTTTTGAGCGGCATCCCGGACCGGCAGATCAAGGTACAGGAAGGCTGAAAGGGGATATTTCCCTTTCAGTCTTCTTTTTTTCAGCAGCTCCTTACGGCTTCCCTTCTTTATGGCTGCCTGGTCAGGCTCCGGTTCCGGGACGGAGCGTGAAATTCCCACCACCAATTGAGCTCCGCCCCTGCGAACAGGATGCAGATGCAGAAATACAGCCACAGCATCATGAGGATCACCGCAGCAAGGCTTCCGTAGGTCACCGTAAAATTTTTAAAATACCGGAAGTAAATGGAAAACGCCGTGGAAAACAGAGCCCAGCCCACAGAGGCAAAAGCGGCTCCCGGCATCTGGCTTTTGACAGAGAGCCTGCGAAAGGGCAGGACTGTATAAACCGCCAGGAAAAATACAAATAAAATCGCCAGAGTGACCAGACCCCGCACAGGAAAGGCCAGGAAGTCAAAGGTAGCCATCAGGGGGATCCAGTCCCAGACCTGCTTCTGGATCTGTTCTCCAAAGACCAGGAGCACCATACACAGAAGACACATGAGGGAAAAGAGCACTGTGTATCCGGTGCAGATGATCCGGCGGACGATATAGTTTCTCTGAATCCCTGTACCCCAGACCCGGTTTAAGCCGCGTTCGATGCTTAACATTCCCCGGGAGGAGGACCAGAGGGCCGCAATGGCCGTGGCGGACAAAATCGCCATGGGAGAGTCGGAATGAAGGCTGTCCAGGACGTAGACCACAAGCCCATCCAGAGTATCCGGCACCATCTGGACCACCAGGGCCAGAAGGTCCGATTCATTCACCAGAGGCGTGGCCTGGATCAGGGACAGAAGGAGCATGAGGAAGGGGATGGAGGCCAGAATGATAAAAAAGGAGGCCTGGGCCGCATAGACGGACATCTCGTCCCTGGAATATTTTTCAAAAAGCCGTCTGCATTCCAGTAAAAAACGGATCATAAGGCAAGTCTCCTTTCTATAATATGGGCACGGGAATTCCGTCCCGGGTCCGGGAAACGGGAATTCTTTGCAGAGGGCCGCCTGCGGATCCCTGGTTTCCGGCCCTTTTATCATAAAAAGATATTAGCATGACAGAAGAAAAATGACAAGGAGAACCATGGCGGTTTATGTCGAGCGAAACCGGGATCTTTTGGTTCTAAGAAGGACGCCTGGTGAATACATATTATAGTGTGCCGGAGAAAACGGCAGGTCAGAGGACTGATCATATCGAATAAAGGAGAAATACTATGTCAGAAAAAGTTATGGAAAACAACAGGGTCACGGTCATCGGAACCATCGTATCAGATTTTACGTTCAGCCACGCAGTATTTGGGGAGGGATTTTATCTTGTGGATCTTTCCGTCAACCGGCTCAGCGAGCAGGCAGATGTGATCCCTCTTATGGTCTCAGAGCGCCTGATGGACGTGACGAAGGACTACCGGGGATGCACCATCGAGGCCGACGGCCAGTTCCGCTCCTATAACCGCCACGAAGGCGTGAAGAACCGTCTGGTACTGTCGATATTCGTGCGGGAGATACAGTTTTTGGAGGAATTTACCGATTACACCAGGACCAACCAGATCTTCCTGGACGGATACATATGTAAGGAGCCCATATACAGGAAAACGCCTCTGGGACGGGAGATCGCGGACCTTCTGGTGGCTGTGAACCGTCCCTATGGAAAATCCGATTATATTCCCTGCATTGCCTGGGGAAGGAACGCCCGGTTTGCCTCCGGCTTTTCTGTGGGGACCAGGATCCAGATCTGGGGAAGGGTCCAGAGCCGGGAATACACGAAAAAGCTCAGCGACACCGAGTGTGAAAAGAGAACGGCTTATGAGGTATCGGTCAGCAAGCTGGAATGCTGCCAGTGATCCGGTGACGGGAGGCTGGCCGCTTTTGGAGCCGCCGGTCCGGAGCGCTTCGTCTGCAGCTGCTCCGTTCATTAAGGAAAACTTGCAAAATACGAAAAAATATGTTAAGATATGCGGGTTATAGATCCATCTTAGTGAAAATGTAGCTGTGAAACCGGATCGTACATAAAAGATGAGGTGCTGGACATGAAAAAAAATACGATACGCATAATCTATGGTCCTGGAAACGGAAAGTCGGCTTCCGCAGTGGGATATGGACTGATCGGAGCCCTGGCCGGGAAAAAGGTGATCATCGTGCAGTTTTTAAAGGGCGTCCTGGAGGAGAGCAGTCTGGAGATCCTGGAGCGCATGGATCTGGAGATGAAGGTGTTTCGTTTCGAGCGTTCCCGCTGCTATTTTGAAAATCTCCCGGAGGATCAGAAAAAGGAAGAGACTATGAACCTGAGAAACGGATTTAATTTTGCCAAAAAGGTCATGGCCACGGGAGAGTGTGATCTGCTGATCCTGGATGAGGTTCTGGGGCTGGTGGACCAGGAGGTGATCTCCAAAGAGGAGTTTATCCACTTTCTCCAGTCCGCAGACGACGAGACGGACCTGATCATGACAGGACGGGTCTGCTCGGACGAGATCCGGCAGTATGCAGACCAGATCTCTTATGTGGAAAATCTGTAATGGGCGGGAAATTCCCGGTCCGGCAGGTGAAAATTTAAAAGTTGACAATTCCCTGGATTGATGATAGGATTATGGAAAACGAGGGATGAAGTTCTGGAGCTGGCGTCTTGGCGGATGTCGGCTCTTTTTTGGAGGAGGAGCATATGGCTATTTTTGAAGGTGCAGGTGTTGCCATCGTAACACCATTTAAAGAAAACGGCGAGATCAGCTTTGATAAACTGGATGAGCTCATTGAGGACCAGATCGCAGGCCATACGGACTGTATCGTTTCCATGGGAACCACCGGAGAATCTGCCACCACCACAGAGGAGGAGCACCTGGAGGTGATCCGTTTTACCTGCGAGCGGGTAAAGGGAAGGATCCCGGTCATTGCAGGAACCGGCTCCAACTGTACAAAGACGGCGATCACTCTTTCGGAGGAAGCCGAGGGCGCAGGGGCTGACGGTGTGCTCCTGGTGTCTCCGTATTATAATAAGGCGACCCAGAACGGCTTAAAAGCCCACTTTACAGCAGTGGCCAATGCCATTAAGATCCCGGCTGTTCTTTATAATATTCCCAGCCGTACCGGCGTAAATATCGCTCCGCAGACCATTGTGGATCTCTGCCGGGAGGTGCCCAATATCGTGGGCGTGAAGGAGGCCAGCGGAAATTTTTCCGCCATTGCGGAGATCATGCAGTTGTCGGACGGGGCCGTGGATCTGTATTCCGGCAACGACGACCAGATCGTCCCGCTCTTAGCTCTGGGAGGAAAAGGCGTTATCTCTGTCCTTTCCAATATTGCGCCCAGAACGGCCCATGACATTTGCGAAAAGTTCTTCCAGGGAGATCTGGAGGGCAGCAGAGAGCTCCAGCTGAAGGCCCTGCCGCTCATTAAGGCTCTGTTCTGCGAAGTGAACCCGATCCCTGTGCGGGCGGCCTTAAATCTGATGGGAAAACAGGTGGGAGCGCCCAGACTTCCCCTGACGGAGATGGAACCGGACCATCAGGAGCTTTTAAGGAAAGAAATGGAAAAATTCGGACTCTTATAATTATTTGTTTTGGAGGCATAATTATGGTAAATGCGATCTTAAACGGCTGCTGCGGAGCCATGGGCCGGGTGATCACGGATATCGTTTCAAAGGACGATGGGATCCGGATCGTGGCCGGTGTGGACGTGAATCCGTTAAAGCTGGCAGATTATGAGGTGTACGAAAGTCTGGATCAGTGTCCGGCGGCGGATGTGGTCATTGACTTTTCTTCTGCAAAGGCCACCGACGGTGTCGTGGCATACTGTGAAAGAACGAAGACGCCGGTGGTCTTATGCACCACGGGTCTTTCAGAGGAGCAGTTAGGCCGGGTAAAGGCCCTCAGCGGGACCACGGCGGTGCTCCGGTCTGCCAATATGTCCCTGGGTGTGAATCTCTTATTTAAGATCCTAAAGCAGGCGGCCCCTGTACTGGCAGAGGCAGGCTTTGATATCGAGATCCTGGAGAAGCACCACAACCAGAAGGTGGACGCTCCCAGCGGAACGGCCCTGGCCCTGGCCGATGCGGTCAACGAGAGCCTGGGGAATGAATACCATTATAAATACGACAGGACTGCCGAGCGCGTAAAACGCGATAAAAAAGAGATCGGCATCCAGGCCATCCGCGGAGGCTCCATTGTGGGCGAGCACGACGTGATCTTTGCCGGACAGGACGAGGTAGTCACCTTCCAGCATACGGCGTATTCCAAGGCCATCTTTGCCAAGGGCGCAGTTCAGGGAGCCAAGTTCCTGGCAGGAAAAGCCCCGGGCATGTACGACATGGCCGATGTGATCGGCTGATACATATTCTCCTTTCTTTCGCACATACTAAGGCAGAAAGAAAGGAGATTTTTTTATGGAAAAGATCAGACGGATCACTTTTGGAATTATGCTGGCGGCCGCTGTCTGCATGGCCGCAGCCTGCGGAAGAAATGACGTCGGCAGCGGAACCGCCGGACAGAGCTCCGGCTCCGGACGGGAGGAGACCACCGTTTCTCCCGGAAGCAGGACCACAGAGGAGGTGCCTGGGACCTCGGCCACCGGCATTGACCTTCCCTCCGGGGAAAACGGCCTGGACGGGGAGAGCGGCGGTATAATCCGCGATATGGTGGATGATGTGAAGGATGGAATGGAGGAGATCACTACCGGCACCACGGGAGCCAGGGAAAATGGAGGTTCATACGGGAACGGGAACGGAGAAGCCGCAGGAGGCACAGGATCCGGGACCGGAGGGACCGCAGGAGGCCAGTAGGACGGCGGAGAACGGACGGCAGGGAGTAACACGAAAAATGTGGGACTCCCTCTTTTTATTCTGGAAAAAATATGTTATTCTGGATACATAGGAAAAGGAGGTGGCGCCATCCGTTATGTATACAGGCCGTATCATCCATGGCGGCATGGATACAGAAGAGAAAAAAGAAGGAAAGCGTTCTGGCTTCTGGTAAGGGCTCTGCTGGTCCTGGAGCTTCTGACCGCGGCCTCTTCCTATATAAAGGGGCATACGGTGGTGGAAGTTTCAAGGGAAACTGCAGACGGACTGCCGGACCTGGGAACGGGGCAGCCTGGAGAGGTGTACGGAATCGGGATCGGGTCCGGAGGCCCTCTGTTCTGGTTTCATAGGAAAACAGAAGCGGAGACAGCCGGACCGTAAAGTTATTCTTGATTTTCCTGGGATGATGTATTATAATTTCTTCTGAACTGATGCTTGTTTATTTGAACAGCTTATAAATGAACCAGTTACCAACTATCAAAAGAAAAGGATGGGCAAAGGAATGAAAAAAGTTGATTTACTGTACGAAGGAAAAGCAAAAAAGGTTTATACAACAGAAGATCCTGACATCTTGATCGTAGATTATAAGGACGACGCCACTGCCATGGACGGCCTGAAAAAGGGCACCATCGTGGGCAAGGGAGCCATCAACAACCGGATGACCAACCATATCTTCAAGCTCCTGGAAAAGGAGGGGATCCCCACCCATTATGTGGAGGAGCTTTCCGACCGGGAAACGGCAGTAAAGAGGGTAGAGATCGTTCCTTTGGAGGTTATCATCCGAAATATCACCGCCGGAAGCTTTGCAAAAAAGATGGGTGTGGAAGAGGGGATTGTTTTCAAGCGTCCCACCCTGGAATTCAGCTATAAGAACGACGACCTCCATGACCCGTTCATCAACCGATATTACGCCCTGTCCCTGGAGCTGGCCACAGAAGAGGAGATCGATACCATCACAGAATACGCCTTTAAGGTAAACGAGGTGATGAAAAAATACTTTGACAGCCTGGGCATCGACCTGGTGGACTTTAAGATCGAGTTCGGCCGCCACAAAGGACAGATCATCCTGGCGGACGAGGTGTCTCCGGATACCTGCCGTCTCTGGGATAAGGAAACCCATGAAAAGTTAGACAAGGACCGTTTCAGAAGAGACATGGGCAACGTGGAAGACGCATACAACGAGGTGTTCAGACGCCTAGGAATTGAGGACAGAAAATAATATAGGAAAGAGACACATGCTTTTATAGGAAAAGAGGATCATCATGTACGACAGATACCAAAGCCCTCTCTCTGAGAGATATGCAAGCAGGGAAATGCAGTATATTTTCTCCCCGGAAAAGAAATTCCGCACCTGGAGAAAGCTCTGGATCGCCCTGGCTGAAACGGAAAAAGAACTGGGACTTCCGATCACACAGGAACAGATCGATGAGCTGAAGGCCCATAAAGACGACATTAATTTTGATGCGGCAAAGGAACGGGAAAAGCTGGTGCGCCACGACGTTATGTCCCATGTATACGCCTACGGCCTTCAGTGTCCGGGCGCCAAGGGCATCATCCACCTGGGGGCCACCTCCTGTTATGTGGGAGACAATACGGATATTATCCTGATGACAGAGGCCCTGAAGCTGGTGAGGAAGAAGCTCCTTAATGTGATGGCGGAGCTTGCTTCCTTTGCGGAGAAGTACAAGGACCAGCCGACCCTGGCCTTCACCCATTTCCAGCCGGCCCAGCCCACCACCGTGGGAAAGAGAGCTACCTTATGGCTCATGGAATTAAAGCTGGATCTGGATGATCTGGACTATGTGATCTCTTCCATGAAGCTTTTGGGCTCCAAGGGAACCACAGGCACCCAGGCCAGCTTCCTGGAGCTGTTTGACGGGGATCATGAAAAATGCCGGAAGGCCGATCAGATGATCGCAGAGAAGATGGGCTTTACGGGCTGCTTCCCTGTTTCCGGCCAGACGTATTCCAGAAAGATGGACAGCCGCGTGCTCTCCGTTCTCGCGGGGATCGCCCAGAGCGCCCATAAATTCTCCAACGATATCCGTCTCCTCCAGCATCTGAAGGAGGTGGAGGAGCCCTTTGAGAAGAACCAGATCGGTTCCTCTGCCATGGCGTATAAGAGAAATCCCATGAGAAGCGAGCGGATCGCTTCCCTGGCCAATTACGTGATGGCGGATATGATGAACCCCATGCTGGTGGCCTCCACCCAGTGGTTTGAGCGGACCCTGGATGATTCTGCCAACAAGCGGCTTTCCGTCCCCGAGGGCTTCCTGGCGGTGGACGGCATCCTGGACCTTTACCTGAATGTGGTGGACGGTCTTGTGGTATATCCCAAGGTCATTGAAAAGCGGCTGATGTCCGAGCTTCCGTTCATGGCAACGGAAAACATCATGATGGACGCTGTAAAAGCCGGCGGAGACCGCCAGGAGCTCCACGAGCGGATCCGGGAGCTTTCCATGGAGGCCGGAAGAAATGTGAAGGTGGAAGGCAGGGATAATAACCTGCTGGAGCTGATCGCCGCAGATCCGTCCTTTAACCTGTCCCTGGAGGAGCTTAAAAAGACCATGGACCCGAAAAAATACGTGGGCCGCGCTCCGCAGCAGGTGGAGGAGTTCCTGGACGAGGTGATCCGGCCTGTCCTGGAGGAAAATAAGGAAGTGCTCGGCATGAAGGCCGAGATCAACGTATAGGCTGGCGGGGATCCATGGATACCAGCAGTATCAATACGGAATATTATAAAGTGTTTTATTATGTAGGGCGTCTCGGCAGCATCACCGCTGCGGCAGAGGCGCTCTGCATTTCCCAGCCGGCGGTGAGCCAGGCGGTGAAGCAGCTGGAGAAGGCGTTAAACAGCCAGCTGTTCATCCGGACCCAGAAGGGCGTCCGCCTGACGGCGGAGGGCGCGCTTTTATTCCCCTATGTGGAGCGGGGCATGGAAAATCTCCTGGACGGCGAGCGGATGCTCCGGCGGCTGGTGGATCTGGACATGGGAGAGGTGCGCATCGGCGCCAGCGATATGACCCTGCAGTTTTATCTGCTTCCCCACCTGGAGCGGTTCCATGGCCGGTATCCCAACATCAAGGTCATGGTCTCCAACGCCCCGACCCCGGAGACCATCCAGTCCCTGTATGATGGAAGGATCGATTTCGGCGTGGTCAGCACGCCCTTTGACGCCAGGCCCGAGGTGGAGGTCAGGCCGGTAAAGAAGATCCGGAATGTGTTTGTGGCGGGAAATAAATACTGGAGCCTCAAGGGAAAGCGGCTGGAGTACAGCGCTTTAATGGATCTGCCCTGCATATTTCTGGAGAAAAATACCAGTACCCGGCGGTTTATGGACCAGTTTCTGGAAAAACGGGGAGTTTTTCCGGAGCCGGAGTTTGAGCTGGCCACCAGCGATATGGTGGTCCAGTTTGCCATACGGAATCTTGGCATTGGCTGTGTGATGGACGAATTTGCCAGGGAAAGGATCCGGTCGGGAGAGCTTTTTGAGCTGGCATTCCGGGAGATGATGCCGGATCGGGAAATCTGCATTGTGATCGACCGGAAAAATCCCGTTTCTCCGGCTGGAGAGCGGTTTTTGGATGTGCTGGGATCATCGGGAATATAATCAGTGATTATGGATAATATAAGAAATATTTTCTTTACTTATGGACTTTCCCGGTGTACACTTAAAAAGCGCCGTGGGTCCGGGGGACCCGCGGCAGTCCGACACACATCCAAAGGAGGATAAACAATGGTTCGAG
>CAJMRM010000008.1 GCA_905215775.1 uncultured bacterium
TTTATTGTCCGGTGGAATTTACCACTGCACTGGAATTTAAAATTTCAAGTCAGCGTTTTCGGGAACGTGTTTCCCCGGGTCTTCTTTTTCCGCTGGAGAGCCGCCGGCCATGTCCCGCTTTCCAGAGTCCTGCGGCCTTCCGGCTGCGTCTCCGCCCTCCAGAAGGTCTTACCGCTTCATGGCCATCAGCGTTCCCACGATTCCCATGATGCACAGAACAATCGCGGCCATTCTCTTTTGTCCCTTGCTCACGCCTTTAGCCTCCTTTCCTTCCGGCCCGGAGACCGGGTCCGGTGACGGATCCAAAATCATTTGACTATTTCCATGAACCAGTTTATGATGGTAAGGCACAACGGATAAAACATAAAACCACAAGGGGGATTTTACTGCTATGGAATACGTTCACAATCTGATCTGGCTCTGTCCCATGCTGTTTGTCGCCGGATTCATCGACTCCATCGCCGGAGGCGGCGGACTCATCGCCATGCCCGCTTACATGATGTGCGGAATGCCCATGTATTACGTATATGGATGCAATAAGTTCCAGTGCGCCTTCGGGAGCACCGCCGCCGCATACAAATACTTTAAAAGCGGCTGCCTGGATCTGAAGATCACTGCCGTCAGCGCCGTATCCTCGTTCCTCTGCTCCTTTTTGGGAACGCGGATCATTTTTTACTTGACGGACGCCCAGATCCGGTCCATGCTCATGGTACTGCTGCCCTTGACCGCCGTTCTGGTGATCTTTGTGAAAAATGCCTGGAGCTACACGGCCAAAGAGCAGCCTCTGACCGCCCGGAACATCCTCATGGCCCTGATCACCGGCATGACCATCGGTCTTTACGACAGCCTCTACGGCCCCGGCGGCGGCACCATCGCCATGCTGCTTTTTACCTTCCTGTTCCACTATGATATCCGCACCAGCTCCGGCAACGCCAAGATGGTGCTGATCGTTTCCAACTATACCGCCCTTATCAGCTACATTCTTTCGGGAAACGTTCCCTTTGCCATCGGCATTCCCTGCGCCGTATGCAACGTCCTGGGAAATTACATCGGCGCAGGCTTTGCCGTGAAAAACGGAGCAAAGGTCATCCGTCCCGTGATGATCTGCGTGGTGGCGGTGCTGATCGTAAAACTGCTGCTGGGAAAATAAAGCGGCAGCCTCTGTTCTTTTATTTTATTTCCAGAAATCTTTCCGCGATCTTTACAAACATGGCCGATCCGATCCAGAGCACATCCTCGTCCACATTGAACCTGGGGTTATGATGGGGGACGTCGGTGTGCTTTTCCGGGTTGGAGGAGCTTAAGAACATGAAGGCTCCCGGTACCTGGTTGAGGAAATAAGCAAAATCCTCGCCGCCCATATTGGGCGCATCCACGCGGTCGATGACATGGGTTTCTCCGACCACCTCTCTTGCACAGTCCGCCGCCAGAGCCGCCATCTCCGGGTCGCTGATCACCGGTGGCGCGCCCCAGATCATCTCATACTCCGCTTCGCCGCGGAAGGCTTTGGCCGTGGCCTCTGCCACCTCTCCGATCCGTCTGGCCAGCTCCTGGCGGACGTCCTCATCCAGGGCGCGGATGGTTCCCTCGATCAGCGCCTCCGATGGGATCACATTGTATGCGAACCCGGCTTCCATATGGCCGATGGTCAACACCGCCGGCTTCGTGGCCGCGATCTCTCTTGCAACGATCTCCTGGAGATTGATCACAATATGGGAAGCAATGTTGATGGGATCCACGCCCTTTTCCGGCGTAGAGCCGTGGCAGCCATTTCCTTTTACCCGGATCACAAATTTATCAAAAGACGCCATACAGCATCCCGGCGTACATACCAGGGTACCCGACGGGATATCTTTAGAAAGGATGGTTCCGATATGGGTGCCGAACACAGCGTCCGCTCCCTGGAGCCCGCCTTCCTTTATGGTACGCTCCGCTCCCCTGGAGCCCTCCTCATCGGTCTGGAATAAGAGGCGGACTGTGCCTGGGATCCGTTCCTTATTTTCGTTTAAAACCCGGGCTGCTCCCAGGAGCATGGCCGTATGGGCGTCATGGCCGCAGGCGTGCATAGCCCCCTCGTTCCGGGAAATGTATTCCACGTCATTGGCCTCCTGGATGGGCAGAGCGTCCATATCGGCCCGGAAGGCTATGGTCCTTCCCGGACTTCCTCCCCGGATCTCAGCGATCAGACCGCTGTCGCTTTTATTTTCCGTAAACGGGATCCCCATTTCCGTCAGCTTTTTCATTACGTATGCCTTTGTCTCCGGCAGATTCCCACCGATTTCCGGGATCTGGTGCAGATCCCTCCGCATGGTCACGATCTCATCCTGCAATTCTTTACAAATCTCCCACATAATGTTCTCCTTTTCCCATTTCATCCGCCCGTTCCAGGCGTCTGCGGCGCAGGCCCGGACAGACGTTTTCCGAAGCCGCGCCGCAAAAATCCCCCTCCCGGGATTTCTGAAATTTTTATCTTTCCGAAACCCGGGAAGGGGACCGCTTATTTCCGTTGCTTAGGATTCGGAAGAATCCAGGCTTGCAGCCCTTGCTTCCACTTCCTTCTTCTGAACGTCTCCAGGAGCCTGCTCATAACGGCTGAATTCATAAGAAAATACGCCGATTCCGCCGGTCATGGAGCGGAGGTCTGTGTTATAGCCGTAAAGCTCGGAGGCAGGCACGTCTGCCACGATCTCCTGTTTTCCGCCGTGTAAGGAATTCATACCAAGAACGCGGCCTCTTCTGCGGTTCAGATCTCCCATTACGTCACCGGTATATTTATCCGGAACCACAACCTTTAAGGAAGCGATGGGCTCTAAGAGCACCGGACCGGCTTCCATAAAGCCCTTCTTGAAGGCCAGGGTCGCAGCCATCTTAAAGGCCATTTCAGAGGAGTCCACCGGATGGTAGGAGCCGTCTAAAAGCGTAGCCTTGATGCCAACCACCGGATATGCGGCCAGCGGGCCCTTCACGCAGCATTCCTGAACGCCCTTTTCCACTGCCGGGAAGTAGTTTTTGGGAACTGCGCCGCCGAATACCTTTTCTTCAAATACATAAGGTGTCTCCAGATCGCCGGAGGGCTCAAAGGACATCTTAACATCGCCGAACTGGCCGTGTCCGCCGGACTGCTTCTTATATCTTCCCGGAGCCTCCACTTTCTTTCGGATGGTCTCGCGGAATGCAAATTTCGGCTTGGAAAGCTCTACCTCTACCTTATAACGGCCCAGAAGCTTGCTGACAACCACCTCCAGCTGCTGGTCTCCGATGCCATAAAGAAGGCTCTGGCGGTTCTCCGAGTCGTTGACAGCCCGCAGGGTCAGATCCTCTTCCATCAGCTTGGAAAGTGCGCTGGAAATCTTATCCTCGTCGCCCTTGGTCTTTGCCGTGTAACGCATATATGTATACGGAGTGGAGATCTTCGGCTTATGGTAAACAATGGGAGCGCTCCGTAAGGCGATGGTATCGCCGGTCTGGGTAACGTTAAGCTTTGCAACGGCGCCGATGTCTCCGGCCTTTAATTCCGGAACCTCGATGACCTCCTTGCCTCTTAATATATAAACCTTGGCGATCTTTTCCTCCGCATCCTTATTTACGTTGTAAATGGTGCTGTCGGGTTTTAAAACACCGGTACAGATCTTCATCATGGAATATTTTCCGATAAACGGATCCACCACAGTCTTAAATACCTTTGCAGACAGGGAAACCTCGTCGTTGTATTTGGCGGTGAAGCGCTCGCCGTTGGAAACGTCTACGCCGATGCACTCGCCTGCCTCATCCGGTGACGGGAAGTAACGGTCAATGGCATTTAACAGAGCGTGGAAGCCCTGGCAGTTGATTCCGGAGCCCATCATAACGGGTACGATATTGCCCTGGCACACGTTGGTCTGTACGGCAGTATAGATCTCATCCTGGGTAAATTCCTCGCCGGAGAAATAACGCTCCATATATTCCTCGCTGGTCTCGGCTACGGCCTCGATCAGGGCGTCGCGGATGATTCCTAAGTTTTTCTTCGTATATTCAGGAATCTCACATTCCTCATAGTCGGACAGATTCGTAAACCGTCTTCCTTCCATCTTAACAGCGTTTACGAAGCCGACGAATTTTTCATTCTCACGGATCGGCACCTGGAACGGGGCGATCTTTCTGCCGAACTGCTTTTCCAGCTTTAAGATCAATTCACGGAAGGATGCATGGTCATCATCCATATTGGTCACAAAAATGATTCTGGGAAGGCGGTACTCTTCACATAATTCCCAGGCCTTTTCTGTACCTACTTCAATACCGGCCTTGCAGTTTACCACGATAATGGCTGCGTCTGCAACGCTGACAGCCTCTTCCACCTCGCCCACAAAGTCGAAGTATCCGGGAGTATCCAGAAGGTTGATCTTAACTTTTCCTTCTGCGCCCTGGTATTCGATGGGGATCATTGTTGTAGAAATTGAGAACTGTCTTTTTATTTCTTCTTTATCATAATCACTGATGGTATTTCCGTCAGAGATTTTTCCCATTCTCTTGGTCACGCCGGTCAGATAAGCCAGTGCTTCAGCGACTGTGGACTTTCCGGCGCCACCGTGGCCTAAAAGTACAACATTGCGGATCTGTTTTGTTCCATAAACGTCCATATTCATTCCTCCCGTACTGTTTTAGTCGTTGGTTTTCGGACAATTTAATTTTCATCTCCAAACCTATGAGGATATTCTACCAAAATTTGCGCAATATTACAAGCAAAATATGCAAAGTGCACAAAATATTTCCCAAAACATCCGGACGATGGAGGATATGCGCCATGGATCCCCGTTTTCGCTTTCTTTCCTCTCTCCTTAATGATCGGATTTCAGCCCTGCTCCGCACATGGTGATCAGGCAGTCCCGGATCTCCCCGTCCCTGCGGCAGGCCTCCAGATAGGCCGCGTAATTGGCCGCGGTGGTATGCTCGCAGTAGATGCCCTTTCGCGCCAGGAGCTCCCTGGCCTCCAGGATCCTCTCTTCCGGGGCATGGAGGAACTGGACGCGGTATTTATAGGCATATTCCAGGATCTCCTCTCCCCGCATGGGAACACCAATGGCAATTCCCTCGGCCAGAGTCGCCTCCGGAAGGACCCTGGCAGGCTCCCGGCTTCCCTCCTGGGCCGCCCTGAATAAGGGATCGCATTTCTCACTCTGGACCGCAAGGATCCGGGGCATGGCGGCGATCCTTCCGCTGTCCAGCAGGTGCTCCAGTGCTTTTATGGCTCCCAGGAAAAGCGTGCCGTTGCCGACGGGGATCACCAGATTTTCCGGGATCCTCCCCAGCTGCTCCATGACCTCATAGATATACGTTTTCGTCCCCTCATAGAAAAACGGATTGTATACGTGATTTGCATAGTACAGGCCCTCCCGGCCGGCTTTTTCCCGGCACACAGAGGCACAGAGATCCCTGCTTCCGGGCACCACCGTACATACTGCACCGTGGGAACGGATCATGGCGATCTTTTTGGGGGAGGTTCCCTCCGGCACAAAGATCTCGCAGCGGATCCCGGCCCTGGCCGCATAGGCGGCAATGCTGTTTCCCGCGTTGCCGCTGCTGTCCTGGACCACATAATCGACTCCGGCCGCCTTACAGTGGGCCATCAGCACCGCCGCTCCCCGGTCCTTATAGGAAAGGGTAGGCATCATATAATCCATCTTAAGGAGCACGTTCTCATCCAGGCGGACCACCGGCGTCATCCCCTCTCCCAGGGTCAGCCCCCGCCAGCTCTCGTCCTCCAGAGCCATATACTTCCTGTAACGGAACTGGCTCCACTGGCTTCTGTCAATGCCATCCTCCGTAAACGGAGGCGGAGTAAAGTCCAGCTTCCAGAGGCCGCCGCAGACGCACCTGGCCTGGCGGGTGGAAACGGATACCCGATTTCCGCATTTCGAACAAACGTAATCCATATTTATTCCTCCTCATTTCTGACACGGAGCGCATCCATCTGCCGGAGGGCCGCATCTGCCCGCCTTCGGGCGTTCTCTGCTTCCTGCTCCGTCCTTCTGGTTTCTTCCTCCGGATCCTCATGGGCACTGATGAAGCCCATGGCCTCCTCAAAGCGTCCCAGCTGTTCCCAGATGGATTCCGGCCTGGTCTTGATATTGATAACGGCATTTGTCAGTGCGTTGCATTTTTCTGTCATCCTCTGAAGCTCCTCCCGCATCCGCCGGATCTCCCTTTCTGCCCGCTCCATCTCCGCCAGACTGGACTCATACTCCTGCTTCCGTCCCTGCTCATATTCCAGGATCTCGTTCTTAAGCTCGCTGCCCTGGCGCTCCCTTAGCTGCTCCGCAAAATCCTTAAAGGACTGGTCGCCGGCCTGCTCTGTCTTCTTAAACCGCTTGGATTTTTCCAGGTAATCCTTCCGCTTCCGTTCTCTAAGATCCGGATCCTGCAGAAGGCCTGCATCCATGAAGTTTTCCGCACCTTCCGAAAGCCCCAGAAGCGTCCGCAGCCGATCCGCATGCTTGCGGCCCACTTCCTCTGCCCGCATGTTTTCATAGACGATCAGCTCATCGGCGCCGGCGTCCTCCTTGTTCATGGTCCTTTCAAACCGGCTCCTCTTTCCCAGCGTGTTCTTAACGGTCCTCCACAGGCCCGGATCATCCTGCTCCACCTGAGCCTTATATCTCCCGTAGATCTCCTCGTAGCCCTCTCCCTGGTCCTGGGCCTGATGGATCAGATCGATCCGGTCCAGATGCTTTTTTCCTATCCGCTCCACCCGGCGGTTTTCCAATTCCATCAGATCCTCACGGGTCAGCTGCCGTCCGTCGATCTGTCCGGTCTTTATGGCCTTTAACAGGAATTCCTTATAGCCGTTTCCGGCCCCCATTTCCTCATAGGCGTCCAGCAGCTCCTCATATGAAGCGCCGGAGTCCGTCAGAGTGCGGAGTCTGGCATACCGGTCATAATGACCGGCGGCGCCGTTCTTTTTCTGGGTACGCTCTGCAAGTCCAGCCTCATAAAACCTGCGGATATCCATAAGATCCGGCGGCGTCTGGGCAAATTTTTCCCTCTGGTGGGCTCGTATCTCCTCCAGGATCTCCTTTTTTCCTCCCGTCAGGGAGAGATAGGTCGTGAGCGCCTTGAAATCCGGGGTCCCGCTTTCTTTCATGACCAGCAGTTCCTGGTAAACGGGATCGGCGGAGCCATCGGAAAATGCCAGCTGCATCAGCGGGAGGTTTAACTCCCTGCCCTCCTTCAGGCTTTCCCGGTACTGATTTTCCATGTTCTTATACATCTTAAAGTATCCGGATATATACTCTGCCTGTACCTCTGCCTTTTTCTCCTCCGGGGCTGCTTCCAGCTTGATCTGCCCCCGGCGCAGATACCGGATCGCCATGGCCACCTGTTTCTGGGCATTGGTATCCTTTGTTTTTTTCAGTGCTTCACTGCGCCTCTGGGCGTAATCCAAAAGGATCTCCAGGGTCATGCCGGAAGCCAGTCCGTCTGTATCCAGCGTATCCAGGTATGTTCCCAGACGGGTCAGGGCGTTCGATACGCCCATTTTTCCAAAGATCCCGCTCTTATCGCCCTTCTGTGCCTGTCCTGTGGTCCTGGCCGGGTTTTCTTTCAGATACTGATCCAGTTTCCGGCCCTCGTCTCCCCAGACCCGGTTTTTCAGCTCCACCTGGAGCAGATCGTCCAGGGTAGCCGTTTTATAGATGCCGTCTCCAAACAGCTCTGTGAGCTGTGGGATCCGGCCGTCCTTGCTGCCTCCTGCCTGATTGCTCATGGCCCTGCGGAGCTGCTCTGTCTGCCTTCTGGCGTCATCCTCCTGCGGATGGCTCCCAAGGAGCTCCATGGCCGCATCCGAGGCGCCCAGGATCTCCAGATCCTTTTTATCAGCACCTTTTTCTGAAAAAACCTTTTCTTTTTCATACTTCAGCAGGAGCTTCGCATTTCCCAGCCAGTATACATCCCGGCCCTCCAGCTTTCCTGCCCCCAGGACGCCCAGATATTTATCTGCATAGGCCTTTACGGGATCCTCCCCGGCCAGGACCGCCATGGCTTCGGATCTCCTCTTTCTGGCGTCCTTGGTCACATCTGTGAACCGGCTGTACTCATAATCCAGAAGTGCCTGGGTCCCTGCAAGCAGGGCGCGGTTTTCTCCGGCCCTGGAGCCTTTCAGCTCCTTTTTATAGATCTTCTGCACCTCTGCGTCCGTCTTCTGTTCTTCCTTCAGTGATTCCAGGGTCCGGATCCGGTCGAAATGCTTTTTGGTCTTTTTCTCGTACTGCGCCCTTTCATAGGCCACGATCCCTTCGTACGTCCGGTGGCTGTCCTGGTCCTTCTGGTACATATATGTTTCAAAGCCGCGGCCCGGTCCCGATCCATGGGCCTTATAATAGTCCAGCACATTTGTTCCGGAGGTCTCCTGCCACTGTTCCATATATTCCATCCGCTGCTCGTGGACCGAGCGGGAGGCTTCGGAAGCCGTTTTCTGTCTTGACAGGTAAATGGAGTCCTTCCGCTCCTCCAATACCCCTTCCATGTATTCCAGCTCATTCTGGGCGTCTACCCATACGGCCACGGCAGCATTCTGAATGTTTTGGAGCTGCTCCTCCATGGAGCCCAGCGTATCCTGAAGCCCGCTGTCCCCCTCCTCTCTGGAGATCAGAAGCGTCTCTCCTGAGCTCTGGACAGTCTTAAAATCCTCCAGAAGCTGTAAAACCGACTGAAAATTTTCCTGGAGGCCTTCATACCGTACGGTCTCCGCTTCCTCAGGCTTATAGAGGCCATATCGTCTCTCAGCGGTGTTCTTCTTTAGGAAGGAAGGAAGAAAGCCATCCTCCACGCTGATGGAAGCCTCGTCCAGGTCCCACCCGGAGAAAAAGCTGTCAGACGGAGATTTCCGGACCTTAAGGGCAGCCCCGATGGTCAGAAGATCCCATTCTGCCAGGGTCTTTTCAAACAAGGATTTTTTCCACATAAGCACCGCCGAGCGGATGCCGGCATCGATCCCCACGGAGCCGTTCAGATTCAGTCCTCCCTCCAGAGACACCTCTGCATCCGCCGCCTGCTGGATGGAGCCGTCCTTCATCCGGCGTACCGGCAGCCTTCCGCTGGCCGCCAGGGCGATGCCGGTATTTCCTCCGGCCGCACCGAACATTCTGGTATTTCCCTCGGGGGCTGCCTCTCCTCCCTCCAGGGAGGCTTTCGCGTAAAGGCTTCCATATCCCTGGACGATCAGGGGAATACCGATCTCCAGGGCGGCGGCAGCGGTCAGGGACAGCGAGCCGCGGACTCCAGCGGAAAATTCCAGCTCCGTGTTTTCCTGTTCCCCCGCGTCCCACAGGGTCTTCATATTGTGGGCTCCTCCCAGAATAAAAGCGGACAGCTGGTAGGACGGCTCCAGAGTAACGCTGAAGTCTACTCCAGGAAACAGGGGGATCTCCAGCAGCGGGATCTCCTTCCACTTATTCTTTGAGGCATCCGACTTCTTTTCCTCATCCTCCTTAAGGCCCAGAAATTCTGTAAGGGGGCCTGTGGGGATCAATTTTTTCATATAAGTCTCAGCGTCCTTTTCACTGAGATTTCCGCGAAAATATTCCCTGGCAGACACCGGAAATGCAGCCCAGCTCTCCCGGAGCTCCTCGCTGGAAAAGCCGTCGTAGACGCTCTTCAGCTGCTCCCATTTGCCGGCCACGTCAGACTTCAGATCACTCATGCATTTTTCAGCCTTCCCGGTCCTTACCACCTCCAGAAGCAGTTCCTTTGCTCTCCCAGACGCATCCTTCTTTAAGGCGGCCAGAACCTGGGTCCAGAGCAGATCCTCTTCCTCCACCGATGAAATGGGATCAGAATTATAGCCTGCATCGACACTCATGGTATCAGGGTCAAAGCGCACGCCGAACCCCGTCCTCTGGCCTTCGCTTTCGGTCTCCGGGTCCTCCTTGGCCGCTCCCACACGCAGCTCTCCGCGGATCCCCGTCAGGCTGACTGCCGTTTCAATCACCTGCTCCAGCTTTTTTCCCGCTCTGGCCGGCTCCTTCTCCTGGATCCCGGAGGAGGCAGACTGGGACGGCGCCGGGAGAAGGCCAATGCCCGCTCCGGTCACCACCGCCTGGTCCAGATAGCTGCTGGTCCTGTCCTCTCCGTCCTCGGTCACCTGAAGACCCTTAAGGAGAGCCACCTGGTCGCTGACTGTCACCTCTTCCGCCCTGATCTCCCGCTTTCCCTGCTGAAAGCTCATGGATTTCACCGCTCTGGCCGAGAGGCCCTGCTCTGTGACCACCACATGCTCCGTAACCGCGGGAATCACGTTGTCCACGCCCACAGGAGCCAGCACCAGCAAGCCTCCGCGGCCGACCACCCAGTTTTTATGGGCAGCCGGGGATCCCAGCAGAGGATCCGGTTCTGCGGCCTTTTGGGGATCCTCGGCCATCAGGGAGGCTCCGTTGAGATCCAGGGCTGCGCCATCGAACAGCGGAACCACACCGCCCTCTACTGAATACCCTACACGGCCCACAAAGGGAGTCCCGGCCAGTGTAAAATTAACTCTGGACGCAAAAATATTCCCTGTCCGCGTGGATTTTGCCTGCCGCATGGCTTCCTGCCAGTCGGGATCCGCCGGATCCATCATCAGGGTGACCATGGCGCCCTTTCCTGATGCCAGCTGTTTCCCCAGTGTCGCCACCTCCAGGGCCGTCATCTTCTCCGATGACTTTCCCATTTTTCCCATCTGCTTTGCCGCCAGTGAGCCTGTCGCTGCCATACCGGTGCCTCCTTTCTTTATCTCTTAGCCGAAGATCTGCTTCATGATTTCCGGGTAAAAATGGTCTGCCGTCCTTCCGCAGCCCAGAACCAGAGTCTCCAGCAGATCCCGCTTCTCCCAGTCCGCTCCGGCCATATACTGGGCCGTCCGGGCCGTCAGCTCTCCCGTTTTCTCTTCAATATAAAACTGTCCTGCCTTCAGACTGTAATTTAAGTTTAAGAGCCAGGCTGACACCGGCTCCCTTTTTTCCTCCGGGACCCGCACGCCCAGGACCACATAAAAGATAAACATCCGTTCCTCTTCCAGAAACATGGCGTGGCCCTCATAGCATCCATTTTCCCCGTCCAGTCTTATGTACAGCTGGTCCGGCGCCTCCGGTTCCAGCTTCAGCTCTCCCACAGGAATGTGATTCTCTCCGGCAAACTGTATAAAGATCTCTTTCATGGTCATGGTGCGGTTCCTCCTCTATCCCAGATATCCAAAATCTTCCTTTGTCAGGAATTTTCCGTATTTTTCATAATTGATGCAGAGCGCCTCCTTGATCTGGCCGTTCCCCAGAGGCTCTCCCATGCCTGCGGCCATATACGCCGCATTTAAAAGGATCTCCTTGATCTGACTTCCAGAAAGCTCGAACTGGTCTGCAAAAAAGTCCAGATCCAGGTCCCCGCTTCTGGGCGCGGCCTCCGGGAGCAGAGAATGCCACAGCCTTCTCCTGGTCTCTGCCGACGGGAACCGGAAATTGACCATGAACCGGATCCTCCGCTTGAAGGCGTCGTCGATTTGATCCTTCAGATTGGTGGCCAGAATGGTGATCCCTTCGTATTCCTCCAGCTTCTGGAGCAGATGGGCCACCTCGGCGTTGGCGCTGCGGTCATTGGCGTCCTTTACCTCTGAGCGCCGGGAAAAAAACGAATCGGCCTCGTCAAAAAACAGGATCACATTCATATGCTTCGCCTTGTCGAACAGGGCGGAAATGTTTTTTTCCGTTTCTCCGATATATTTGCTGACCATCCTGGAAAGATCCACCCGGTAAAGATCCAGTCCCAGATCCTTTGCGATCACCTGGACCGCCATGGTCTTTCCCGTTCCCGGCGGACCGTAGAACAGAGCGCTCAAGCCCCGTCCGTAGGGCATTTTTTCGAAAAAGCCCCACTGGTTTCCCACAATGCTCCGGTACTTCATCTGGCCGCAAATATGGAGCAGCTGCCTTCGGGCCTTTTCCTCCACGATCAGGTCCTCCCAGCCAAAAACGCAGGGGACCCGGACTGCAAAATTCCCCAGCAGGCCGGCCTGGGACTGATGGACCGCCCATGCAATGTCCGATCCGCTGATTTTTCCCCTGCCTTCTCCAGACACCCATTTTTTTGCCGCGTACAGAGTCTTTTTGATCCCGCCGGCGTTCAGTACGTATTTGCTCCCCAGGGCCCTGGGCTCCAGCTCGTCTTCATGGGCATATGAACCCAGAAAGCTCTCCCACAGCCCGGCCTTTTCCTCCGCTGTGGGCTGGGGCAGCTCCAGGCATACGCTTTCCTCCATAAGGAATTCCATGCCGCCGCTTTCCTTTTCCTCCGTGTTCCGGTCGCCCTCAGCCTCCTCTGGAAGGAGGCCTGCAAGGATCAGACCGGAAAGACCCCGGCGCAGCCGATAGAAGCTTCCCTTTTCCGGATGCGTCAGATATAAGAGACTGCCGGAAAGGAGACATTCCAGAAGAAGCTCCTGCTCAGCCTCCCGCAGCGGGTCAGACAACGTTTGCCGTTCCAGGCGGCTTTCATCGGCAGCCAGGAGATCCCGGCCCAGAAAGGCAGCCAGATGGCATGCCAGAAGCTCCCTTCCGCTTCCCCTGTTCCCCATAAGGCACAGCGTCCAATTTTCAGAGGCTCCGGCCTCCCGGCACATTCCCTTCACTCGTTCCAGAAGTCCCCCATGAACCTGAAGCTCCGGAAGCTCCTCCTGGCGGCTTCTCTTATGACAGAAGCCAGACAGAATTCCGGATAATTCCCGGCTCTCTCCTGTTCCCCAAAGTTCCTCCAGGAGCCTCTGCCTCGGGATCAGAGGAGGCTCCGGCTGCAAAGGCTCCGGCTTCCAGCCGTCCCTGAAAAGGAGCTCCGCCTTTTCCTGGCGGATCCGGCCGGATCCTTTCCCGGCCCTGTCTCCGCCCTCCAGCTCTGTTAAAAATCCGGCCAGCCGGTCAGCCGCCGCAAGACTGGCCGTCTCCTTTTTCCGGTTTTCCCGCATCCTCGCCAGGTCTTCGCCAGTGACCCGGCCCTCCTGGGATGCCAGGGAAAGCAGGAGTGCCGTTTTTTCTCCTCCATTGAGTCCAAGAAGCCGGCAGATCCGGCCCACTGGAGCGGACGCGGCTCCGCGCCCTTCCATATGGAGCCGCACCAAACTCCAGTCCCTGGCGGCAAATTCCATGGAAATAGCTCCCATCCGTTTCCGCTCAAAAAGCTGCATCAGAACCTGCAGAGAATCAAGCTCCTCCTCCACAGCCTCCCTCCTGCTGCCATATGCCTTCCCAAGGCGTTCTTTATGAAAAAATTCCAGATAGCTGCTCCGTTCCATATCCTCTCCTTCTTCCTCAGATCCGGCCGAAGCACGCGTCCTCCGGCTTCCGCTCTCCCGTAAGGATCTCATCGCATATGTCGAAATACCGCCTGGCTGCCATATCCTTGCCGTTCTTCCTGAGGATCCCCGCAAAGCATTCCCTGCTCTCCCTAATCTGACCGGAGCTGAGCTTCGAGATCCCAAGCGAAAACAGCTCCCTTGTCTCATCCTTTAATCGGTACTGGGTCTCATCCCAGCCGGCGGACAGTTCATATACCTCCAGCGCACAGCCGTCCTTTTTCGTTTCAGCCGATCCCAGGAACCGGCTCCCGTCCCTGGGGCTGCCAGTTCCGTCGGGAGCCAGCTCCTTTGGGAGCCTTTGTGCCACAGCGCCGGACATGAGCGCCCGGATCCCATACTCTGCCGCCAGGTCCCAGAGACCGGATACGACCGCCATATCCTCTCCCGGGATCATAAACTCCATCCGTTCACGGCTGCCGGCCACCTTCAGGTTCACCCTCCTGTAATCCAGGGACGCATAGTAGCGGACCGGGGCCGCCCCCTCCAGCCTTTCCAGGATCTCCATGACACATTCTGCCGCAGAAACGGCGTCTTCCGGGAACAGTACGATCATGCCGCCCTCCACAAACCGGACGATATGACCTCCGTACCGGTCCGCCAGCGGGATCATTTCCGTCAGCCCCCGGTTGATCAGCCGGAACAGCTCTCCAGCCGTGTTTACAGCCCGGATGCCGGAAAAATCCTGCATATTGATCAGTACCACGGCAGCCTCACAGACCGCCGCGTCTCCGGCCTCTACCTGACGGATATCCTCTTTTCCCAGAAGGCCGACCAAATCCTTCGGCACAAAGGCTCCGTACTTTTCCTGAAGCCTCTGCACCTTATAAAGGTAATCCCGGATATTTTCCCCCATCCGGTCAAAGATCCGGAGCATTTCTGAGATCTCATTATGTCCGCGGATCCGAAGCCGTCCGCCCTCCTCTCCTTCCTCCAGACTGTCCATAAAGGAGGACAGCTGCCTCAAAGGGCGGAGTGCCAGCCCGATCATCAGGATCACCGCTCCTGCTGCCAGAAACAGTCCAAAAAGGATATATCCAGTGAGCTCCCTGGTATCGGACGACGCCCGCCATTCCACCGATTCCAGATCCTTTTCCGTCTTAACGAGACCGGCCAGCATCCCGTTTCTGTCAAAGACCGGAGCATAAACAGCCATATACGTATCGCCGTATTCCGTATAGGTTCCATATACCGGCTGCTTTTTTTCCATGCACAGGCGGATCAGAGCCAGTTCTCCTGCCGGTCTGGTGTACCGGGCCGGCGTAGTCACATACTCATACCCCAGGATCGGATACACATCCTCCCCCAGAACCCGAAAATATCCCATGGTGTACTCCATCTGGGCGTTCTTCACCGCCTGGCTGTCTAGCCCGCTGACCTTCCAGGTAAGCGTTTCCTTTTCCGTTATCCTCTGTTCAAAGTAATTCACATCCGGCTGGTCTCCCTCAAACCGTGTCCCGTCCACCTTTGCTGCCTCTATGACAGCCGCGCTGCTTAGAATTTCCCGTACCGTTTCCTTCCGTCTTTCCGAAAATATATCCTGGATCCGGGCATGGACCAGGATTCCTCCGGCGAAAAGCACCAGGACGGCGGCAGCGGCGGTCCGGGCGGTGACCGGGATGACCCGCATATGTCTGTGAACAAGCAGCGCCATAAAAGCAGCGGCCAGGATCAGTCCCGTACCAACAGCGGCAGCCATAAAGCAGCCGGGCAGCCACTGTCTGACGGGAATGCCTATGCTCCGCAGGATTCTGGGGTCCTCGCCCGGTGCCATCACCGCCAGTCCCCAGTCCTCCTCCCTGTCTCCCAGATCTGCGTAAACGATCCCCTCCCGGTCGATCCCCAGCGCCTCCACCTGATAGCCCTCTGCACGAAAGCCATCCAGCGCAGGATTTTCGTATTCGGTCATCTTACCGTCTATGCCGATCCAGTAATCCCGCTCCTCATCCAGATTGTAAAAATAAAATCCGCGGCGGGTGGGGGAATACCCCACGTTATTGATGCTGATCCGGGATCCGTCATTCTTCAGCATATATGTGCTCACGCCGTTTTCTCCGCAGTAATAAACGTTTCCATACCGGTCTGCATACCAGATTCCCTCGTTGGAGGAGGCATAATAGTTCATGGAGCTCATGTTCCAGAGCCTGAGCTCCCCAAGGGGCACCGGTTCTCCGTAGCTTCCCTCATAAAGCATGGTCCGCTTTACCCGGGTCATATCTGTCCCTCTTCCCATGGATTCAAAATGGATCAGCAGGATCCCCCGGCTGTCTGCAAACATTTCCATTGGCTCGCCTCCGGCTGGCGCATCCTCCGCATAGATCCTCTCCGCGTATCCCTCTGACGGCGTACACAGCCATACCTCCGACCGGAGAAGGCAGTCTTCTTCATAAACGTCAAAAAGCACCGCCGCGTTGCCGCCGTCCTCCCTCTGAATATATCGGAGCTCGTACTTCTCACCGCCATTCTGGACGCCCGGGATCCGCAGCCCGTACTTCTTTCCCGTGCGGTAATCCTCCTGGATGATCAAATACGAGCGCCGGAACGGATCGTACACGGCCCCATATATGGAATTGCCATCCGCATGATATGAGATCACCTGGCTGAGGGTTTTCTGGGAACTGTTTTTTCCCAGAGACCAGAAAACCGCCAAAAGCACAATAAACAGGATTCCTGTTAAAAAAACCAGATTTTTTTTCTTCATTGCTCGCTCCCGCTCCTGGAACCATAGGTCTCCAAATACACTGTCTGCTGCCGGGATGGCCTGCCAAGGTTATCCTCGCAGACCCGGATATACCGGATTGCGGCGCCGTCTCCTGGATTTTCCGCCAGAACCCGGATAAACGCCATTCTTGCCTTTAAAAAATCCTTTTTCTCAAACGCACGGATCCCTTCTTCAAACTGGTCCTCCGTCAGCAGCTTCTTTCTCCTCCACATCTCCGGCTCCCCGTCCAGGACCTCATAGACCGTTTCCGCCGTTTCTGTCTGTTCCAGGAAGAACGTTCCGATCCTCCTTACATGGTACCGGCTGAAAAATCCCGGGATCCGGCTGGCAGCCGCTCCCGAAACCAGGAGAGAGGCTCCGTATTCTCCGGCCTTTTCCTTTAAAAAGCCATTGAAATCCCCATTCCTTCCAAATGCGGATACGGCGCTCCGGATGTGATTTCCAGCAGTGCCCAGGCGGATCTGCTCATAGCCCAGGGAGATACACACATTTTTTTCCGTACCCGGATCCTGGAGGATATTGACAGCGGCCTCCAGGGCGTTTTCGGCAGCCCCCAGAAACAGGCACTGGATCCCTGTGTTCTCAAAAAACAGCACCTCGCCGTTTTTTTCATGGATCCGCCGGATCCAGCGATCCTGACGGATCTGGCCTTCCCTGCTTCCCACAGTCATGACCATATACGGCTTCTCCTGTGCGCCTCCGTCTCCGCCGGAGGTTTCAAGAAGCTTCCGCGGCACAAAGGCGTTATACTTTTCCCGGTACCCCTCAAGACCGGATACCTGGGACGCAATCTGCCGGGACATCCTGTTGAATCTTACCGCAGTCACAGCCGCCTCGCTGCGGCCCCGTACTTCTGCCTCCTCGCCCAGCCTCCCTTTTTCTACCAGAAGAGCCGCCTGCTTTAACTTTCCCAGTGAATGCATGCCTCTCCACAGGATCAAAAGAATGGCTGACAGGAGCGCCACCGTCATGGCAGACAGCACCCGCTCCACCGACTGGGCCTGCTGTGCAAACAGACGGTTCCCCTCATCCAGCATCATATACGCCTCCAGGACCACAGGATACTCTCCCTCTGCGGTCTTAAGAGGAAGGAACGCGCCGTACATCCACCCTCCCAGAGCCGTATACTCTGCAGTTGCAGCCTTCTGCTCCTCCAGAGCCCTCTCCATGGCGGAAATTGCCTCTGGACTGCCGGACACAAAATTAGACTCTACCGGCATATTCAGGATATAATCCGAGACCCCCATAGGATAAAGGATCCCGTCCTTCCGGAAATACAGACGGAAGCTTACCTGGTTTCCGATGTTTCCCACGGCTGCACCCGACGCATCCAGCACCTGGGACTGTCTGTATCCGGAAACATTCTTTTTATATGGAAGCTCATTCTCAACTGTAATGGAATCGTATCCGCACATGGTCTGGATTGCCTTCATATCATAGGCATCCCGCATCTCGTAGCTTAACTGGAGACACGTCTCCACAGCATTTTCCTTTGCATTCCTGCGGACCGAGGAAAAGATCCTTTCTCTCAAAAGTCCCAGGCCCACAGCCATAAGGACCACAGAAAGAACAGCCGCCTCCAGAACCAAAGGAATCACGATCTCCCGCTTCATGAAAAGCTTCCGCAGCCGGAACCAGATAAAAAGAGCAGCTCCAGCCAGGACCATAGACAGGACCCAGGCCAGAAGCCTGGTCTTTGGCCCCGGCTCCAGCTCACCGGCCACATACTCATATGTACCGCAGGCAGCCGCTGTCTGGCGTCCGTCCTCCAGTCTCAGGATCCCCGCCCGGGTCTCCTTTCCATCAAATACGCTCATCCGCAGCTCTGTTTCATCAAAGGCTTCCGCCGCCTGATACGTGGAGGGGCATGGTTCTGCGGCCCCTTCTCCCGCGATCCTGTAAGTATCTCCCGTATCCCGGTCCCGGAAATAGATCTCATCCGCGTAAAACTGGAAGTCTGTTTCCCTTCCCTCTCCCAAGGTGGAGCCGGTATCATAAACCAGGGTCACAGCCCCGTTTTCTCCCGCCTTCCATATCTCCCCATGGCTTCCCAGGAAGTAATCCGCTCCGTCGGAGGTGAATTCAGCCAGATAGCTGGTCTCCGGCATCCGGGCTTCCGTGTAAAGCTGAAATTCCCCGTCCTCCAGAAGATAATGGGTCACCGACCGATCTTCTGAAAAAAACGTAAGAGCCGCCTTCCCCATGCTCCTGGACAGGGCCGCGAACCGGATCCCCTCCGCTTCCTCCAGCTCCGTAATGCTCCGGACCGTTTCCAGCCGGAGCCGGTCAAAATCGCAGCTCTGGAGAAGAAGGCTGGAGCCGTCTTCCCCAGAAACAGAAGCCGCCACATATGTGCTGCCGTTTTCCAGGGGAGTGAGGCCGGAAAGGGTCACCGAGCTCCCGTCCTCATAGACCGGCACCCGGATCCGCCGGCTCTCTCCCGTTTCCATGTCCACCCGGAACACATACTGGGTCTGGTCCTTCAGATCCAGCCCATAAAGGTATTTTCCGCTGCTGACGGCCTCATAGACTCCCGAAGGCCGGTAGGCCGGAAAAAAAACGACAGCCGCAGCAGCCAGGAGGCCGAAAAGGAGCATGGCGGCCAGCCAGCCCCTGGATATTCTTTTTTCTTCCATCTCCCTTTCCCTCCTCGTTTCCTTATTTTACCTGGATATTGGCAGTCCCGGGATTGCTGATCTGGATCACGCCTCCATAAGCGCACATCAGCTTGCAGCTGTTGTTTAATGCCGGCTTTCCCCCCACCAGCACCGTAGGCGAGCCCGGGGCCCAGGGCCCAGGGATCATCGGAATGCACGGCATAGGTGTCAGAACCCCCAGAGCCGCCGCTGTGGCCGATGCCACCGTGGGGTTGGCCAGGGATTGACACATGCCAAAGGGCATGATATTGAGCATCGGAATGTTATCCATGATACATCCCACCGGCATGGAGGACATGACCCTGGCTGTGGGAAGCACGTTAAAGGCAGACGGAGCCATTCCAAAAGAACACGTTAAAACTGCTCCGCCAAGAACTCCAAAACCCATGCATATCTCCTTCCTTTATATAAGATCCTGCCGGATGCTGCCGCCCTCTCTGACATTTAGGCGGAGCTCCCTGTTTTCCCCTGTTTCTGGATCCTTCCACCAAAGACGGCCGGCGGCTTCCGGCCCCGGTACTGTCTTAAAAAGCAGAAGGTACGTGCCGTCTTCTCCGGTCCTGGTCTCATGGACATTCCGGATGACCGTATCCATTTTCTGATAGACTCCGGATAGCGGCCCGCCCCGGAACCGGTAGATCCCAGTATCCGGCCTTGTATCGTCCAGGCATTTTTCAAGCCTTATTTTTCCTCTCTTCCTCTTAAGCTCCAGCTCCAGTGTGCATCCTTCCAGGCTGCGGATCCCCGGATGGTAAATGGAGATCTCCTCGTCCTTTGCCCTGCAGTCCTTTAAAAGCTTCATAGGATCTGGACCTCCGGTAAATACAAAGGAAATTTCTGTTCCCGGAACAGCGCTACCATGGATCCTGGAGCTGCCGCTTCCGGCCGGATACCGGCTTCCCGGCCGCAGCCATACGACCTGGACCTCCGGATCCCGGTCCAAAGGAAGGACCACGATTTCCGTAAGGAACAGAGGACTCTCCAGAACCACCTGGGCAGATTCCCTGCTTGTAAAATTGTGATTTTCCACGAATACCACGATCCCCTCGGATTTACGGATCACAGAAAGTCCCTGGTCCGTGCGGATCCGCAATCCGGCTGTGGACACCGGCCTTCTTATGTAGCTGTCGTAGATCTTAAAGATTCCCCGGACCTTCCAGGTCATGCGGCTCTCTGCCATGGCTTCCTCCCTGCTCCTTTACCTGCATATCCACACTCATAACGCGCTTGATCTCTCTGCTCTTTGCAGAATCCAGACTCACCGGTGCCACACGGAAAAACAGAGACGTCCGGTAAGGGACCGACGGCTGGTTCCAGATCTTTATCTTTTCCTCTGTGGTCAGATCCAAAAGCTCCACCCGGATGTTGGGCCTTCCTCCGCTGTCAAAATTTTCCGATTCCCAGAAATTCTGATCCTTCAAAAGCTGGATGATCCGCCCCAGGATCCGGTGCTCCTGAATCGCCCGATAACGGATATCGCTGGCTGACCACACTGTGATCATATAATAAAGGCTTAGATATGTGGGCGGAAACGTCTGCCTTTCCATGCTGTGGTTCACCATACCGCTGATCCTCAGGTTTTCATTCTCACGGATATCATACAGACAGATCCCCACATTGAGATCGCCCTTTTCCTCCGGTGAGCACAGGCCCACGGCGTTCTTATCCGGCAAAAGCTCCGGCACCAGTCCATCGGCCAGTACCTGTCTGAGATAATCGTCGATCTCTGCAATGATCGTATAACGTCCCATGGAGATCCCTCCTCTTCCTTTATTCTCTGATGGGCCGCGGAACCGGAAAAGCGGCCAAAGATCAGGCTCCCGGCCCCGGCTCATGGACAGCCTCCGTGGGGGCTCCCGGCCATCTGCCCGCCTCCGGATCCTCCATGGTACTCATCCCCGGCTCGGAAATATCCTCGCTCTCTTTTCCGGGATCCCCAATGTCCTCCCGGGGCTCCGCTTCTTCCGGGCCAGCGCTTTCAGCGGCGGCATCTGTGCCTGCCGCCTCTGAGGTCTCCGTTTCTTCCGATCCTTCCGGCGGCTGGGACTCGGCTTCTGTACTTTCCGGAGCCTCTGTCCCCTCCAGCTCCTCTTTACTGGTGACCAGCGCGCCGTTTCGGAATTCTCCCTCTTCCAAAAGCTTTCCGGTGGCGGCATCATAAGATGCTCCGCGGCCATGGTACGCGCCCAGAAGGAACTGTCCCTCATAGATTTTTCCGCCGGTGGTCCGGTCATACAGAACGCCTGTTCCGTCATAAAGACCATTTCGGAAGGTCCCCTCGTAGAGCTTCATGCCGGTAGCAGGATCATACTCGGTCCCGCTTCCCTCCAGGACTCCCTGAACAAAGCTTCCCTGGGCCGCCAGGCCGCCGGTGGCCTCATCATAAATCCGGCCCTCTCCTTCATACAGGTTCTTTACAAAGCCGCCTTCGTAGAGAACGACGCCCTCCGATCCGTACAGGATTCCCTCTCCCTCATACGCTCCGGACAAAAAGCCTCCTTCATACAGGGGCATCTCATTGGCTCCATAGAGAACTCCGCCGCCCTCATAAAGCCCCTTTGCAAACGTGCCTTCATAAAGCAGCGTCCCGTCCTCATTGAAAAGCTTCCCCTCTCCTTCATAGAGTCCGCCGGAAAAGCCTCCCTGGTAAGAAGCGATCCCGTCCTCCCGGTACAGGGTCCCGTTTCCCTCATAGGCCCCATTTTCATAGCCCCCCTGGTAAAGCAGAGCGCCGCTTTCATAGTAAAGCGTGGTGGTTCCGGCAGAAAAAATATCTCCGCCGTACTGTCCCTCTTCCACCAGCCTTCCGGATTCATACATTTTTCCAAAGCCTTCGGCTTTTCCATCGTGAAAGCTTCCCTCATACACCAGGCGGCCTTCGGAATAAAGCCTTCCCTCTCCTTCATAAACGCCGGCGGAAAAATTTCCGTCATACTTTTTTCTTCCGTCCGCATCATACAGGACTCCGGCTCCCTCATAGAGTCCCCGGGCGTAGCCGCCTTCGTATTCCAGGCTCCCGTCCTCCCGGTATTTTTTTCCACTGCCTTCATACAGGCCCGACACAAAGCCGCCTTCATAGGAGACCGTCTGGCCCTCGTAGTATTGGATCCCCTGGCCTTCCTCCTTGTTCATGGAAAAGCTTCCCTGATACCGAAGCCCTCCGTCTTCATAATAGAGTTCTCCATAACCGTCAAAAACCTCCATCAGGAAGTTTCCCTCATACCGGCACTTCCCGTCATAGCCATACAGGCGTCCAAAACCGTTGATCCTGCCCTTATCCAGGCTTCCCTCAAAGAGCACGGTCCCGCTGTCCCGGTCCGTCAGCCTGACCTTTCCTGTATAGGAGGCGGCCACAGCCGAATCCACAGGCATGGTCCTTGTAAAAAAACGGGACTGGAGTACCGGCCACGCAAAATTTATGAACAGGGCCGGAAGGATCAGAGCTGCCAGGATCACCAGGTACAGAAGCCTCCTGGCAATATAATGGCTTCCTCCGTCCACATACTCCGCCAGGGAGCTGGGCGGTTCCTTTAATTTTTTGATCTCCCCCATGACGTCATTACTGGCTTTCCTTGCAATGGAGCTGGGCTGGGTAAACATCCGCACCGCACGCATGGCCGAGGTGACCGGCATGAAAAGCACCCGTCCCATTCTTTTCAGACTGACGTCTATGGAATCCTTTAATTTTGACGGATCATCAAATTTCTTCATGGTATTTCTGCCTCTGTATTCTTTCTGATCTCCAGATCCCCGATCCTTTCATATACCTGGGCTACAGGATCCGGCTGCAGGAGCTCGTAAACGGAATAAGCCAGATACCCGGCTGCCAGAAGGATCACTGCCAGCTTTGCAAATCTCATAAGGATTTTTCCCAGACCCTTGATCCTTTCCCAGAGCCGGAATGCAAAGCTGCGGCTTTCCAGAGCCGTCTCGTCCCTGTCCTTCCACTGGCGGCAGATGGTCTCCAGCCGTTCATAGACCCGGAGCACATTCTCAAATTCCCCATGGTCCAGTCCGTACAGGAAGCTCTCCATATCGGGAAATGCCCGTCTGGCCAGTTCAGGCTCAAACAATACCGCGAATACCTTCCCCATATCCCGGCAGGCCATGGAAAAATCCACCTCCTGCCAGGATAAAAAGTCTGAAAGCTCAAAATCAAAGCCAAAATCCATGGCGTCCGTCACCTTTATCCGCCCAGGCTCCATGGCCGCATGGATAAAATAGGGAGGAACGTTTCCCAGCACCAGATGCTCTGCCAGCTTCTCCGCAAGCACAAGCCGCTCTCCCAGCCGCAGCGCTTCTCCGGAAAGCCGCTCAGAAAGCGGGGTCCCGGAGCCGCAGTCCATAAATACGGTCACACCCTCCGCATCCGTGGAATAATCCGCAAATTCCAGAAAGTCCCGGTTATGCACCTGCTCCATGAGATACCGGATCAGGGCGCCGCCGGTATGCTCCGCCGGGATCCTGAGAGCCCGGTATGTCCGGTCCGACGGCTCGTTCACGTCCCGGCAGATATGCTGTTGTAATCCCCGGTCCCCGCCCTTTACGGTATAGAGGACCAGAAAGTCCCTGTCCAGAATATGGATGATCATGGTCTACTCCCTTACTATGACATAAAGTGACGCCCGCAGCTTCGGCATCTCCTGGCACCAGGCCTGGATCTCATAGACTCCCGGCTGGTTGGGCGCCGTATACATACCGTCCCGGCTTATAAAGCCGCCCTCCCTGGATCTTACCTCCCACAGGATCTCGGCTCCAGGAAGGTTTTCTGCCGCTGCCTCCAGATAATAGCTCTCCCGGACACGCATTTCCAGCTTCGATGGGCGGATAGAAAGCCTGGGTTCCCCCAAGGCGCCGTCCTTGTCCTGCTTTCCCATCACCGCGGTCCAGTGGACCCGGATCGTCTGCTGCCCGGTGGCCTCTAAAAGTCTGAGGCCGATCACAAAGCTTCCCCTGGAAATATCGGCCTTTGCAGCCAGCTCCGCCTTTGGCATCCCGTCCTCAAAGATCTCCGACGAGCCGAAAAGCATCTCCTTTTCCCCCTCCAGGGCAAGGCATATGGATACCTCCCCCAGGCCCAGTCCATGGACGATCTCATGGGAAAAGAACTTCTGGCCCCGCTTACCTCCGACGCCCAGCTGAAGCTCCACAGTTCCCTGGGCCCGCCGTTCCTCTCTTTCTTCCGCCGCAGGACGCAAAAGGGGCTCCCGGGACAGCCGTTTCTCCCCGGACTCCTTTTCCCTCTCTGCCAGCAGCGCCTTCAGCATTCCCATGGTAAGGAACGGAGTGTATACATATTGATCGAATGGCATGGGCTCCACCCGGTCGATCATATAAACATGGCCGGTCTGGATCAGCCATATTTTTGCCAGATAAATTCCCGGAGGATATGCGTTCTTCAGGACGTGGTCCATGGCCTCCCGGTAATGCCGCTCCTTCAGCACCTGATACACATCTTTTTTTACCACAGGAACGGCTGCGGCCATCTCCTTTGGAAGCTTCAGGCTTTTCCCTCCGCATTTTAAGCGGAACTTCTCTGGCAGCAGGGAAAATTCCACGTCTCCCATTTCCACTGGGAATGCGTTTAAAATATAGGTAAGCTCCTTTACTGAATCCCTGGTCTCCAGCCGCTCTCTTATTTCAGCCCGGAACCGGTTTTCGCCCTGGAAGGATGCGCAGGACAGCGTCTCCTCAAGCTCCATGGAAAGCTCCTTGCCGCTTCCCCGGTTTTCTATGATCAGGCGGACTTCAAATTCCTCTCCGCTCTTTACAAACCGCGGACACTGCTGTGTGATCCGTATTCCCTCATCCTCATAAAGAACCGTCCTTTTATGGAACATAGCATCCAGGGTATCGGAGGCGTCCTCCAGAGGACGGTCCGTCAGATACAGCCGGTAGCCTTCCCGGCATTTGTCGTATTCTGTACCCCCGTCCGTGGATTCCACTCCGGAAGCGATGCTGTGGGACGGCATGGTCTCCTTTTCATCGTATTCAATGCACAGATACACAAAATCTCTGTTCTTATCCTCCGAAAGCCGTGAAAAGCCATCGATCTGCTCCAGCCGCACCACCGCCGGCCGCTCAGCCACGATCTCGCGTCCGGCTCCGTCCAGGGCAAGTCCTGCCTCCAGTGAGATGCTCTTCTCGTCGATCCCCACAACGGTCAGGCCGGCTGCCACGCCAGAGCCGTGAAGAAACCGGTTGACCATGCGCCTTTTATCGTTAAAATATCTCTGTTCTGAGTTAAAATCCTGCTCCGTCAGAAGCTTTCCGTAATAATAACGATTCCTCTCAAACGGAAAATACTGAAGATTTTTCATGGTCCTTTGTTCCTCCTTTTATCTGTCTTGGCCGCCCACAGACATGACGGTCAGAGCCTGACGGCCATTGAGCCTCAGGGGCTGATACATTCCGATGCGGCTGTTGATCCCCAGGTATGAATAGGTACCCAGAGAAAGAACGGGTTTTAACGGGATCACGCGCACCTCCATATGGGCCGGCTTCATCTGGCGGATAATGCATTTCAGCGCCTGGTAATCTCTGGCTGTGGCCACATACTGTTCCTTCACCAGGAGCACGAAGCTGTATGGATCATCTCCGTAAAGCTTTTCCGCCCGCTCTGCTCCATCCATATCGGAAAGGGGACCGCACTCTGCGATCAGAGGCCGTTCTCCCGTATAAAGCTCCACCAGATCCATCATTCCCCGGACCGTTCCCGTTTCAGCAAACAGCCTGGGAGCCATCTGAAGCAGCCTTCTGAGCCTGTCTTCCGGCCATATATAAAAGTCCTCCAGCTGGAGCCAGCCTGCCAGCTCCTTAAGCCATTCCATATCCGTATCTGCCGGGTCCATCAGACGGCTGCCGGTGCAGATCCGCCGGGTGAGGTCATCGTAAAGGCTTTGGAAGATTCCCAGATACCGTGCGGTAAATCCTGCCCCATTTTTTTCTCTTCTGTAAAGTCCCGGAAGGTAGGCGAGCCAGTCCTCCCTCGGAAAGTACACGATCATGTCCCGGACCTCCGGTCCCTCTCCGCCCTGGGCCGCCAGCTCCGCCATAAAAAACAGATACCGGCCCCGGAGCTCATGGAGCAGGATATCCTCGGGAAAAGCCGCCTCCTTTCTCAGGAAAGGCCGCAGCAGCTCCTTTTTTCTTTCCAAAGCTACTTCCCGGTCCCTCAGAAGCTCGGGGATCCGGTAATTCATGCCGCCGTCCGCAAATTCCAGACTGTCTGTACAGTAAAAGCTGTAATACAGCGATGCTCCGCCTGGCCCCCTGCCGTTCAGGCAGAACCGGTGCCACGCCAGATCCTGCTCCCCTCCATCAAAGATACGAGAAATAAAAACGCCTCTTGTCTCCCCCGGAAGGAGCCTCAGGCTCCCCTGGGAAAATTCCGCCCCTTCCAGATATCCTCTCTTAAAATCCAGTTCCTTATTGACAACAAAATATTTCATATACGACCGCCTTAATCATTCACTGACGTGTATTCGATCTGCTTCAAAAGAAACACTCCATTTTCCGGAGGGATCAGATCCCCTCCCTGATTCCGGCTCACCGCCGTGCTCGAGGTCTCCAGGTTCAGGAGCCTCAGACGCCGTACACAGGGCAGGCTGTCGATCACACCGTACAGCTCCCCATAGGAAACCGGTTCGCCAAATGAAGTGCCCTGCCTGGAAAACCACCGGACTGCCGCCTCCCGGATCATGGTCTCCGCCTGGCGGAACTGCGGCATCACGGATACCTCCAGATACAGTCTCAGCTCAATATATTCCGGAGACACAAGCTTCAGCCTGGTGTCCAGAAGCCGGCGCCGGTCCAGGAAACGGTAAAGGTTGGTCCGATATCCTTCCGACAAAGGAAGGTTCCTCCTTCCGTCTCCCGGCCGTACCACTAGCACCACCTGGTTGGAACGGGCTGGAGCCGGCAGGACCTTTGAAGAATATAGGATGAGCCCAGGCGTTTCCATGGCTGCCTTCTCATAGTCGGCCGCTGTGACGGCCCGGAGCGGTGCAGGCCCCTCCGTCCCAAGGCGCAGAAGCGCCTTTTCCATGGTCTCCCGGTCTCGCCCCGGAGACGTGATCCTGTATACGAACAGTTCTCCTCCCCAGGCCGGGGCCTCCTCCGGCATCAGACGGGTGCCCTGGGTCACATTTCCCCGGCTCCCCTTCGTTTCCTCCATGGACAGCAGCCGGATCCGTCCCTCGGGAGGCATTCCGCAGAATCCGTCCCCAAAGCGGACGGTTCCCTGATCCTCGTCCACCTGGTAGCAGAGCTCCGAAGGGCCGCAGGAGGAAAGATCCCTGGTTTGCCTCCAGGGAACGAACTGTCCCGGAGCCAATACATCCTCCACCTCCAGCCGTACCGAAGCTGCCATCGGCTCCTTCCAGGGAAGGGCGTACTCCTGATCCGGGAAGCCGTTTCCATCGGCCACGATAAACGGCGTTCCATTGGTCCTCCACGTTTCCTTCTGGAGCAGGGCTACCTGGTTCATGGTGATCCCGGAAAGGAGCGGGGGAAGATCATATGTATTTTTATGAAGCTCTGCCCGAAGCGCATAGTTTCCAGCGATCTCTCTTCCCCATTCCTCCGTCAGGGGCGTCATCTGGGCTTTAAAGGAAAATCCGATCCTTCCCCCAAAAAGAAGTCCATCGGTCTCATCATACAGAAGCTCTGCCGGCTCCCATCCATCCTCCGTGTGTACGCTCCACCGAACCTCTGTCAGGGGCGTAAAGGGCTCCCCCGGTCTCCGGGGATTCCGCAGGCTCTCCTGCTTCTTTTCCATTTCCAGGAACATATGGTAGACCGTTTCCCTCTGCAGCGGCCGATCGTACAGAAATATGCAGGAATCACCGGGTGCCGGAGCCTTTCCAAAAGGATAGAAATACAGCCGGCCCATGGACTGCGGCCGCTTCAGGTCCGCCGCCTCTCCGGCCGTTCCATCCGCTCCCACATATACCGCCCCCGTAAGAGCGTCCGTAAGATTTTCTTCTTCTGCAGTTTCAAATATCATCCCCCCGGCCTGGAATCTGGCGCCTTTGGGAATGGACCGGTCTCCCGCAGGAGCTCCAAGGGCCAGCAGGCCGGCGGGACTTCTTCCCTCTCTTTCAAATCCAAGCAGTCTGAAAAACGCTTCATAGTGGGCATCCCCAAGCTGCTCCATATGAAACTGCTGATTCTCCTTCATCCATGCGAAAAGCTCAAGAAACGTCATCCCGGGATCGTGGTAATTATAATCCGTCCACTCGGGATAGATCCCCGCGATCAGGGTCCTGTACTCCTCGATCATATCCTGGAACTGGTCCGTATCGACTTGAATCTGAGGCAGCATGGTTCCTCCCTCCTTCCGTTTTTTTATAGTTTACTGTCCGGCCGTCTGGATCCGGATCTGATGGCAGCCGCCGAAAGGCAGAACGTAGGGATGCCGTCGGATCTCCTCCAGATCCACCTCCGGCCTGCCCGGTTCTCCCGGGAGGCGGCCAAAGGCCACAAGACTTTTTAAGCTCAGAAGTCCGGGCACCTTTTTGATCACCGTTTCCATCTGAAGACGGTCCGGCAGCGTACCGATCTGCCATCCCCTCCGGTCAAAGTTTCCCGTTACGGGATCCAGAAATTCCTCAAGCGCTTTCCCAATGGCCTCCCGGACCGGGAACATATCGGAAAAGCCCTCCACCTCCGCAGTCACCAGCAGCTCGATCTCCACCATCAGCGGCTCCCGGATAAAAAGACTGTCCGGCGCCATTCCGGCCGGGAGACGCCCCATGAGATATTCGCGGATCTCCTGCCTCATATCTCCAAAGTCCGTCTCCCCCGCTCCTCTTCCTTTCTTTAAAACCACCAGTGTCACGGCCCCCGGCTGCCTTGCTCCGGAAAGATCCATTCCTGAAAAGCTGGCTGCCTTTTCTATATTTCCCACAGCCTCCATGGCCAGATCCACATAGTCCGATCCCGTCACAGCCCGGAAATGGTGCTTCAGCTCCCTTCCCGCCCGGTCCATGGCCTCTCCGGCCGTTTCCCGGTCACAGCCCCCGGACAGCGGAAGCGGATTAAAGGCCTCGTTTACAAACCCGGCCGACAGCTCCAGTCCATTGATCTCACCCGGCCCGAGACAGCAGAGGCTTCCTCCTCCCATGCTGTATTCCACCAGGATCCCGTCAAGGATCCCCGGCGCAGGGATGGCTCCGTGGACGCCCCCTCCAAACGTGAGGATCCCCTCATTGGCATCCAGCATATAGATCCGGTCTGCCGGGCCGTGGCGGAGAAAGCTTTCCGTTTCCTCCCACTGGATCCAGGTCTCCTTTACGGTTCCGTCTGCATCCCTGGTCTCCCTGAGCCTTCCCTCCTTCCGGAGTCCTTCCATCTCCTCTTCTCCCAGAATCCTGGATTCCAGGACCCACACCGAGGCCTCATGGATGTTCCGGTTCAGCAGCCGGAAGCTTTCTCCGCTGAGATAGCCCTCCATGGTAAAACGCTCGGAAAGCCCCCGCCGCACGGTCCGCACCCGCGCCGCATTGAGCCAGAACCGGCGGATCTCCGGAACGGCAATACCGCCCTTTCTGTAAGCCGCCTTCTCATCCCGGATGCGTATCCAGTAAAGCTCCCGGCCAAACAGCCTGAGAGGGTCTGCGTCTGCGATCCCCTGGAAGGTGAGCAGACCCGTCTTTTTGAGGTTCTCCGTTCCGTCTGCCGGATGCAGGTTCCTCCACTGTCCGTTCCGGTAGTATTCCCAAGCCAGCTCCGACGTTTTTTTCTGCAGATCATGCTCCATGGCCCAGAGGATCCGCACCGGGCCCTGATCCATTCTTTCCCGGAACCCCAAATAAAGTGCAGGCTCTCTGTCGCCGGTGCCAAAAACGGGCCTGTGGGCCTTCATGGTCCCAAGGCACTGGTCTGCCGTTAAAAAACGCTCCTCCAGGTTGTTCTTTTCATAGAAAAATTCCGGTCTGCTGCTGTCGGAAGCGTACCGGTACCGGAGGGACACGCCTGAGATCACCGGAGCCATATAATATCCGCTGGTCTTAAAGGCATTGCTGATCTTCAGGATCCTGGCCCGGACTGCAAAGGTTTCCGCCGCCCCCACCAGGGCCCGCTCCATATCCTCCGGGCAGGTAAATTCCACCCGTTTCAGTTTTCTGTATCTTCCGTCAGAGGAATGAAAGATCCTGGAGTAAGCGGAGTCCGGGAACAGGCTGGTCCAGCCGCGCCCGTTATAATACTCCCATACCACCTCTTCAATGGCGATCTCATATTCTTTTTCCGGCCTTACCTCTTCCTTTGGCATGACCAGCTTCCATCGGATCGAATTCCCCTCCGCCGGCGGCGCAGCCGGAACTCTGGCAAATTCCTGTTCAAAGGCCAGCTCCACAACCGCGCCCTTTTTTCCGAGCACCTCTTCCGAAAGAAAATATATATCTCCGTAGACCGACGGCTGTTCCCCAAAGGCAAAGCAGGAGCCGCCGCGGCATTCCTCTCCGGCGGCGTTTATCAGCTCCGGAGCCATGGGGGGACATTCCGTCCATAAGAGCATCTCCTCAAACGCCAGCCTTTCAAACGGCTGTTTGTCATGGATCCGGCAGCCCAGCCAGTATGCTCTTTTTCCTGCCATCTCCGTTTCCTCCCAGAGGGGCATATCTGCCGTCTTTGTAAGAACCAGCCCGGAACCGGTAAGGACCGCCGGCAAAAAACAGACCTCCCCGGCTTCAGACAGGTAAAAAAATTCTGCCTTCTCCGGCTCCGTCATGGCCTGCAGGATCCCGCGTTCCACGGAAACCCCCTTTCTCTCATAAAAGGCCAGATGGATCCTGCCCCGGGTCCTTACTGAAAGAACGCAGGGATGGCCAAGGAAAAAAACGTGCTCCTGAAGGTTCGGGGCCTTTCTCATAAAGAGCGGGAAGCCGCCGCGGGCCCCTCCCCGCTCTTCCTGGGCCTCCGCCGGAGCTCTGTCATAATAAAGGCCGATATAGTCCTCCTGGTCAGAGCTCTCGAACACCGCCTCCAGCGTATCGGGAGTTACAAATACGTCCTCCTCCGTTTCCACCGGGATCTTTTCCCCATATTCATCCTCGGAGTCCGCCTTAAGCGCAGTACCCGCCGGAAGACCGGCGCCGGCCGAGGCGCTGTCCGCCAGGCCAAAAACCGCATAGCCGCGGGCCGGAACAGAGGCTTTCATGGAGGTGTTGAGGCAATTAAAAAAATCCGTCCGGAACTTTTCCGGCAGGGCCCGGTATTTCCGCTCTGTGGAATTCTGCATCCGGCCGTAAACCTGGGCCAGAGCCGTTCCGATATCCGGATTCTCTCTGTCCATGTGCCATTCCGGCGTATAGGCGGCCGCTTTTTTTTCTATTTCATCCATGATCTCCCGAAGCGATCCCGGGATTTTTTTCCTTTCCATGAAATCCCTCCTTCCTTTTTATAATTCGATTCCCTCGTTCAGATAAAAGGGATAGACCAGATTGTAGGGATTATTGGTGGCCCGGACCACATAAGAGAGGGATATCCTCAAACGCCCTGCCTCCTGTTCCGGCGCGATCTCCACATGGATATCGCGGATCCTGGGCTCCCACCGGATCAGCGCCTCCCGGACACTTTCCTCCATCTGGGATACGGTACCGTAGTCCATGGTCTCAAAAGCAAACTCATGGATCCCGCAGCCAAACTCCGGCCGCATGACGCGCTCGCCTCTGCGGGTCATCAGGATGATGTAGATGGCCTGCCGGATATCCTCTTCATATTCCGCCGTCCGGAACCGTCCGCTGGCCGGATCCACTGACACTGGAAAAGCAAATCCCTTTCCCAGAAAACCTCCGCTCTCCATTTTCATTCCTCCCCGCTAGTTCAGCTTTACCATAGCCCCCTTGACCTCCAGCATAGCCCCGGATTCCAGCTTCATGCTGGCGTCTGCCTTGACCTGGATCTGGGAGCCCTGGAGCCCTGCCGTCTGCCCTTTCAGCTTCAGGCTCTGTCCTGCTTCGATGGAAACAGTGCCGGAATTGATGGTAAGCTTATTATTTTCTATGGTCAGCGCCGCCGTTCCTCCGATGGCCAGCTCGATCTTTTTGGCCGCATTGAGCCGGATCACTCCCTGATCGGCATTGATATCCAGACAGTTGTCTCCCTTTGAATCGCCCACAGTGACCGTTTTCTTCTCTGCGTCCACCTCCACTGTAAGCGCACCGCCCACAGACAGCATTACCTTCTGCTTCTTATCCTCGTCCTGGATCCATGCCTCAACCCCGCCTCTGGTCCGGAATCCCTTTTTCTGGTTTTTCTCTGCGGGGATCCCTTCTGGCGGCTTCATGTCCGGACTGGCAAAGCATCGGGTGATCACCGGCGCGTCAGGATCCCCGTTTAAAAATTCCACCAGGACCCGGGAACCGACTTCCGGCAAAAACCAGGTTCCTCCCTTATCTGCCGCATATTCCAGGGCTACCAGGGCCTTTCGGGTCTTTTTTCCCTTTTCCCCCAGCTCATATTCCACCTTCGCTGTTACAAGGCCGTCTGCTTCCACCCGGCAGTCCTCCATGACCATTCCCATGGCTGGTCCGGACGCCCGGTTTCCCGTTTCCCGGACCGGCGCCGGATCTATAAAAAAACCATCTATCATGCCTACTCCCATCCCTCCATGGTAAAACTGGTAAAAAATCCCTCGCTGTCCAGGGTATGGGTCACCTGGGTTATATAATACTTCTGGTTCATAACACTGTCTACCCGGGAAAGCCGGAGAAACCTGCCAGGAATGATCTCCGGCAGTCCTACGCACACGGCGTCCGCCTTCTGCCTCCTGGCGAGAAATGCGGCGGCCAGCGTTTCTGCCCGTTCCTTTGCCTGAGCGCTGCTTGTACAGGACAGATCCGTCACCAGCCGCTCTCCTGGACCTCCCAGAACGTCCGTCTGCCTGTCCATAGCCTTGGACGCAGCCGTCCCCTCCACACGCTTTCCGGAGACTGGATCGTAGCCCATAACGGTGATCTTCTGGTTCTCGTAGCTGGCTTTCCGCGAAAAGCGCACCAGTCCTCCTCCCACGCTCAATGTCATGATCGGCTGGGAAACGCTCCTCGGCTTCCTGAAATACGCCTTATCCGCCACCACAAAAAATTCCCGGTCCGTCCGTCCGCTCTGGATCAGATCCTTTATGATAAAATCATAATCGGACGCCCTTTGGCTGATAGAGCCGTCCTCAAAATTTTCTTTCGTGGCATCTATCTTAACGCTGCACAGCTTTTTGTACCGCTTCATAATGTCCTGGACTGCGTCCGAATAGTTTTTCACCGCGTGCTCCCTGCACCGGAAATTGTCCGTCATCATCAGCCACCGGACGTCCAGTGCCGTAAATTCTGCGGTGATCCCCTCGTCCGCATCCAGCGTCATTTCGACAGAAGCCAGAAAGCCCTTAAATACTTTCTGGAAGCTGGATACGTAGCCCAGGCTCACCTCGACCTCTTTTCCCAGAACAGCCAGATCCTTCACAGATTTTTCAAATGAGCCGTTTTTATAATCATAGCAGCTGCCCAGGACGATCCTGGCGCTGCCTGCGCTGTTCAGGGAAAGGGTCACCTCCGCGGACAGGATCCGGACCTCCTTTTTCTGGACGACATCTGTACCGCCGATCTTGAATTTCAAGGCAGGCGTGGTGAAGTTTTTATATTTTTTCTGCAGGCTCTCATACTCATAAGCGTCTGTCATCAGATCGGCCATGGTTCCTCCTTCGCTCCGGCTAAAGGGCCGGTATCCTGATGACCTGGCCCGGCCGGATATCCAGCGGGTTCATAATGTGATTGGCTTTGGCGATGATCCGCCACTTCTCACAATCGTCATATTCCTCATAGGCCAGGGACCAGAGGCTCATGCCCTCCACCACCACCCGGCTCTTGGTCCGGTCCGGCGATTCAAAGGGACTGGTCTTTCTTGCCAGCGCCTCCTCCACATCCTCTTCGATGGTAATGGAGACTCTGGCCCTGATGGGCTTTCCCTCCCTGGTAAACATGGTATACTCTTCGCTGAGGCTCGTGATGCTGCCCCGGAAGTTCAGATTTCCCCAGCTGAAGATCACCTGAGGCGGGCGGTGCTCCGTCCCCTCGACCCATACGGCGGCCATCAGCTGCTTTATCTTATCCGTTACCGGCTTCACCCTTGACTCGTCATAGCCCTTCTCCTGCAGGCCCGACAGCAGGGAGCTCCCGCCGCTCATGCTGTCAAAAAGCAGAGTGGCCGTCAGCACACGCCTGGCTCCGCTTATGAATACCCTGCTTCCGGCGTCTGCTCCGATGGCGGGAACGCTTTTATAAGTCGGCGTACTTTTTATGGTGTAGGATGACGGGTTAAAGCAGAACTCCACACCCGTGGAATCCTTCTTTTTCCCCTTGGAATCGCAGAGATAAATCCGTCCCTTTTTCAGTGATGATCCCATATCTGCCTCCTTTTACAGGCCGCGGCGGAGCCGCTCCATCTGCATCTGATCCTGGAGCTTTTTCATAACCGATCTGGAAACCCGGGCCTCCGCTGCTGCCTCACTCCCTGTTTCCCGGTCTTTTTTGATCCGTTCCAGTTCTTTTTCCTGGCTTTCCATACGCCTCAGAAGATTTTCCAGCTGGAGCCGGTCCTGCGTGCTCCCCTCCTGGGTCACGGTCTGGCTTCTGGTAATAAACTGGATATCGGTGATCTCATCCTTTACCTGCTGCCGGACCTCCTGCTTAATCGCCATCCGGTTTTCAGGCTGCGGCTCCCCCGCCTGACGGCCGTTCCCCGCTCCCTGGTTTATCACCAGATCCGCTGGGCTGTAAACCGGGGCAGTCTGCTCCTCCGCCCCTTCCGGTCGGCCCGCTCCTGTTTTCCCGATCCCGGCCCCTTGTCCGGCCGGATCCAGGTCCCTCTGTTCTTTCCGGGGACTGTCGTATGCGGCCGCTTCTCTCTTCCCTTCCGCTTCCGGAACACGTCCCACAGAAGCAGCCAAAGACTCCTCCTGCTCCACCCGGATCCGCTTCTGGCGAAGCCGCTCCAGGGTATGGACCGCCGTCTCACGGCCAATGAAAAGTGAAGCGGGATCTCCCCTTCTGTCCTGGATCTCAGGCTGCCACAGGGGATCGGCGCTGGTTTTTAGATAAACAGGAGATCCGGACATGGCGCGATCCGCCGGAGGAAGTAAGAACAGTTCCATTGCTTTTCCCCGTATCTCCCGGAGTACGCCCTGTATCTGGATCTCCCGATCCGCCCAGCCCCCACGGCGCCCGGCTGTGGAAGTACCAGAGCGGCCGGCTTCCCCACCGGTTCCCTGACCGGAAACCGGCCCAGCCTGATCCTCAAAAAACTCCAGGGCTCCTCTTTTTTTTTCCGCCAGAGGAAGCTCGTCTTCCTCCCCGACGGAATCCTCTCTTCCCATAATAGGAAGAAAAAATCGTGAGATGGCGGACGCATCCTCTTCTTTCCGGGGCTTCTCCTGGAAATTCCTTCCGGCTTCTCCGGAAAGCTCCCGGATCCGGCGGACCGTCCGGGCAGCGCCTTCTCCCGCGTTTTCCCAGACATTCTCCCCGCTGCCTTCCATATGCTGAACGCCAGGTCCGTTCTGCCTTAAAAGCTCCAGGACACGCTCTGCCAGCTGTACCGCACGGCGGTCTTCCCAGGCTCCTGCGCCTTCCGATTCCGGAAGGGCCGCGGCCTCCGTTCTCCCGGCTCCGGCATCGTCATAGAAAGCTCCCGGTCTGATCTCCAGCCCATCCTTCCGCCTCTGGTCCGGTCCGGTATCCGGTATCCGGTCCGTACCCCGGTCCAGATACTCCAGGACTCTCTGCTTTTCCTCTGCCAGAGAGACCGCGTCCTCCTCCCGGCTGGATTCCTCCTCCAGAAAGGACAGGAATGGAGCCGGAGCAGCGTCTGCACGCTCCTGCCTTTTAAGCTCCTCCAGAAAGATCCGCCAGGACTCCCCGGAAAGCTCCCGGATCCGGCGGACTATCCGGCTCCCGGTCTCTTTCTGCTTCTGGCCCTCCGGCCCGTCTGTTCCCTGCTCCCGGCCTGCGGTCCGGGAGGCTCCGTCCTGTTCCTCCGTCGGTAAATACGAAGACAGGATCCGGCTTTTCACCAGGCGGTCTCTGAGGATCTCATACCCGGCTCCAAAGATCCGCTTTGGAGACGCCTCTTCCAGAAGCGCCCGGATCAGTTCTCCCTTTTGGGCGGACATCACTTCCGGAGTTTCCGGCTCCTCTGTCCCCGTTCTGTTCTGAAGCCAGGAAAAAACAGGTCCCTCAAGCAGCCCTCCGGACTCTCCAGCCAGGCTCTGGGGCTCTGTCTCTGCCAGCTCCCTTCGGAACAGGCTCCATTCCTCCAGGCTCAGATAGGATACCGCATCGGCCGCCGCCTCCAGGAATTCTCTCCGGATATTCCAGATCTCCGCCCGGTCCAGGGCACGCTCCGCCTTCTGCATAGCAGACCGTCCCTCCAGCGCTTCAGCTCCATCCTGCGGCACATCCGGCAGTTCCCCGCCTCCGGACACGTCTTCCTTCGTCCCTATAACCGGCCCTGCACCCTGCATCCGCTGGCTTCCGCCGTCCTTCATCCGGATTGCTCTGCCTTCCGCCGTATGATCCGGCGGCTGATCCGCCCTCCGGCCATCATGCTCCAGGATCCTGTGCTTCTCCGCCGACAGGGAGACCGTCTCCTCCTGTCCAGAGTCCTCCCAGGATCCAAAAGGGGGGGCTCCAATAAAAGGCAGCGCCCCTTCATAAGCGCCCTCTTCTCCGGAGCTTTCCGGATATTCCATGGGAAAGGTCCCTGTTCCGCCGTCCGGGCGTGTACCATGGAGGCGTTCCCCTTTTCCCAAAGCCTCTGCTCCCTTTTTCCGGTCCGCAGACTCTGTGACCGTCTCCAGCACTGTCTCCAGGATCCGCAGACTCAGGCGTTTTTTCCATTCCATCCACTGCTTCCCGGTCATAGAAGCGATTTCTGTCTCCAGAAGCCTTTCTTCAGCGCCTTCTTTGGCAGTTTCCCCCTCGCCGGTCCCCGTCAGTGAGGACGGGTACGCGAAGAAAACCGTTTCTTCCTGGTGTGAGGCTTCCAGCTGCACCCGGACGCTGCCAGCGCGCACATCGCCGGAAAGGGCCTCCGGCTTCGTTTTCTCCTGTCCGCCGGCCTTTTTTTCTGCCTGGCGCTTCAAATGCTCCTCTGATGCAAGCTCCCGGATATGCCGGTTTTCCCGGATCATTTCCAGGATCCTGTTCTTCTCCCTGGAAATATTGTTCTCGTTTTCTGGATTTTCCGGATCGTTTGAATGATTTAAATATTCTAATGTTTTCAGATAGGATTCCAGCGTAATTTCCAGATCCTCCCCTTGACGGAAGGAATCTGGCTTCATGGAAACAAGGCGGTCCGGAAGGATCGTCTCCAGAAGTTCCCGGTCCTGCAAAATATTTCTGGTCCTCTCCCTTAAGAGATCCAGCTCCCGGGTCCAGCGTTCTGCCGAAATCCCAGACAACCGTTTTTCCAGGGCCGGCAGCGAGCCGACTCCTGCCGCCCGGAACAGGATCTCCTGCTCCCATCGGGGCGAGCGCTGAACCTTCCAGAAAAACTGCCTGGCAGGCTCTGCCTTCCATGAAGGGGATGCCTGCCTGGAGGGAAGTCCGTCAAGAAAGCCCTGCATCATGACCCCCGTAACGGTCCGCCTCTCTGTTTTCCGTTCTGCCTGACGAAGGATCTCCTTGAGCCTCTGTTCCTTTCTGTCCGCCAGCTTCCTGTCTTCCTCCGAAAAAGCCTCCCGTCTGTGCGGATCCTTCTCCCCCCGGCTTTCCGGGACCGTCTGTCTGCCGCTGGTCTGCAGCACCGCCCTCTCATGCTCCCGGACCAGCTCCCTGTACATTTCCCGGAGTTCTCTGACCTCCCGGCCCATGGCCGCGCTTCCCGAAAGCCGCAGGAGAAGCTGCTCACAATGAAGGCGGACGTTCCAGTAATATTTTCTTTCGTAGGACTGGTTCAGATAGGAAACCCGGATCCGGTTCATGAAGGAAAGCTGGGACACCAGCTCCCGGACTGCCTCCCTGTCCTCCTCCTCTCTCCGGGAGTCCGGATATACAAAAGAAGCAGACGGCAGATCATACCCCTCTGCCTGGCGGTATTTTTCCAATATCCCCATGGCAAACGCATATCCTGCCGCTGCCTGTATTCCGATCCTTACGCTTTTCCGGCCGGGAAATTCCCTCCGGCTTCCGGTTATATCCCGGGCTGTCCGCTTCAGCTCCATATCTTCCTCAACTCCTCAAAGCCAGAGATTTCCTGAAGCCCGCTGTGGCGGATCTCCAGCTTCTCGATCAGCACATCCTTCCCCAGGGCGTCCAGAGCGCTCATCTCCCATCGGGTGATGATCCCCTCGTCAAAGGAATACGCCTTAAAGATCATCCGGTTATTCTTCACCAGGATAATACCGCCCTTCACCACAGTTCCGGCCTTCAGCCCGGCACTTTTAAGCTCCAGCTTTACAGAAAGCCCCCGCTCCAGCACCAGAGACTCCGCCTGGCTCTTCTGCTTATACAGAAGCACCGGGCGCTCGTTGGCCCCGCCTTCATTTACAGTTTCCACCTCTACGGAGCCGGAAATATTGCTGACCCGGGCAAAGCTGTACATCTTCTCCCCCAGGATCACATGGAACCGGTTATTTAAAAGAAGGGTCTCCCTCATGGTCATAGCGGCGTCCTCCTAGATCTTAAACGCGTTTTCCGGCTCATCGTTCAGTTTCCGGTTGATGGCCGAGATCTCATTGCACCAGCGGATCCGCTCCAGATGGCTGAAGCTCATGATCTCCTGGTGGCTCCAGTGCATATAATAGGCAATGAATCCTGCCTCTTCATAAATCTTTTCTGCCGGGTATGTCTTTATACTCCGGCTTCTGTAAAATTTACCGGTATGTCGATCTCTTTCCCGCAGTGGGGACAGATCCCCTTATAAGCAGGAACGTCCATGGCGTTGATCCTCTGATACAGATCCTGCAGGTAAGCCAGATCCATCGTAAAAAGGTTTTCCACGACCCTGGTGTCCACCGCCGGCAGACTTCCGAGCCTGGTGATCACCCGGGCCAGAAGAATGATCGTAAGATATCCCGGATTCTGTTGGACCCTGGGATCCTTTAAGGGAAGGATCTCGTCGGCCGCGTTGGCCAGCCGCATGGTCCCCTCCCGGTGGAGATTCCCATCCCGGTCCACAAAGCCCCGGGGAAGGGTAAAATTAAACTCTGTCTGAAACATGTGCGCCTCCCAACGGTCCCAAAGGACCCATCTGCCTCACAGAAGAAGTGGATTCTCCTATGAAACGAAAAAGGCGCCGCGCCCCCTAGGACAGCAGCCGCAGCGCCCATTTCCTCCGTTTATGATACTCTGGTCATGCCCTCATGCACGATCTCCAGGGTCTCAATGGCAATTTCTGAAGAAGTTGCATTGAAGTCCGGAGCCGTATATTTTGTCGGCCAGGCGTTGATGATCTGCCAGGAGGCAGCCGGCGCCTGGGTCTCATTTAACAGGGTGATGGTCAGAGTCTTTCTCTCGATCTCACCGTTGATCCCTGTGGTGATCCAGTCATACAGGACTCTGGAATCCGTCACGCCCTGTTTCAAGGTGATATTCCCATATTTTTTCAGTCCCGGGATCTTCATGGGCGTTTCTGCCGTCATATCCCCCTCGCGGTACTCGATGGGCTCGATGGTGGCGTCGAAACCGGTCACCTCGGAAAAGCCTCCGGCCTCCAGCCCGTCGATCTCAACCTTATATCTGAATTTTGCCTGTGGATATCCTGCCATGTCTTATTCTCCTTTACTCTGTATTTTATCGCCCGGAACCGGATCCCCCGGAAGCTCTCCAGGAATTCCAGGGGAATTCTCCGGCTCTTATTCTGCGTCAGCGGTCTTCTGGGAAATGCGGAAGATCACAAACTCTGCCGGCTTCACGGGCGCCACGCCGATCACGCAGATCAGACGGCCGTTATCGATGTCGTCCTGGCTCATGGTATCGCGGCCGATGTTCACAAAGAACGCCTCTTCCGGCGTGCCTCCGGCCAGGGAACCATTTCTCCATAGGTTATTTAAAAATACGCTGATGGTCCTCTGAACGCGTACCCAGAGCACCTCATCGTTGGGCTCGAATACAGCCCAGCTGGTATTGGCCTTGATGGATTCCTCAATGAAGATAAACAGACGGCGTACATTGACGTACTTCCAGCTTGCGTTGCTGCTGGCCGTTCTGGCTCCCCATACGCGGATTCCCTGTCCCGGGAACGACCGGATCAGGTTGATCCCCTTGGGGTTTAAAATATCCTGTTCACCGGTATTAAACTGGCAGTCCAGGCCCACACAGCCTCTGACTACCTCATTGGCCGGAGCCTTATGTACGCCCCTTGTATTATCGCTTCTGGCGTAAATACCAAGAATGGACCCGGACGGCGGGATCGCAATGTTCTTCTTATCCAGCGGGTCAAATACCGTCAGCCACGGATGATACAGGGCTGCGTAATTACTGTCGAAAATATCTCTGTGAGCGATCAGATCCTGAACCTTTCTGGCGTCTCTGGGGATATCCAGAACTGCAAAACGGCTTCCCAGCTTCTCACAGTGTGCCACCAGCATCAGCTGTACGTTGGGATCCGTAACGCCCGGTACCGCCATCAGTGAAACCATATCGTTGTCCAGGAAGGACTGGATTCCCGTACGCTTTCCTGCGCCGTAATCCTCACCGATGAAGTCTGCCGCCGTAATGGCCGAAACACTGCCGTTGCTGCCGCCGGAAAGAGAGATCGACGCCACAGCCTTTCCCTCTCCTGCCAGCTGGATAAAGGGCGGCTCCATGCCCTCCTGGGTGCCCATATACTGGACGTTCACCAGATCTGATTTTGCCATCTTCTTCTCAACGAAGCTGGGAGCCTGGATATTGAAGGATAAGTTGTCGTAAACCTCCACAATATCGTTATAGCTGATCTCCAGGCTGAATTCACAGGTGGTGATCACCTTTGTGGGAAGCAGTCCCTTATCGACCACCGTATCGTCAAAATCCTCTTCCAGGGTCAGGATATTATCCTGGCTCTTTACAACCTTATTATAAACGGTCTTTGTCTGGTCTGTATAGGCGATCACATCTCCCGGATTAAAGCCGGCGCCGTTCTTTACAACGTAGCGCTTTCCCGCCCCCGTCTCCAGGATCTCCAGGATCTGGGTCTTCGCTTTATTGGCCGGACCTGCCACCACACGGATATCGTCTCCCCAGACTCCGGGGTTTTTGGCGGACAGCTTCAGCACCGGAGCTTCCTTTGTGGGAACAAAGCCCTCGGAGCAGGAGGCATTTTTAGGAGCCACACGGGATACGAAGCATCTGGAACCTCCGTTTAAGAAAAACTGGTCCACAGCGTATGCCAGGAAGCGGTATTCTCCAAACTCATTTTCAGACAGATATCCGCCGTAGATCCGCTTAAAATCCGCCGGATTCGTTACAAGCTGGGGAACGCCCTCTGCCGGCCCCCGCTCTGCCAGACCGATAAAACCGGCGGTGCTGGTGCTGACACCTTCCATTGGTTTTGCGCCTGATTCAAATTCCTCCACATAAACACCAGGTGATAAATACTCTGCCATATCCTTCCAGCCCCGGCTCAGAACGCGGGACTGGTTCCTCCTTTCCTGATCCATATTGTTCTGCACAAATGTCAGATTTGCCACAGACGTTCTTCTGTTAATTTTAGTTCTTTTCTATATGCAAATCTATATACATTTCTGCGTGTTTCAACTTTTTCTGACATTTTTCACAAGTTCTTTATACGTCTGTGTAACGCTCTCCGGGATCTCCTCCATATCCTTTTTCAGTATGGAGCCGATCCTCTTATAAGCCCTGTGCAGCTTCTCCATGCTTCCCTGGTCCCCGCACGCCATCAGCAGGCCGGCCTGGGCCTGCTCCATATACGGCGAAAGCTCCAGGGCTTTCTGGAACGCCAGGGCCGCTGTCTCCGGCTTTCCCTCCCTCCGGTACTCTTCTCCAAGATACGCCAGGCCCCTGGCAAACCATATCTCATAAAAGTTCCGCCTTTCCAAAGCCCATGCGCTTCCCTTTCTGGACAGGAAAGGGGAGGAGGCGAACCGGAACAGGCTTGCCTGCATGGACCGGATCCGCTCTGCATCCTTTGCCATAGCCGCCGCCACAAGGTCCTCTCCCCGGGACAGCTCTGTATACACCCTTCCCGGATTCAGGGAATATTTTTTTCCGGCATAGACCAGAAGATCCCCCAGCCCCCATGGAGCCAGGCTCCTCCTTATGCTGGAAAGCAGATTATGGAAGGAGGCGACCTCATTGGCCGGAAGCCGGTCCGTATCCCAGAGCGTCTCTAAAAGCTCCTCCCGGGTAAAGCCCCTGGAGCCGTTTAAGGCCAGAAACGCCATACATTCCCTGACCTTTCTGCTCCTCCACCGAACCTCCTCCCCCGTCTCCAGGATCAGCGTCCGAAAGCTGCCGAAGCAGACGACGAACAGGCTGTATTCTCCCTCAGAGCCTTCATAGCCGCGTTCCCTGGCTAACATCAGGCGGTACAGCATCTCCCGGATCCTCTCTGGAAAAATATCCGGATCCATACGCAGACGCCGGGCCTGTCTGAATACCAGATCCAGATCCTTAAGGGCCGCCTTATGATCTGCCGTCCCCAGATTCCGAAGGCCGGTAAAGATAAAGGCTGTCAGAGCGCTGAAGGAGCCCGCCGAATTTTTCTTTAAGATCCCGGCCAGCTCCAGCTCCCTTCCATATTCATCCTCTGAAGCTCTGCCGGTATCCAGAAATCTCTCCAGTCCCATTAGGATCTGCCGGGCCGCCAGAATATCCCAGGCTTCCGGACATCCGGCCGGCGCCGGAACGCGTTCCGCATCTATTTCCTGCCGCTTCTCTCCTGCGGATAGCGCCCGGCAGACCTCCTCCGCCTTTCGTCTGACGCCGGTTTCCTTCAGTGCCGCCGGATCCCCATAGCTCTCACCGGCCTCCGCCAGCTTTCCCGCCAGTCCTCTGGCTTCTCTTAAAGCGCCGCAGAAAATAAGACATTTCAGCCTGGCATATTCCAGAAGGAGCTCTTCCTTCCCAAAAGGCGGGACCCCGGCGGCGGCTTTCTCCGCTTCCCGAAGCGCCTCCCGGCCCTTTCCCTCCTCCAGCATCCACTCCAGCTTTCGGATCATAAGCTCCGCATATGCATTCTTCCTTCCGGCGGCCTCTGCCCTTTTCATGCCCTGGTCCAGAGCTTCAAAGGCCCTCCTGTCTTCTCCCACTGCCTTCCGGCAAAGAGCCGCTGTGAGAAAGGCGCCCGGCGTTATATTTTCCTTCCCGGCCTCCATGGAATCCATAAGACCGATCCACTTTCTCATCCGGTCATGGTCTCCCGCCTCAAGAAGAGAACGTCTCTCCCTTTCTGCCGCCTCAGAAAACAGCGCCCCGCTGCGGGCCCGGACGGCGTATTCCGCCGCCAGGTCTCCACGCTCCGCATCCAGATAATACCGGGCTGCCAAAGCACACCGCCGCCGGCGCTCCCCTTCATCCATCCGTTCCGTCAGACGGTTTCTGAACACCCGGGGAATATGGCCCGACCGCTCTGCCGCTCCGGGATCCTGGATCAGCAGCCCCAGAGAAAATGCCTCTTCCAGAAGCTCCCTCCCGTTTTCCGTCTCTGCCGCCGCGCAGCAGACGCCGCAGGAGAGCCTGTCCAGCACCGAGGTCTTTTCCAGAAAGCCTTCCAGCTCCTTAGGAAGCCCCGGGATCACCTCCCAGTCAATGAGATCATAAATTCCGGACCAGCGGCAGAGCTCCTCCACAGGGGCATCGGGCAGAAATCCTTCCTTCTCCTTCAGATATCTGTAAAGCAGGAATGTCCCTGCCGGCCAGCCTTCCAGGAAACCGCCGATCCGGGCTGCCAGGCTCTCTTCCTCCCTGTCCGGCGCCAGACCATCGAAAATACGGGCTGTTTCCTCTGCTGAAAAAGCCAGATCTCCGCAGGAAAGGACCATGGCCTTGCCAGCTGTCAGAAATCTCAGGGTAAATTCCGGGATCCGTCCCCGGGTAGAAATGAAGATCCTCATGCCCTGGGGAAGCTCTCCTATTAAGCCAGAAAGGATCAGGAGTACCGGCCTGGCCCCAAGGGTCTGGAAATCATCCAGCATCAGCATAAGCTTTCTCCCATTCAGGGCCTTCGTCAGGGAATACGCCAGCTCTCTCCCCAGCCTCTGATAAAAGTCATCCTCTTCCCAAAAGGTCTCCGGCCCCTGTCTCCGGCGGACCTCCTCCGGGCTCCAGGAAAATTCCGGCACCGCCGTTTCCAGTGAGGCGGTCAGAGTTTCCAGAAAGGCGGTATCCACATTATCGTCTCCATCCAGGCGGTACCAGGCGCTGGGTGCTTCAGAGCTCCCGGCGCACAGCCCCATCAGAGCCGTTTTTCCATAACCGGAAGGCGCGCATAGGATTGTCAGCTTTTTATCCGAGCGGCTGAGCCTCTGTACCAGCTCTTCCCTGGGAATAAAATATTCTGCCGCTTTCGGTTTTATGATCTTTGCGTTCCTTCGGATCCACTTCATTTTCTATTTATTTCCCCAAATTTCTACAATTTGCTTTATCTTACATCCTTGCCAGAATGTTGTCAATAGAGTGGGCTCCAATGATATGTTTTCATGCCCGAACCATGTATACGCCCCTGTCCCAGCACTCCTTCCCTCATAAAAAGCCTCCGGCTGGGGCGGCCGGAGGCTCATATAAAATATGGGTATATATAATAGGAGGTTTTTATTGTTTTATAATTTCAGTCCTTCTGCATACAGCCGGTACGTTTCCAGGCCGGACAGGTCCACATCCTCCAGAGTCACCGGAACTCCCGCCTTCACATCACGCAGGAGAACGGCTCCGTTTAAAAGATAAAACGGCGCGGCGCTGCCCACCGCCTTCCTCTCCAGAAGCTCCGGCGTCAGGCCGTCGATCTCATGGTGATGGCCATGGACCGCAAGGACCGTCCCTGCCAGGATATCTCTCTGGGCCACGCCGGCAAGTACCGATACCTGGCGGCATTCGCTGTGGGTGCCGATCCCCATGAGATCTCCCTCCAGGATGGAGACCGGAGTTTCCAGCCCCATATAGTGGTAGGGATGGTAAATACAGCAGTATTTTCCATTGCGGCTCATCACATGGCCCTTGCCCTTTAAGATCTCCCACATTTTTTCATTCTCGCAGCGGACAATGATGAATTCGCCGCCGCAGAAGCTGGCCTCATCCTTTTCCCGGAGGTTGTAGAACACATCCACAACCCCGGTCTGGTCCAGGATCCCGCCGTCCTCTCTGGGGATGAAGATATTGGCCAGCTCGCTGACCCTGGCCATGGGATAGCTTAAGAACGGGGAGGCCGGAACCAGGCCGGTGATGTTGGATACCAGGTTCATCTCGCAAAGATCTGCAGAGATCACCTCCGCATATCTGCCCAGCAGCTTTTTCCGGGCCTCCAGGGTTTCCGTTCCTTCATAATGCCAGCAATCCAGGAGCTCCGGAAGCTTTTCCGGCTCGCTGTTTCCGTCCAGGTACTGGAAGATGCCGGTTTCCCTGTCCCAGACCATATCGTATTCACTGGATTTTCCTGCGGCCACCACCTCAAGTCCCAAAAGCTTTGCCCAGGAGTACAGATCCAGAAGGTTTCTCGGCTGGTCTCCGTTTACCAGGGCATACACCGCATGGTTTTCCTCCGCAGTCTGGTTCAGCAAAGGCCCGCAGACGCTGTCCGTTTCCTTGGAGACCATATACACATTGATCCCCTTTCTTAACGCCCTTAAGGCCGCGTCAGCGCTCACCGCCGTGTTTCCAGTACATTCCACCAGCGCCGTGATCCCGCATTCCGTCACCAGACGGTAATCGTCCACGATCAGGACCGCATTTTCCGGAGCACTTTCTATGGCCTCCTGGTTCCCGCACACAACGATCCTCGTCTCATCATAGCCGATCTCCTTCAGCACGGACAGGCACTCGTCCGTATGTCTGGAGCAGATGACCCGCAGCTCCAGATGGGCCACTGTGGGGATCTGGGCCAGCAGTGTATATCCGTACCCCTTTGTGGCTCCCACCACGCCGACCCGGGAGATTTTTCCTGATTTATCATTGAGAAGATTTGTATAATCCATATGTTCTGCTCCTTTTCTTTATGGACGGAATACGATCTTGATCGCCGCATCGTCCTTATCTGCCAGATCAAAGCCGGCCCGGATGTCGTCCAGCCGGAATTCATTGGTGATCAGCGGACGGATCTTCACACTGCCCTGGATAATGGGCCGCAGGGTATCGGGAACCCATACGTACCGTTCCTGCCAGGTATGATGGACCAGACAGGTATTCACGAATTCCAGGCCGTCATCATGCCACCGGCTGATATTCAAATTCACCGGGGTGGTCACCCAGCTGTAAAACACAAACTTTCCATTGTGGCGGATCATGGCGCTGGCCGCATTGAAGGACTCTGCCGTTCCGGCAGCCTCCACCACCACGTCGGCTCCTCTTCCGCCGGTCAGTGCCTTTACCCGGGCCACCGGATCCTCCTCCCTGGAGTTGATGACAACGTCGGCTCCCAGGGACTTTGCCAGATCCAGCTTTCCATCCAGCACATCCACCACGATCACCTGGTAAGCCCCCTTCAGCCGGGAGCACTGGGCAATGATCTGGCCCGCAAAGCCGCCTCCCATGACCACCACCGTATCGCCCAGCTGGACGCCGGTATGAAGTCCGGAGAACATGGCACAGGCCGTGGGCTCTCCCAAGGCCGCAATATCCATATCTAACCCCTCGGGCACCGGCTGCAGCTGGAAGCTTTTGGCCTTAAAATAGTCTGCGAAGTTATTGTTCCATCCAAAGGCCATGACCTGGTCTCCTACCTTGTAATCGCTGACGCGGCTTCCCACAGCCACCACCGTGCCGCCGCTCTCGTGGCCTAAGAGGAAGGGAAATTCCGGCGGCTGGCGGAATTCTGCCGTCTGGGGCGGAAGGAAGCCCCGGTAGAAGCTTTTATCGGATCCGCAGATTCCCATCATATGATTTTTTACAATGATGTCCTCTTCTCCGCATTCCAGCTCCCGCTGGATCAGTTCAATGTCATATGCCTTATTTAGTCTGGCGGCTCTTGTGATAAATTTTTCCATTTTAATTTCCTTTCTGCGGCTCCAGAGAACCGCCTTGCAATGAAAGGGGCAGGCGCCGTACCGTATGCAGACACGCGGCTGTTTCCGTACGCTCCGCCCCCGGTATGTTTAGATCACATGCAGGGCCGCCAGCAGGCAGGTCACTGCCGCTCCCACAAAGCCGGCCACTGTGGATGCGCCGCCTACGGCGCGGATTCCCTGGTTCACATCCATATTGGACATGGAAACTGTTACCCAGAAGCCAGAGGAATTGGCATGCTTAAACATCAGTGCGCCGGTGCCGCAGGCCAGGAATGCCGCCACCGGAGAGATTCCCAGGGTGGCCAGCATGGGCTCCACAAGAGCCGCTGCCGTCATAACGCCCAGAGAGTTGGAGCCTGTCACCACATGGATGATGGCTGCAATGATAATGGGGATCAGAATAGCCGGGAATGCAGACTGGGCGATCACCTCTGCGATCTTTTCCGCAACCCCTGCATTTTTCACGAAGGTAGCCAGGGCTCCGCCCATGCCGGTCACGATAATGGGCATGGCCGCCGCGTTGATGCCGTCGTTGACCCAGTCGTTTAACACCTTTTTGCTCTTCCAGTCCTTACCGGTCAGCAGAAGAGAAAGGATACAGCCTGTAAAGAGAGCTGCCAGCGGGCTGCCGATGAACGCGCAGAAATTGGCGATCTGTGTATCCGGCACCAGGACCGATGCCGCCGTATTCACAAAGATCAGCGCCAGCGGGAACAGAATCGGAAGCAGGGACTTTGAAAGAGACGGAAGCTTCATCTTCTCTGCCTCTCTGGCGGCTGTCAGGAATTCCTCCTTGGGCGCCACCGGTGTCTTTAAGGTCATGCAGTAAAGGGTAGCCGCGATCACGCTTGGAACTGCCACAATGGCTCCCCAGAGGATCGCCTGGCCCAGCGGAACGTTCAGTAAAGCAGCGGCAGATACCGGACCCGGGGTAGGCGGCACAAGAGAAGCCGTCACCAGGGCTCCCAGATAAAGAGCCGTGCCGTAGCTCATCATGGACTTCTTCGTCTGTACGGCCAGCATGGATACGATGGGGATCAGAAGGATCACCACGGTATCGGCCCAGATCGGGATTCCGAGGATGGCAGAGCTCAGTGCAATGGCCCAGATCATGTGCTTTTCACCCACAAGACCAATGGCCCATTTGGTGATCCGGATGGCTGCGCCCGTCTTTTCGAGCACCGTACCCATGGTACAGCCCAGGAAGATGACGATGGCCACGCTTTTAATGGTTCCCGAGAAGCCGCTGTTGATGGTACCCTCGATCTCCTGCCACGGAGTTCCCAACGCAATGGCCAGGATAAACGCCGACAGGAGGATTCCCATGGCGGCATTGACTTTGCACTTGGAGATCAGCACGATCATCAGAACGATCACCAATGCAAACACGATCAGTACGTACGATGTTGACATAAGTCAAACCCCCTTTTGTATTTTTCAGATACCCATTTAAAAAGCAATCTTTATGCCAACCTCTTTCTGCCGCATGGATTTTCTTTTTCTTTCCCCGGTGTCCTTTGTTTATCATGGATCTTCTTTCAGCTTCCTGTTTCCGGATCTTGTGCAGAATGCGCACAGTTTTGTTGCATAACCGTCGCATCGCATCGTTTTGCATCATTATTTCACCACTGCATCATCCTCCCCGTACCCTTTTAATCCGATTCCGTATTTTTTCATTTTTCTCCACAGGGTGGACCGGTCCATCCTCAGGAGTCCGGCGGCCTTTGTACGGTTCCCCCCGCACTGGTCCAGAGCTTCTGCGATCCGCTCCTGCTCCGTTCTTCCATTGTCCCCAGACGGCGCGCAGCCCGCCGGGCCTCCGTGACCGGCTCCCGCTTCTGCCGGACCGCCGGCCTCCAGATCCCTGGGGTACAGGGCGCGTTTCAGATCCGTTTTTGTGAGGCTTCTGCCGTCCCCGAGGACCAGGGCACGTTCTGCAATATTCCTCAGCTCCCGGATGTTCCCCATAAAGGGATACTGGTACAGCAGCTCCAGGGCTTCCGGTTCCGGCTCCGGCGCCCGCACGCCCATGTCCTGGCAGAGCCTTTTCAGCAGGTGGCAGAACAAAAATTCCACGTCTCTTTCCCTCTGCCTGAGCGGCGGCAAAAACAGGCGCAGGACATCCAGCCGGTACATCAGATCCTTCCGGAAACCGCCTTCCCCGGACAGCTTTGTGATGCTCTTATTGGTGGCTGAAAGGATCCGCACATCAATGTCGATGACCTTGTTGTCGCCGATCCGGCGCACCTGCTTTTCCTGGAGAACTCTCAACAGCTTACTCTGGGTGGAAAGGGAGATCTCCTCCACCTCGTCTAAAAACAGGGTGCCGCCGTGGGCCTGTTCAAAAAGCCCCATTTTCCCTCCCCGGCTGGTACCCGTAAATGCCCCCTCCACATAGCCGAATAGCTCGCTTTCCAGCAGGTTCTCCGGCAGGGCCGCACAGTTGATGGCTACAAAGGGGCCGTTTTTCCTCCGGCTGCTGTTGTGGATGCTCTGGGCAAACAGCTCCTTGCCCGTTCCCGTTTCACCCACGATGATCACGTTGGAATCCGTAGCCGCATATCTTCTGGCTGTCTCAATGGTCTCCTCCATGGCGCGGCTCTTATGGAGGATGTCGCCGAAGGTATATCTGGCTTTTAATCCGCGTTCACTCAGCTTTCTCCGGATTTGGCCCTCCAGGTTCTGGATCAGGGTGATATCCGAAAGACAGATCACAGCTCCGGAGATCTCCTTGTTGGCGATCACCGGACGGCAGCTCACTGACACCTTCGTCTTTGTTCCCGGGATCGTCAGGATCCTGCCGCTCTCCTCCTGTCCCCCGGCCATGACAGCCTCAAAATCTTTATATAGGTAAGGAAGGACCGTTTTCAGCTTCCGGTCCATGAGGCTCACATCCCCGTTCATCCGTCTGGCTACCCGGTTCCTGACCCGGATCATCCCGCTCCGGTCCACATACAAAAGCCCGTCCTCGGAGGAATAAATGATCGTCTTATACATCTGCGAGACCACCCGCTCGCTGCGGATCCTGTCCACTGTGCGCACCGCCTCGTCCACAGCCCTCAGCACTGTATCATGACCGGTTTTTATGACCATAGACGGAATCCCCATATGACCCGCAAGGATGCAGGCAGAATATCCTCCGACCACAGCGCCGCAGCCCGAGGCCCGGATCCGTTCCATGGTTTCTTCCAGCTCGTCATGGAGCACCGGCGCAAACACCTCTGCGCGGACCCCAACCATGCGGCAGATCTCCTCGGCCTCCAAAAGCTGGCTCTCAAATCCGCAGATGGCGATCTTTTCCGGATGGTAGAGCTCCCGGCATTCGATCACCGCCCGCAGCATATCATAGCCGGAAATATCCAGGCTGATGGTGGGGATATTTTTATATCTGGCAATAGTCTTCTGGGCAGAATAGCCCCGGGCGATGATGGCGTCATATTCATCGGCCGGAACGTCCGGCGTATCCTCTACCGTCATCACCTGGACGTCTGCATCCAGCCTCTCTTTTTCCGGATGGTGCTCCAGTACATAATCCACGATTTTCTTCAGCTCCGGATAGGGGACGATCACTAACAGTCTTATCATTGGCTCCTCCTGTATCTTATGTTGCATAATTCATTGCATTTATGTTGCATTGTTTCAAGTATACTGCATCAAAATCCGTTCCGTCAACTGCCGGGCCCGTTCCCTCCGGCGGATTTTTTCCGTTTAAGCCTGGCATAAAATTTGCTATTATATAATTAAGTAAGAATCTGCCGCAGGAGCAGCCGTTTTCCCTGCGGCAGCAGATAGGAGGAACATATATGGCTGTATTCGGATGTATCGCAGATGATTTTACCGGCGCCAGCGACGCCGCTTCCTTTCTTGTGAAAGGCGGGATGAGCGTCCGCCTCTATAACGGGATCCCGGAACGACCGGAGGACGACGGCCGCGCCCAGGCCATTGTCATCGCCTTGAAATCCAGGACCCAGGAAACCGGTCAGGCAGTGGCCGACAGTCTCCGGGCCGCCCGCTTTCTTCTGGACCAGGGCGTAAAACAGATCTACTTTAAATACTGCTCCACCTTTGACTCCACTCCAAAGGGCAACATCGGTCCTGTGGCCGATGCCCTTATGGAGCTGCTGGACGTCCCCTGCACCATTCTCTGCCCGGCTCTTCCCGTCAATGGCCGTACTGTGGAAAATGGAAATCTCATGGTAAACGGCGTCCCCCTTCATGAAAGCCACATGAAAAACCATCCGCTGACTCCCATGTGGGACAGCAGCATCCGCCGCCTTATGGAGCCCCAGAGCCAGTGGCCCTGCATCGAGACCGGCAGCCTTTCTTCATTTTCTCTGGAGAAGGCGGCAGAAAAGGCAGGAACCAGACGTTTTTATATGATTCCCGATTACAAAGCCGCCAAAGACGGGGAGGCCATTGCCGCGGCATTTAAGGATCTGGCGCTCCTTACCGGAGGGAGCGGCCTCCTGGAGCCTCTGGCAAGGCTGTGGACCCAAAGCCTTTCCGGCGGCGGAAGGATTCCGGACAGCGCCGTTCCGGGGAAGGCCCTTCTCCTGGCCGGAAGCTGTTCCAAGGCAACCCTGGAACAGATCGCCTGGTATGAGTCCCGGAGCAATCCCTCCTATAAGCTGGATCCCCGGGCTCTTCTGGACGGACGGCAGACCGTGGAGGATGCCTGGCGGTTCATCCAGGACCATGAAAACGATTCCGGCGCCGTCCTGGTTTACAGCTCCGATACACCGGAAAAAGTAAAGGAATTCCAGGAGCTGGGGGCAGAAACAGTCGCGTCTCTCCTGGAGGGGGCCGCCGCCCAGCTGGCCGTCCGGGCCGTAAAGGCCGGCTACACCAGGATCGTTTCTGCCGGCGGCGAAACCTCCGGCGCTGTCACCAGAGCCTTGGGATTCTCCTCTTACTGGATCGGAGAAAGCGTGGCCCCCGGTGTTCCCATCATGGTTCCCGTAAAGGAGCCTGGCATCCGGCTTATTTTAAAGAGCGGAAACTTCGGCCAGGAGGATTTTTTCGGCCGCGCCCTTTCCATGACCTGCGCCGCCGATCCCCAGCTGGAGCAGAAGCTTTCCGATGCCGTCTGGGCAGCCCGCAGTCTCTTTGACCGGGGAAAGACCAGCGGCTCCTCCGCCAATCTGAGCTTCCGCCACCATGACCGGATCTATATCAGCGCCACCGGTTCCTGCTTCGGGACCATGAAAAAAGAAGATTTTGCCGTGATCTCCATGGACGGCACCGTGCTTTCGGAAAAAAAGCCCAGCAAGGAATGGCCCCTGCACCTGGCCCTGTACGAGAAATCTCCGTCCACCGGCGCCGTGATCCATACCCACAGCACCTTCTCTGTGCTCTGGAGCTTTGTCCCCGCCGGAAATGAACAGGACTGCATTCCGGACCATACGCCGTATCTCCGGATGAAATTAGGGACCGTGGGTCTGATCCCTTATGAAAAACCAGGCTCTGAGGCACTGTTCCGGGCCTTTCGGGAGCGGGCCGGCTTATCCGACGGCTTCCTCTTAAAAAACCATGGGCCGGTGGCTCCCGGAAAATCTGTCATGGACGCATTTTTCTGTCTGGAGGAGCTGGAGGAAAGCGCCCGGATCGCCTGGGAGCTTTACCGGGCCGGCTTAAAATAAAGATAGCTTTTTCGCTTTAATGCGCTGAGTTTTTTGTTGACATTTACCAGGGGGTGATTTAAAATTTAATTCCAGGAGGACTTGATTATGAAAGATTTGACCATTGGTTTTATCGGGCTGGGACTGATCGGCGGTTCCATTGCCCGCGGGATAAAAAGAAGCCGCAGGGACGTGCGGATCATGGCATATATGAGAAGCCGCCATAAGCTGGAGCAGGCAAAGAAGGACGGGGTCGTGGACGTGATCCTCGACGAGATCGGAGAAGAGATCTCCTGGTGCGACCTGGTCCTTCTCTGCACCCCGGTGGAATATAACGCTTCCTACCTGGAACGGATCCGCCCGCTTTTGAAGCCGGGCGCTCTGGTCACAGATGTGGGCAGCACCAAAACGGATATCCATGAGACCGTAAAGCGCCTGGGGATGGAGGAGGTCTTTGTGGGCGGCCATCCCATGGCTGGCTCTGAAAAAACCGGGTATGAAAATTCCACGGACCATCTTCTGGAAAACGCCTACTATATGATCACCCCCACAGAAAAAAGCACGCCGGAGCAGATCGAGCGGATCCGGAGGATGGCCCTGTCCGTCGGAGCCATCCCCCTGGTCACAGACTACCGGCAGCATGATTTTTCTGTGGCTGCCATCAGCCACCTGCCCCATCTGGTGGCCTCCAGCCTGGTAACTCTTGTGAGGGACAACGATAACCGGGAGGAGCTTATGCGGACCATCGCCGCAGGAGGCTTTAAGGACATTACCAGGATCGCATCCTCGTCCCCGGTCATGTGGGAGCAGATCTGTATGACCAATACAGAAAATATCAAGGTGCTGCTCCGCCGGTACATCCAGTCCCTGGAGACCGTATATGGGGAGCTGGACCGCCGGGACGGGGACGCCATCCACCGGCTGTTCGAGGAATCGGGCGCATACCGCAACACCTTCTCCAGCCACAGCCGCGGTCCCGTGGCTCCGGACTTTTCCTTTACCGTGGACATCGTAGACGAGCCCGGCTCCATCTCCACCCTGGCCGTGCTCCTGGCCTCCAAAGGCATCAACATTAAAAACATCGGCATCAACCATAGCCGGGAAGAGGGCGAAGGCGCTCTCCGGATCTCCTTCTATAACCAGGAGGCAGAGACCAGGGCATATGAGCTGCTGAAAAAATACAACTATACACTGATTAAATAGAAATGAGGCATTCCATGAAACTCTCTCCCGCAAAAAGCATCCGGGGCTCCGTTACGGTCCCCGGCGACAAATCCATTTCCCACCGCAGCGTCATGCTGGGCTCCATTGCCAGGGGGACCACTGAGATCCACGGCTTCCTGGAGGGCGCCGACTGCCTTTCCACCATCTCCTGCTTCCGCCGTATGGGCGTGGAGATCGAGCACAGGGACGGTGTGGTCACCGTCCGGGGCAAAGGGCTTCGCGGCCTTTCCGCTCCCTCCGGCGCTCTGGACTGCGGCAACAGCGGCACCACCACCCGGCTCATTTCCGGGATCCTGGCAGCCCAGGATTTTTCCGCCGACCTCACCGGTGACGCATCCATCCAGAAGCGCCCCATGAACCGGATCATCACTCCCCTTTCCATGATGGGGGCCGACATAAAAAGCGTAAACGGAAACGGCTGTGCGCCCCTTCACATTACCGGGAAGCCCCTTTCCGGGATCCATTATGATTCTCCTGTGGCCTCCGCCCAGGTAAAATCCTCGATCCTCCTGGCCGGCCTTTATGCCGACGGGGAAACCAGCGTCACAGAGCCCCAGCTTTCCAGAAACCACACCGAGCTGATGCTGAAATTCTTTGGCGCCGATATCCGCACCCAGGGCTCCACCGCCATGATCCGACAGACGCCGGAGCTGTACGGAAACCGGATCACAGTCCCGGGAGATATCTCCTCTGCCGTGTATTTTGCCGCTGCCGGACTGATCCTGCCCAACTCAGAGGTTCTTATAAAAAACGTGGGGATCAATCCCACCCGTGCCGGCCTCCTCACAGTCTGTAAGGCCATGGGAGCCGATCTGACCATTTTAAACGAGGATCACAGCGGCTCCGAGCCCACTGCCGATCTTCTGGTGCGCTCCAGCAGCCTAAAGGGTACAGTGATCGGAGGATCCGTTATCCCCGCCATGATCGACGAGCTTCCGACGGTGGCCCTCATGGCCTGCTTTGCCCAGGGCCGCACAGTCATCAGGGACGCCGCCGAATTAAGGGTCAAGGAATCCAACCGCATCGCCATTGTGGCAGAAAACCTGAGGGCCATGGGAGCCGATGTCGCAGAGACCGACGACGGCATGATCATCAACGGAGGCCGTCCCTTACACGGCGCCGCAGTCTCGGCCCATATGGACCACCGGATCGCCATGACCTTTGCCGTTGCTGCTCTCGCCGCCGAGGGTACCACCGAGCTTCAGGACGCGGACTGTGTTTCCATCTCCTATCCTGGCTTCTATTCCGATCTGAAAAGGCTGGTACGCAGTTAAAAACTGCGCCCAGCCCTTTTTCTTTTCTGCCCGTTCCCGGGAATCCATATCAGTTAAATCCAAAAAACTTCTGTGCGATCTTATATCCAGCAATGGAGATCTGCCGTCCTCCCTTGCCGGGAAGGTTCATTCCCTGGCCCAGGAAGCCGAACCGGAGCCTGATGTACAGCCTGGGATTGGTTTTCTTCACATACTCCCACAATTCCTTCTTTTTTGCCATATTTTCATCGGTTCCGGAACGGATCGCCAGAATCGAGCTGACCACCATCATGATCTCCAGATACCGGGTCATATACCGGCGCAGCTTCCTGTTCTGGAGCCGGGTCACGTCATAGTAGCCCAGCATCAGCTTCGTCACCCGGATCTGCTGGTCGATCCGCCCAATCATCACCTGCTCATTGACCGACTGGTCCGAGCGGCCGATGAAATACCGGTAAAAATTCACATCCAGATAATACATCTTCTGTACATGAGGAAGGGGCTCATAAACAAAAATATTATCCACATAGAACGTATGCATGGGAAGCTCCAGGCCGCAGTCCCGTAAAAGCTCTGTCCGGTAGATGACCGAATGCATGAGGATGTACTGCCCTGCTATGAACACCTTCACATCGTCCCAGGTAAACACCTCGTTTTTGGGAAGAGCGGTGTTGTAGTTCATTACCTTTTTATGCTTCGCCCCCTGCTTCTCATACACAAAATTGGTGATCAGCATATCCAGGGTATCCTTTCCATACACGAACCGCCGCAGCGTGTTCAGCACCTGCTCATACGCCTGCTTATTGACCCAGTCATCGCTGTCCACCACCTTGAAGAAAATACCTGTGGCCGCCCGGAGTCCTGCATTTACGGCCGCGCCGTGGCCGCCGTTTTCCTGGTGGATGGCACGGCAGATCCCCGGATATTCCCGTTCATACCGGTCTGCGATCTCGCCCGTATTATCCTTCTGGGATCCGTCGTCCACAATGAGGATCTCCACCTCGTCGCCGCCCGGCAGAAGGGACCGGATACAGTTTTCCATATATGCTGCCGAGTTATAGCATGGGATTGCGATTGATAACAGCTTCACTTTTTCTTCCTCCTAAGGTCAGATTTTGCCATATCTTTCATCATCATAACATACTTGTGGTAAAATTGCAAAAATTTCCTTCCAACCACCGAAAAAATGTGATATGATAGGAGAAATAGAACAATCCAGTGAAAGGAATTGATCCATATGGCAAAAAAGAGACTTGTACTGGCCCTGGGACACGACGCTCTGGGGACCAATCTTCCGGAACAGAAGGCTGCGGTTGCCAAAGCCGCCAAAACCATTGCAGATTTTATCCAGAACGGCTGGCAGGTGGTCATCACCCACGGAAATACTCCCCAGCTGGGAATGATCCATACAGCCCTGAACGAACTGGCCAGGGAGCATAAGGAATATACGCCGGCCCCCATGTCTGTCTGCTCTGCCATGAGCCAGGGCTACATCGGATACGACCTTCAGAACGCCCTGCGTTCAGAGCTCATCAAGCGCGGCATCTATAAGCCCGTTTCCACGATCCTGACCCAGGTGACCGTGGATCCCTATGATGAATCCTCCTACACGCCTCTTAAGGTTGTCGGCCGTACCATGACTGCCGAAGAGGCAAAGGCCGAGGAAGCCAAGGGAAACTTCACCGTTAAGACGGAAAACGGCTACCGCCGGATCGTGGCAGCACCCAGACCCGTGGCCATCGTGGAGATCGACGCCATCAAGGCACTTCTGGATGCGGACCAGCTGGTCATTGCCGCAGGCGGCGGCGGAATCCCCGTTATGGAGCAGGGAACCAGCTTAAAGGGCGCCAGCGCCATCATTGAAAAGGACCGTTCTGCGGGACTTCTGGCAAAGGAAACCGATGCCGACGTTCTGATGTTCCTGACCGGCGTTGATAATGTATGCCTGAATTATGGCTCTGACCATGAGATCCATCTGGACAAGGTCACTGTCTCCGATGCAGAGCGCTACGCAAAGGAGGGCCAGTTCTCCGCCGGTTCCATGCTTCCCAAGGTCGAGGCTTCCATCGATTTCATAAATGCCGGAAAGGGCCGTCACGCCATTATCACCTCTATGGATATGGCAAAGGATGCCCTGGCTGGACGGGGCGGCACTACCATCGCATAGCTCCTGACCCGGTACATATCTGGAAAACCATAAAAGGGGCTGTATTGAACCGCTCTTGCAGAGAGCCGGAATACAGTCCCTTTATTACTATTCGGCGTTGGAACACATGAGAAACCGGCCGGTCCGCAGAGTCCGGCACCGGCTTTGCCGCCGCTCCCCGGAGCAGGCCAGCCGTATTTTCTATCATCAGGAGAAAAGAAATGATAAAGAAATCCTTTTTAAGCAAAAGCCTGATGGCCTTACTTCTCGCAGCTTCGATTTTTAACGCTTCTGCTCTGCCCGCCAAGGCAGAGCCCCGGTACGATACCAATGAAATGGTCCAGTATGGAGCCACCGGCTATCCCATCGTTATCCAGTCACAATACCGGGATGGTTTCCTCCAACCCTATCAGGAAGAGCAGGCCGCCCGGGATCCCGCCATAGCGCACCTTCTGGGCAATACAGGCCTGTACGAATACAATGGCCAGGTTATCTACCTGACGTCCTCAAAGCAGCCCAAAGTGGCATTGGTGACTTACTATTATAGGAATTCCGACGGAATGAGCACCTCCTGTACCCTGTACTGCGATTCCCAGGGCCACATAAGAGAATACACAGAGGAGTCAAGGGCCGCCATCGACGCAGAGATCGCGGAGCATCTGGCCCGTCTGGAGGCGGAGTTCCAGACGCAGTATGGAATTTCCCTTTCTCATAGAAAGACTTTTTCCATTGATGAAAGGTATGAGTTTGCTAACACGGTGAAAGACCTTCTGGCGGATTATCCGCCTGGCAGTGTCCGGATCATTGCCGACGCTTCCCAGGCAGCCACAGGAAAGCCTCTGAAATTTCAGTCCATCTATATCGATTCCAATGGAACTACAAATGCCGGCATGGGGGTCATGGGAACCTATTCATCGGATTCCAACATAGTCCAGACGAACGGATGGCTGATAGAAACAGCCCATGAGCTGGGTCATGCAATGGAATCGCCCCTGAATAAAGCCTCCGGAGGAAAGCTCCGCCAGGACTTTGCCGAAACCTTTTCCGATGCCATGAATTTCACCACAACGGAGCTGCAGGCTGCAGTAAACCGCGGCACTATGGCGGCGGAGTATTTTCAGAAGGTGGTCTATGTGAAGCAGCTCTTCAACCAGTATGCCGGGACAACCGTGCTCCAGTAGCCCGCCGGACCCCGTTTATCCATACCGGCCCCGGAAAAGCGTCCCATAACCGCCGATCCGTCCGTGGTATATGAAAAGGAGAAATCATGCTGCCCGATATCAACGTTTATAAGCTTCTGGAGATCGTCGGGACCATTGCCTTTGCCAGCTCCGGGGCCATGGTGGCCGTAAAGCGCCGTCTGGACTATCTGGGGATCGTGGTCCTGGGTGTCACCACCGCCGTAGGCGGAGGCATGTGCCGGGATATTCTCATCGGCCATACGCCTCCGGGAATGTTCCTGGATCCCACCAACACCATCATTGCCTTCTGGACCGTCAACTGCATGTTTCTGACCATCCGTCTGAAATGGAGCCAGCTTTTTCATCTCCAGGGGAAAACCTACGACAATATCATGAATTTTCTGGACGCAGTGGGGCTGGGGCTTTTCACCGCCACCGGAGTCAATATGGCCATCAGCGCCGGGTACGGAGACAATGGCTTTCTCTGCGCCTTTCTGGGCGTTATGACCGGAGTAGGCGGAGGGATCCTGCGGGATATCCTTTCCGGCCAGACTCCTGTGGTCCTCCGCAGGCATATCTATGCCTGCGCCTCCATTGCCGGAGCGGTCTCCTATCTGCTCTTCATGCAGACCGCAGACCACAACCTGTCCATGTTTTTAAGCTCCTCCATCGTAGTGCTGATCCGCCTTCTGGCCAGAAAATACGACTGGAATCTTCCAGGAGCCCAATAGAAGCTACAGCTCCTTTTCCAGCTCTCCGATCTGGGATTCCCCCACCACCCGGATCCCATATCCGGACAGAAGGGCTGCCGTTTTTCCCATGCCCGGGACCAGGGTATGGGAAAAGCTGCCGTTATAGATGCCGCTGCAGCCGCAGGAGGGGCTCTTTTCTTTTAAAATAGCGATGGTACAGCCGTATTTTTTCGCTTCCCTTAATGCCAGATCCGCCCCCAGAAGAAATTCGGCAGTCACATTCCTGTCCTCGGTGTTGACGACGACTCCGTCGTCCTCCCGCACCTCCGAGGCCGGTCTCGGGGTGGAAAGCCCTCCCAGCTGTTCCGGGCAGACCGAATGAAACTCTGCCTTTCCCTCCATGCGCTTCATAAATTCCAGCAGCGCTTCATTTCTGTTATTTCCTCCGTCCCACTTGCAGTTCTCGCCTGTAAGGCAGGCGCTCACAAGAATCTGTATCATAATGCTCTCCCTGTTTTCGTATAAAAACCGGGGCCGCCTCTGCGTTCCCGCAGAAGCATGCCCCCGGTCTGTTCCGGCGCTTTCCGCCGTTTCTTCTTTTTTTCAGTCCAGCTACTGGTTCTTCTTGCTGATCATGGCCCTCTTTCTCAAGGTGGGATCCAGGATCTTTTTCCGGATCCTCAGGCTCTTGGGCGTTACCTCCAGAAGCTCGTCGGTATCAATGAAATCCAGACACTGCTCCAGGCTCATGTCCTTGGGCGGCGTCAGCTTCAGCGCCTCGTCGGAGCTGGAGGAACGGGTATTGGTCAGCTTCTTTGTCTTGCAGACATTCAGCTCAATATCCTCGGCCTTGGGGCACTCTCCTACGACCATACCGGAATATACTTTAACGCCGGGCCCGATGAACAGATTTCCTCTCTCCTGGGCGTTGAACAGGCCGTAGGTAATGGACTCGCCGGCCTCAAAAGCGATCAGGGAGCCGTTTTTCCGGTAATTTAGCTCGCCCTTAAACGGCGCATAGCCGTCGAAGATGGTATTTAGGATGCCATTTCCCTTGGTATCGGTCATGAACTCGCCGCGGTAGCCGATGAGGCCTCTGGACGGAATGGAAAATTCCAGCCTGGTATAGCCGCCGTTGGCCGGGCTCATTCCCTGAAGCTCTCCCTTTCTGCTGGTGAGCTTCTGGATCACAGAGCCGGAATACTCCTCCGGAACATCCACATAAGCCAGCTCCATGGGCTCCAGCTTCCGGTTCCTCTCATCATATTTATAGATCACCTCTGCCTTGCTGACCGCAAATTCAAAGCCCTCCCGGCGCATGTTCTCAATGAGAACGGACAGGTGCAGCTCTCCACGGCCGGAGACCTTAAAGCAGTCGGCAGAATCTGTCTCCTCCACCCGCAGGCTCACATCCGTATTCAGCTCCCGGAACAGACGCTCCCGGATATGGCGGGAAGTGATGAATTTTCCCTCCTGGCCGGCCAGGGGACTGTCGTTTACCATGAAGTTCATGGAGATGGTCGGCTCAGAGATCTTCTGGAACGGAATCGCCACCGGATTCTCCGGGGAGCAGATCGTATCGCCGATGTGGATATCCGGGATACCGGACACTGCCACAATGGAGCCGATCTCCGCGCTCTGGACCTCCGCCCGGTTCAGGCCGTCGAACTCATACAGCTTTCCGATCTTCACTCTCCGTCTCTTATCCATATCATGATGGTTTACGATGACGCAGTCCTGGTTGACCCGAAGGGAGCCGTTGTCGATCTTTCCGATGCCGATCCGGCCCACATACTCGTTATAGTCAATGGTGCTGATCAGAAGCTGGGGATCGGCCTCCGGATCTCCCTCCGGAGCCGGGATATAGCTGATGATCGTCTCAAATAACGGGCTCATATCCACTTCCGGATCATCCAGCTCTTTTTTTGCAAAGCCGGCCCTGGCGGAAGCGTATACGAAGGGGCAGTCCAGCTGCTCATCGGACGCGTCCAGATCCATGAAAAGCTCCAGGGTCTCGTCGATCACATCCGCCGGTCTCGCCTCCGGGCGGTCGATCTTATTGATGCAGACGATCACGTGCAGATCCAGCTCCAGGGCTTTCTGAAGCACAAATTTTGTCTGGGGCATGGGTCCCTCAAAGGCGTCCACCACCAGGACCACGCCGTCCACCATCTTAAGGACACGCTCCACCTCGCCGCCGAAATCTGCGTGGCCTGGCGTGTCGATGATATTGATCTTTACGCCTTTATAAAAAACTGCGGTATTTTTAGAAAGGATCGTGATACCGCGCTCTCTCTCAATGTCATTGGAGTCCATGACGCGCTCCACCACTTCCTGGTTGGCGCGGAACACGCCGCTCTGGCGCAGAAGCTGATCCACCAGAGTGGTCTTGCCGTGGTCTACATGGGCAATGATCGCTATGTTTCTGATATCCTCGCGTTTGATCTTCATAAAACTCCTCTTTCCTGACTCAAAACTGATTTACCGACTCCCGATTATAGCATTATGAGCGGTAAAATGCAATCAAATCTTAAGCTTCAAATAAAATTACTTCCTTATTTAAAAGACCATACCATATTTCATCGCCTTTTTCCAGCCGTGCGCCGCCGTTAGTCCCCTCCGTCAGCTTCTTCTCCAGCGTTTCGTACAGATCCGCCGGAACCAGAAGCCTGAACTCCACCTGGTCTGTATAGATGCTGTCCATGACCGTAATCTTTTCCTGTCCCAGGATATACTGGATCTTTCCGACTCCCGTATAGCCCGTCGTTACGTTCATCTGAAACGCCCTGGCCTTTTCCACGATCCGGCTGTTTAAAAGCCCTTCCTTTACAGCGCCTGAATATGCGCGCACCAGTCCTCCGGTCCCCAGCAGGGTCCCGCCGAAATACCGGGTCACCACCACGCAGATATCGTGGACATCCTCTCCCAGGAGCACGTCCAGCATGGGGCGTCCCGCCGTCTGGGCCGGCTCCCCGTCGTCGCTGCAGCGGGTCAGCTCGTGGTTCCTGCCGATCGTAAAGGCCGAGCAGTTATGGGATGCGTCCCAATATTTCTTTTTCATTTCCCCGATGAAGGCCGCAGCCTCCTCCTCCGAGCTTACGGGCCGGGTGGTGGCGATGAACCTGGACTTTTTTACCTCCGTCTCTCCCTCGCCGCCCTCATAAAGGATCTTATAACGATCTGCCATCCTGCATCCTCCCTTGTGTCATTTATTTCTGAATTCATAATTTTTTCTTACTGTTTCCCCACTTTACTGTCAAAAATATCATAATACAAACAAAACTTTTCCACAATAGGTATTTATTATTCTGGAGAAGTTTGTTATAATGGGGAAATATAAAGGAGGCTTCCTGAATGAATTATGGAAAAAATGAAGTAGCCAGAAAGCTGCAGAAATCCAGTTCAAAGGCCCAGAAGGTCACTTCCAAGCTGGTCCTCTGGCTTGTGAAGCTGGTCCTGGTCCTTTTTACTGTGGGGATCATACTTTCTGTAAGCCTGGGCTACGGTATCTTTAAAGGGATCATCGACGCCGCGCCGGAGATCGACGTGGCCAGCATCGAGCCCAGCGGGTACGCGACCATGGTTTATGATAGCAAGGGCAATCTGACGGAAACGCTGGTAAAATCCGGTTCCAACCGTCTGGAGGCCACATACGAAGAGCTGCCCCAGTGCCTGATCGATGCCTTTGTAGCCATTGAGGATTCCCGTTTCTGGTCCCACCACGGTGTGGATCCCCGTTCAATGATCCGTGCGGCAGTGGGCGTCCTCACCAATGAGCCAGCCGGCGGCGGCAGCACCCTGACCCAGCAGCTGATCAAGAACAATATCTTTGCCGGCGGAAACGAGGATTCCTTCGGCGAGAAGCTGGAACGGAAGATCCAGGAGCAGTATCTGGCCATCCAGCTGGAAAAGATCATGGACAAGGAGATCATCCTCAAAAACTATCTGAACACCATCAACCTGGGGAATAATACTCTGGGCGTGAAATCCGCCGCCAAGCGGTATTTCGGAAAGGATGTGTCCGAGCTGACCCTTTCCGAGTCCACGGTCATTGCCGGCATCACCCAGAACCCCACCAAATATAATCCCCTGTCGGAAAAAGGCAGGAAAAACAACGAGGAAAAGCGCCGGGTGATCCTCCAGTATATGTATGAGCAGGGAAAGATCACCAAAGAGGAGCAGGAGGAGGCCCTGGCAGACAACGTCTACTCCAGGATCCAGAACGTGGATCTTGTGACCCAGGAAAGCCAGACTCCCTATTCCTATTTCACGGACGAGCTGACGGAGCAGGTCATGACCGCCCTCCAGGAACAGCTGGGCTATACGGAGTCCCAGGCATCCAATCTTCTGTACGCCGGAGGACTTTCCATCTATACCACCCAGGATCCGGATATCCAGGCCATTGTGGACGAGGAGGTCAATAATCCGGATAACTACGACGTGGTATACTATTCCGTCGATTACCGGCTCTCTATCCAGCATGGGGACGAGACCGTCACCAACTATTCGGACGAGACCATGAAGACATATTACCGGACAGAGCTGGGCCAGACCTCCTACGACGGTCTGTTCCGCACGAAGGAGGAGGCCAACGAGGCCATCGCCGCCTATAAGGCCGCTGTGACAAAAGAGAGCGATACGGTTCTGGGCGAGGTGGTCTACTATATTCTGCAGCCCCAGATTTCCTTCGTCCTCATGGACCAGCATACGGGCTATGTAAAAGCGGTCAACGGCGGCCGCGGAACTAAAGAGATCAGCCTGTCCTTAAACCGTGCCACCAACACCCTGCGTCAGCCAGGCTCCACCTTTAAGGTGCTGACCGCCTTTGCGCCGGCTCTGGACACCTGCGGAGCCACCCTGAGCACGGTCTACTATGACGCCCCCTATACGGTTGGCCAGAAAACCTTCCGGAACTGGTATTCCAAGAAGGGATATATGGGATACAGCACCATCCGCGACGGCATCGTTTATTCGATGAACATTGTGGCCGTCCGCTGTATGATGGAGACGGTAACGCCCCAACTGGGCGTGGAATACGCCCGGAATTTCGGGATCACCTCTCTGACAGAAACGGATTACAATGCGGCCACGGCCTTGGGAGGCATCACCAAGGGCGTTTCCAACCTGGAACTCACCGGAGCCTACGCCACCATCGCCAACGGCGGGATCTATACGAAGCCTGTTTTCTTCACAAAGATCCTGGATCACAACGGAAAAGTCCTTCTGGAGAATGAGCCCCAGACCAAACGGGTCCTTAAGGATTCCACGACCTTTCTCCTGACCGACGCCCTGGCAGAGTCCATGGAAAGCAGCCGCATGTACGCTTCTCCCGGCATCAGCCTGAATTCCACCAGCGTACCAGCCAATATCCCTGGTATGTCCAATGCCGGAAAATCCGGTACGACCACCAGCAACGTGGATATCTGGTTTGTGGGCTATACACCGTACTATACTGCCGGCATATGGTCCGGCTGTGACGATAACCAGAAGATTTCGGCCATCGGAAGCAGCACCTCCTACCACAAACGGATCTGGCGGCAGATCATGACCCGGGTACATGAGGGACTGGCCGATACCGGCTTCCCGGTTCCCGACTCCATTGAAACCGCCAGCGTATGCCGCAAGTCCGGAATGCTGCCGAATCCCGGCGTCTGTGAAGCGGATCCCAGAGGCAGCGCCGTTTATACGGAGTATTTTGCCAAAGGAACCGTTCCCACCCAGGTCTGCGACCATCATGTGGCCATTACGGTCTGCGGGGAATCCGGAGGACTTCCCACAGAGTTCTGCCCGCTGGAATCCAGACTCAGCCGTACAGTTGTGGTCACGCCGGAGGGAGAATCCGGAGGAACCGACGATTCCAACTATGCAATGCCAGGCCCCTGCCCGATCCATACCCAGTCTGCTGTGGTGCTGCCTCCAGAAAATGAGACCCACGCTCCCGACGGCGGAATGGTCCCGGAAACCACGGCTCCCTTTATCCCCAGCTCTCCGCTGGATGATATCTATATTCCCGTGGGGCCCGGATATATGTAATACCAGATATAAAATGCGCCCCGGCGTTTCAGTGATCTGAAATGGCCGGGGCGCATTTTTCTCTGGTTTCTGATTCCTATATATTTTTATGAGGCCGGATTCTGGCAGATCCCCACAAACAGAAGCTGCCCCTTATTTTTTACCGCATAGAGAAACGGCCGGTTCAGGACCATCTCTGCCCGGCCCTGGGGAAGGGTCGCCCCAGCCCAGAAGATCTCTGTAAATGCCGCCGCCTCCACACCGTTTTCATCAATGCCGATATGCACCTCCTGGGCAATATTCGAAATTCCCAGCGGCTTCTGGTCCGAGAGCCCGGAAAAATCCGCCGTTTCCCCAAAGGCATCCCTTACTCCCAGAGTCTGAAGCATTTCCTTCATTCCCTCCGCCTTGTACCCATAAGAAAATACCGGCACCTTCCAGACCACCTCTCCCCAGCCCTGACCACTGGATCCGCAAAGGGCTTCTTCCAGAGTTTCCGCCGACCAGACCAGCTCCCGGACGTCAGTTCCCTCGTCCGGAAGAACGAATACCATTGCTCCGTTTTTCAGAAACAGCTCTGAGGCGGTGAAATTTTCCCCTCTCCGGAATCCGGCCGAGGCATCCCTCCGGTTCATGAAATCGCAGACCGTCTCCCGGCCGTCGCCCCCATAAAACACATCCTCCGCAGTGGCCTCCAAAGGAAACCGGTCCTGCCACTGATCGTAAAAATACACCGTATTCCTCAGGGAAAGCTCCGTATTTTCCGGCAGAGGAGACGGTTTCGGACAGATCATCCCTCCGGTGTGCTCCTGCACCCAGCCGGCCATGGCTTCTCCGGCGGCTTCCCCCTGAAGATCCCCCTGGAACACGTCCATATAGAAGGCCTCCGAAGCCTTATCCGCAAATGCTTCTTTTAAAGAAAAACCGTCGTCGGCCCACAGGGAGCCTGCGATCTGCAGGGAATAAAGCTCCGACGTATGCGGCTCCTTTCCAGCCTTTGTCCTGTTTCCCTCTCCAGGCACATGGTAAAGGGCCTCAAAGGAGCTTTTACAGTCCCTTTCCAGCGCCTCAGCGCTGTCGTATCCCAGCAGGGACAGAAGCTCCTCCCTGGTTTTCCCTTCGGCGCCCTGGGCCGCTGCCGCCAGAGCGTAGTAAAGGCCCAACGGCGAGTACACCGCATTCTCTTTTGTATCCCTCAGAAGTCCGGCCGCCGTTTCATAGGAAAATTCCCCGTAGGCGGCCGTGAAATCCTCTGGAAGACGCTTGTTCCGTTCTGCCTCCCACCGTTCCTCATCGCTCTGATACGCCGGCTCCTCGGGGAGCCGGGCTTTTCTCAGCTGTCTCACGGCCTGGCTGTCCGTTTTCCCGGCCGCTTCTCCCTCTTCCATTTCAAACCTTCCATACCCGTTTTCATATTTCACATAGAGGACCTCCGGCTCCGCAGGGTCTGCATAGACCTCCTGTCCCTCCTTCAGCCGGGTTCCCCAGAGCTCTTCAGACGGATATTCCTCCGTCAGGACCTTTTCCACTGTTCCGGCCTTCTCAAACCCAGTCTCCAGAGGCAATTCAAAGCCCTCGCCCTGATACCAGTACAGCCTTCCTCCATAATAAACGGTCTGTCTCTGGACCTCCCCGGACGGATAACCAGTGGGACTCACCCCGGCGGGATCTGATCCTGTTTTTTCCGGACTGCAGCCGCAGAGTACAGCCCCCGTCCCAAGGACCGTCAGCAGACATCCGGCCCTTTTGCAGCCTCTCTTCCATTCCTCCCGTTTCATTTTTCTCTCTCCTTTCTTCCGCATTGGCGGGACCTTCTTCTGCTTTCATTATACCGGATCTCCTGTCCTGATGCTTTAACTTTTATTTACGGTTTTCCTATGATATTTTTTTAATGTCATAGGACGCACTTTCCCATGACATTAAAAAAGGGCGCCCCAAGGGAGAGGCTGCATAAGGAAGCAGCTTCTCCCTTGGGCTTTGTAGTCAGCCAGATTGATTGGATTGTAGATAAAATCAATCATATTGGAGGATTACAAAATGAAACAGCATTAAACAGATGAAAAAGCAGGTATCAGTTATACACTTCAAAGCGACTATTATTTGTCTGATCTTATTTTGCCCGCCGAAAAGGAAGAAAGGCATATTGGCGTATGGGGACAGCAGCACGCAAAATACTTAAAGCAAAATCATAAGGTTTTGTATATGAATTTGGTTACGCAATTATTATACCATATGGTTTCGTAAATTGTAACAACTATATGCATATATTATTTAATATTTGTACGCTGAAAGTTATTGCAAGAATTGATTAAGATTTATTTTTCCAAGACTAAATTTAATAGTATGCCTCGATTTTTGGAGAATTATTCAAAACCTTTCTCAAAAGTATTGGCAAACATACGCTCCGTAATTTATTATAAAAAATAACTGAATATAAAATGAAACTCGATTTAAGAAATGCCAGCGGCAGCTGATAATTGCCGCACCATCCGATATCGCAATCTCTGTCTGCGTGGTTGGTTAAACGACAGATGCTACGGATTTGAATTTTAAAGCCGATACATAATTTCATCAT
>CAJMRM010000009.1 GCA_905215775.1 uncultured bacterium
AAAGGCAGGCGAGCAATTCCCCCGGAGGGGTACCATGTCTGGAGGACATGGTATAATGTCTGTAAAACAGACATTATACCATCGCGCATCTGGTTTCTGCGATCACCGCAGAAAGCCAGGCGCCCAATTCCCCCGGAGGGGTACTATGTCCGGAGGACATGGTATAATAAAGAAAATACGCGATGTGAAAAAGGGGGAGCGGCGTTTATGAAGATCCGTACAAAGCTTGCCATCGCATTCCTCACCATCACAGTCGTTCCCATCACGCTGATCTATATGGCGATCATCGGGCTCAACAATTACCAGGCCAGAGTATTCAGCGAGACCTATGGTGTTTCCGGGGATGTGGATCTGTTTTCCGGCGCATCCATCCGGGTTTTCAGCCATCTGACAGAGTCCATCCAAAAGGAGATCGACAAGGTGCTGGAAGCGGATACGGGGAAATTCAGTGATGAGACGTACCTGGCGGATCTGAACGGGAGACTGTCCATGAAGCACTCGTTTCTGGTGGTGCGGAAGGCAGAGGAGCTGCTCTTTGTGGGCGATACGGCCACTGTGGAGGAGCTGAAGCAGGAGTTTTTCGGCTATGAGGACGCAGGGGCTCCGTCGTCCTGGAGGAATTTTCTGGATAAGGATACGGAGCATCTTTTAAAGATCCGGGAGTTTATTTTTCCGGATGGGGACGACGGCGGCGTCTATCTGGTGACCAATGTGATGGATATGGTGCCGGAGGCCAAGTCCATGATCTTTGAGATGCTGGTCACCAGCGTGATGATCTTGTTTATCACCGGGGCGGTGCTGACGGTCTGGGTATACCAGTCTATCCTGCGGCCCATTGGAAAGCTCCAGGAGGCGACCAAGAAGATCCGGGACGGAAACCTGGACTTTACCCTGGAGGTGGAGGATGACGACGAGATCGGGCAGCTCTGCCAGAATTTTGAGGAGATGCGGATCCGGTTAAAGGAAAGCACAGAGGAAAAGGTCCAGTATGACAAGGAGAGCAAGGAGCTGATCAGCAACATCTCTCACGACCTGAAGACTCCTATCACGGCCATCAAGGGCTATGTGGAGGGGATCATGGACGGTGTGGCCTCGTCGCCGGAAAAGCTGGACAAATATATCCGTACCATTTACCATAAGGCCAATGACATGGACCGGCTCATCGACGAGCTGACGTTTTACTCCAAAATCGATACCAACAAGATCCCCTATACGTTTTCAAAGATCAATGTGGCCAATTATTTCCGGGACTGCATCGACGAGGTGGGCCTGGAGCTGGAGGCCAGAGGGGTGGAGCTGGGATATTTCAATTATGTGGACGAGGATGTGTACGTCATTGCCGACGCCGAGCAGATGAAGCGGGTCATCAACAACATCATTGGAAATTCCTTAAAATACATGGATAAGAAGAAGGGGATCATCAATATCCGGATCCTGGATGTGGGTGATTTCGTCCAGGTGGAGATCGAGGACAACGGAAAAGGCATCGGTCCCAGGGAGCTGCCGTATATCTTTGACCGGTTTTACCGGACGGATTCCTCAAGGAATTCGGCCAAGGGAGGAAGCGGCATCGGACTTTCCATCGTGAAGAAGATCGTGGAGGACCATGGGGGGAAGATCTGGGCGACCAGTAAGGAAGGGATCGGTACAGAGATCCATTTTGTACTGAGGAAGACAAGCGTGTAAAAGGAGAAGGCTATGAGCAGAATTTTAATCGTAGAAGATGAAGAGAGTATTGCGGAGCTGGAGAAGGATTATCTGGAGCTTTCCGGCTTTGAGGTGGAGATCGAAAACGACGGAGAAGCGGGACTGAAGCGGGCGTTGGAGGAGGAATTTGATCTTTTCATCCTGGACCTGATGCTGCCTGGGGTGGATGGCTTTGAGATCTGCAGGAAGATCCGGGAAAGTAAGAATACCCCGATCATTATGGTCTCCGCCAAAAAGGACGACATCGACAAGATCCGCGGCCTGGGCCTGGGAGCCGACGATTACATTACAAAGCCCTTCAGCCCCAGCGAGATGGTGGCCCGGGTAAAGGCCCATATGTCCCGGTATGAGCGCCTCATCGGCAGCGGAATGCCCGCCAACGACATCATCGAGATCCGGGGCCTTAAGATCGATAAAACGGCCAGACGGGTCTATGTAAACGGGGAGGAAAAGAATTTTACCACCAAGGAGTTCGATCTTCTGACCTTCCTGGCCCAGAATCCCAACCATGTGTTCACCAAGGAGGAGCTGTTTTCCAAAATCTGGGATATGGAGTCCATCGGCGATATTGCCACGGTCACGGTGCATATCAAAAAGATCCGTGAGAAGATCGAAATGAATACCGCCAAGCCCCAGTACATCGAGACGATCTGGGGTGTGGGATACCGGTTTAAGGTATAAAAAAGCAGGTCTGTTCCCGCCGCATATTCCGGCGGGAATTTTTCTGTATTTTGTCTGAAAATATAAATATCGGTTGAACATTCTGCCTGAAAGAATTATAATAAGAACAGTGAGAATTTTTGGAAAAGGAAAAGGGGATTATGAAGTACAAAACGCGGTTCTTTCTATTCTTTTTTGTGATGGTACTGTTTAATCTGGCGGCAAATTTCGCTCATCCGGTGACTCCGACGGTGATCCAGGAGCTGAATCTCCATGATTACATGTTCGGACTGGCCCTGGCGGCCATGATGCTCACCAACTTCCTTCTGTCGCCCTTCTGGGGAAAGATCAACGAATACATATCCTCCAGGATGTCTCTTCTGATCTGCTGCATGGGCTACGGCGTCGCCCAGATCTGGTTCGCCTACGCCACCACAGAGCTTCAGATTGTTCTGGCCAGGATGTTTGCCGGACTTTTTACCGGCGGTATTTTTGTGAGCTTCCTGACATATATTGTAAATACAGCGGCTCCGGAGGACCAGGGAAAATATCTGACCATCAACGCCACCATAAAAAGCGTGGCCAGCGCCTTCGGCTATATGATCGGCGGCTTCCTGGGAGAATTTTCTGTGAAGCTGGCGTTTCTGGCCCAGGCGGCTCTTCTGATCGCAGTGGCTGTGGGCTTTTATCTGATCTGTCTGCCGGACGGAAAGACCAGCTTAAAGCAGGTGCCGAAAAAGCAGCTGATGAAGGAGGCCAATCCCTTCCAGGCCTTTGCTGACAGCAGAAAATTCATGAGCGTGGCCTTTGCCATGCTGTTTGCGGTGAATATCCTGATCAACTTTGGAAACACGGCCTTTGACCAGGCGTTCAACTACTACTTAAAGGATGTGCTGGGACTGACCTCGTCCTATAACGGGATCATCAAGGCGGCTGTGGGCCTGGTATCCTTTGTGGCCAATACGACGCTCTGTATCTGGATCATCACAAAGACAAAGATCCGCCGGTCCATGACGGTGATCATCGCCGTCTGCACGGTATCTGCCCTGGGAACGGCCCTGGTGCCCAATATCGGAATCTTCATCGCCCTGGGCGTGATCGTTTATGCGGGATATTCCGTCAGTGTGCCGGTGCTTCAGAGCATGATCACTGTCCAGTCCAGACCGGAGCAGAAGAACCTGGTCATGGGATTTTTCAACGCCACCCAGTCTCTGGGCAGCATTGCCGGTTCCCTGACAGCCGGATTTATCTATTCGGTCCATGCAAAGCTCCCGTTTTTATGTACCTTTGTGATTTATGGCTTTGGAATGCTGGCAGCCATTGGATATATGAGATACAGGGGAGGAAAAAATACAGCGGAGTAAGTACGGACAGCCGCAGATGGAAACGCTGTTGTTCCATATGAAAAGATGCCGCTTGACACATGGCGGCGGAACTGTTATAGTATCATACGAATGAAACTGGGGAAGATTCGGGGAAGGCCTGGATCTTCTCTTTTTTGCTGGCAAAACCGCCCTGGACGGCGGGAGCCATATATATGGAAGTTAAACAAAGAAAAGGAAATCAGACAATGGAAACAGTAAGATTTGACGAATTAAATTTAGATGAGCGCATCCTGCGCGCAGTGACAGACATGGGCTTTGAGGCCGCATCCCCGATCCAGGCCCAGTCCATCCCCGTCCAGGCAGAGGGCCTCGACATGATCGGCCAGGCCCAGACCGGTACAGGAAAGACGGCGGCCTTCGGTATCCCGCTGCTGGAGAAGATGGATCCGGAAAGCAGAAAGACCCAGGCCATGGTCTTATGCCCCACCAGGGAGCTGGCCATCCAGGTGGCTGAGGAGATCCGCCGTCTGGCGAAATACATGTCCGGCATCAAGGTCCTTCCGGTCTACGGAGGCCAGGAGATCGTAAAACAGATCCGTTCCTTAAAGGGCGGAGTCCAGATCATCGTGGGAACTCCGGGCCGTGTCATGGATCACATGAGGAGAAAGACCATCCGCACTGATGAGATCCGGACCGTGGTGCTGGACGAGGCCGACGAGATGCTGAACATGGGCTTTCTGGAGGACATGGAGACCATCTTAAGTGCCCTTCCCGAGGAACGGCAGACCGTGATGTTCTCCGCTACCATGCCCCAGGCCATTGCGGACATTGCGAAAAAGTTCCAGAAGGACCCGGTGATGGTGAGGGTGGTAAAAAAGGAGCTGACCGTTCCCAAGGTGACCCAGTATTATTACGAGGTGAAGCCCAGGAATAAGGTGGAGGTCATGTGCCGTCTGCTGGACCTGTATTCCCCCAAGCTGTCCGTGGCCTTCTGCAATACGAAGAAGCAGGTGGATGAGCTGGTGCAGGCGCTCCAGGGACGCGGCTATTTCGCCGAGGGCCTTCACGGGGATCTGAAGCAGGAGCAGAGGGACCGTGTCATGGACAGCTTCCGGAATGGAGCCACAGAGATCCTGGTGGCCACGGATGTGGCGGCCCGGGGCATCGATGTGGACGATGTGGAGGCGGTGTTCAACTATGACATCCCCCAGGACGACGAGTATTACGTCCACCGGATCGGCCGGACCGGCCGTGCCGGAAGGGAAGGCCGCGCCTTCAGCCTGGCTGTGGGCAGCGAGGTCTATAAGCTCAGGGATATCCAGCGGTTCTGCAAGACGAAGATCGTGCCCCAGTCCATCCCGTCCTTAAACGATGTGACGGCCATCAAGGCAGAAAAGATCCTGGATGAGGTCCAGGAGATCATGAATGACGGAGAGCTGGAGCGGATGACAGCAATCATCGAAAAGCGCCTTCTGGCTGAGGATTATTCCTCCCTGGAACTGGCGGCCGCCTTCCTTAAAATGTCCATGGGCGACGATTACGAAGACATTGCCGAGGACGCGAGACCTCTGAGGGATCTGGAGGATCTGGGCAGAAGAGGCGGATCCAGGGGCCGCGACGGCCGGGGCCAGAGAGACGGCCGCGGAAATTACCGGGGCGGCCGGGGAGGCCGCTTTGACGATCTGGACGAGTACGAAGGACGCCGGTCGGGCCGGAGCGGCATGGCAAGCCTCTTTATCAACCTGGGAAAGAACCAGAACGTGAAGCCGGGAGATATCCTGGGAGCCATTGCGGGAGAGACCGGGATCCCGGGCCGTATGGTGGGAAGCATCGACATGTACGATAAATACACCTTTGTGGAGGTCCCCAAAAACCAGGCGGAAATGGTCATGGAGGCCATGAAGCAGGTGAAGATCCGGGGAAAGAACGTCCGGGTGGAGATCGCCAACCGGAAATAGGGTATTTTCTATATTTTGTATAAATTTTCGTTCACAAATATCCTGGAATATGGTAAAATGTACATAACTGTCCGGCGGCTTTACAGTTTTGTGCAAAAAAACCGAACAGGGATTTCGTCCCATGCGGGGGAAATATCTAAAGCAAGATCCGGGAGGAACGATCTATGACTGGAAAATACATGGCTTATGTTGGTTCTTATTCTTATACGGGAAAGGCCAAGGGGATCACGGTCTACGATGTGGACGTGGAAAAGGGGAAATTCATCTACCGCTGCGAGGTGGAGGTGGATAATTCCTCTTATCTGACCGTATCCAGGGATAAAAGAATGCTGTACTCCATTGCCGACGAGGGCGTGGTCTCATTCCGCATCCTGCAGAACGGCAGCCTGTCCAGGGTAAACAGCGCAAATATCAAGGGAATGCGGGGCTGCCAGATCTCCACAAGCCCCGAGAACGACTACATTTTCGTGTCCGGCTACCACGATGGAAAGGTGACGGTGCTCCGGCTGAATCCGGACGGTTCTGTGGGCCATATCACTGACGGCGTATTCCATAAGGGACTGGGGAGCGTGGCAGAACGGAATTTCCGTCCCCACGTGAGCTGCAGCCGTATGACGCCGGACGAGAAGTTTTTAATGGTGGCGGATCTGGGGATCGACCAGATCAAGGTGTACCGGTTTGACAGGGGAGAGGGCCGTATTGCCCAGGTGGATACCATAAGGAGCGAGCTGGAGTCGGCGCCCCGTCATTTTGTGTTCAGCAGCGACGGGAAATTTTTCTATCTGCTGCATGAATTAAAAAACGTGATCGACGTATATTCATACCAGACCGGAGACAGGACGCCCCAGGTGGAGAAGGTCCAGACCATTGCCACCACCGGCGACGATCCCAACCAGCTTACGGCAGCCTGCGCCATCCGTTTTTCCCCGGACGAGAATTATCTGTTCTGCTCCAACGCCGGGGACAACTCTGTATCCATGTATGAGAGGGACACGGAAACGGGAATGCTCACGCTGAAGTTCTGTCTGCCCATCAGCGGGGAATACCCCAAGGATATCGCGATTTTCCCGGATGGCCAGCATCTGGCGGCCATCAACCACGGAGGAAATATTTCCTTCTTCCATATCGATTATGAGAAGGGGCTTCTGGTCATGAGCGACCGGAGCATTGCAGTCAATGAGCCCAACTGCTGTGAAATCGTAAAAATAGGTTAGGGGATGTAGATATGGCGGCTGGATCGACCATTGGAACATTATTTAAAGTGACCACCTGGGGAGAATCCCACGGGAAGGCCATCGGCGTGGTGGCCGACGGCTGTCCTGCGGGACTGGCTCTCTGCGAGGCGGATATACAGGCTCTCCTGGACCGGAGAAAACCGGGCCAGAGCAGATTTACCACCCAGCGGTCCGAGGGCGACCAGGTGGAGATCTTATCCGGCGTATTTGAAGGAAAGACCACAGGAACGCCCATTTCCATGATCGTGCGGAACATGGACCAGCGTTCCAGGGACTATTCGGAGATCGCCGGCTGCTACCGGCCGGGGCATGCGGATTACACCTTCGATGAGAAGTTCGGCTTCCGGGATTACCGGGGCGGCGGCCGGTCCTCAGCCCGGGAGACCATCGGCCGGGTGGCGGCCGGGGCCATTGCAGAAAAATTTTTAAAGGCTCTGAATATTTCTGTCTGCGCCTACACCCGCTCCATCGGTCCTGTGGAGATCTCCTCCGGGCCGCTGGCGCCGGGAGCGGAGGCGCTTAAGACGGCGGCGGAAAATCCTTTATATATGCCGGATCCAGAGGCCGCAGAGCGGGCAGCCCGGTATCTGGAAGAGCGGATGGAAGACCAGGATTCTGCCGGAGGCGTGGTGGAGTGCGTGGTGTCGGGGCTCCCGGCGGGGCTGGGAGAGCCGGTGTTTGAAAAGCTGGACGCAAACCTGGCCAGGGCCATCCTTTCCATCGGAGCCGTAAAGGGCTTTGAAATAGGAGACGGGTTCGCGGCCGCCAGATCCAGGGGATCGGAAAATAACGACGGCTACCGCATGGCGGCAGACGGCTCGGTGGTAAAGACGGCCAACCATTCCGGAGGCGTTCTGGGAGGGATCAGCGACGGCAGCGATCTGGTATTCCGGGCAGCCTTTAAGCCTACGCCGTCCATTTCCAGGAGCCAGGAGACCGTAAGCCGCACCGGGGAAAACATGGAACTTTCCATTAAAGGCCGCCACGATCCTGTGGTGGTGCCGCGGGCTGTGGTGGTGGTGGAGGCCATGGCCGCTCTGACCGTGATGGACATGCTCCTGGTGTCCATGAGTTCCCGGCTGGATATGATCCAGCTGTTCTTCCAGGTGGAGAATGTGGAGGGAACGGACGCAGAGGGGAACTGATCCCGGAGGATTGCCGGAAACCCGGAAAACGGGGCTGGCGTGAAAACGGCAGGGGCCGGTGAATAAAAGAATGGAGGAAATGAGCATGAAGATCGTCATTGGAAACGACCACTCCGCAGTGGAGTTGAAAAACATCATCAAGGCGCACCTGGAGGAAAAGGGCTATGAGGTCATGAACGTAGGGACCGATACCTCTGAAAGCTGCGATTATCCCGTATACGGAGAAAAGGTGGGCCGGGCCGTGGCCTCCGGCGAAGCAGATCTGGGCATTGCCATCTGCGGCACCGGCGTGGGAATCTCCCTGGCCGCCAATAAGGTAAAGGGAATCCGCGCCTGCGTATGCAGCGAGCCATATACGGCAAAGCTTTCCAGAATGCACAATAATTCCAACGTCCTGGCCTTCGGAGCCCGGGTGGTCGGAAGCGAGCTGGCAAAGATGATCGTGGACGAGTGGCTGGCTGCTGAGTTTGAGGGCGGACGCCATCAGAGACGGGTCGATATGATCATGGATATAGAGAATCGGTAAGAAGCAAAGAGAAAGGACTGGAGCTGGACGGCGCCGGTCCTTTTCAATTTTCCCAGGCTCTGGGAGCCTTTTTGGAGGGCTGAAGAGGGTGGCGGGATCGTTTGGAAAACAGACAGGAAAAAAACAGGGACGCCATGGAGGCGTCCCGTTTCTTTGAGTGAATGAAAATGGGAGTGATATAAAGGGGAATTAGAAATCTACCTCTGTTCCATAGTAGGTGCAGACGAAGAGCTTTTCCATCTGCTCCGGTGTGATGGATCTGGGGTTGGAGCCGGTGCAGGCATCGCCCACGGCATTTACAGCGATCTCAGCCACTTTGGACTTGAATTCTGCTTCATCGATGCCGAATTCCTTTAAGGTGGCCGGGATATTTAAGATCCGGTTGAATTCCTTGATCTTTTCGCAGAGGGCGTTTACCTGGGACTCCTCAGATGTTCCGCCAAGGCCGGCTCTTCTGGCAATGTCTGCATAGCGGCGTTTTGCCTCCGGCTCATGGGCGTTATAACGGATCACATAGGGCAGGTAGATGGCGTTGGCACATCCATGGGGGATATGGCCGGTGGAGAAGGCGGCGCCTGTTTTATGGGCCATGGAATGTACGATGCCTAAGAGGGCATTGGAGAACGCCTGGCCTGCAAGACACTGGGCATAGTGCATTTGCTCTCTGGCATCCTGATTGCCGTTATAGGAGGCCGGGAGGAAATCCAGTACCATTTCGATGGCCTTGATGGCTAACGGATCCGTAAACGGGGAGTTTAAGGTGGAAACGTAGGCCTCAATGGCGTGGGTCAGGGCATCCATACCGGTGTAAGCCACCTGCTTTGCCGGAAGGGAGGCAACCAGCACGGGATCCAGGATGGCAACGTCCGGGGTGATCTCAAAGTCTGCCAGAGGATATTTGATACCCTTGGAGTAATCGGTGATAACGGAGAAGGCAGTTACCTCCGTAGCAGTTCCGGATGTGGTGGGGATGGCGCAGAAATGCGCTTTTGTACGCAGCTTCGGGAAGTTGAAGGGAACGATCAGATCCTCGAAGGTGGTATCCGGATGCTCGTAAAAGGCCCACATGGCCTTGGCTGCATCGATGGGAGAGCCGCCGCCGATGGCTACGATCCAGTCGGGTTCAAATTCCTGCATGGCCTTTGCGCCGCGCATGACTGTTTCTACGGAAGGATCCGGCTCAACGCCCTCAAAAAATCTCACTTCCATACCAGCTTCCTTTAAGTAGCCCTCGATCTGGTCCAGGAAGCCGCCTTTTCTCATGGAGCTGCCGCCGGAAACTACGATGGCTTTTTTTCCGGAAAGGTTCTTTAAGTCCTCTAAAGCGCCTTTTCCGTAGTACATGTCTCTCGGTAATGTAAATCTCATCATAACGGCATGCCCTCCTAAATATTTGGAAATTCGTATGTTCCTCTTATGGTTAATATTTTAACAATATTGTGGTCAAATGTCAAGTACCTGGAATGAAAAAATGTGAAAAAAATAACATTTGCAAACCCCATACCGCCATGCTATACTGGATAAAACGCAAAGGACGTTAAAACTGAATAAAACAGCGGGTGTCAGACCGGATGTGATCCGGGTCTGGTGAAAAGGGAAACAGGTGTGAATCCTGTACGAACTCGTCACTGTATTTAGGGAGCGGAGGCCATGTTCTGCCACTGGGAAACCGGGAAGGCGGCCGAAGCGGTGATCTATGAGCCAGGAGACCTGCCCGTCTGTTGTACGGGAACTTGCAGTTCCGGACCACGAGTAATTGGTAGTACGGTGATTTTTGTGCAGGGGCCCCTTTACTTATTTTTAATAAGCAGAGGGCTTTATTTGATTGCGCGCCTGAAGCATCCGGCGCGGATCTCCTGTGTGCTCTGACTCCATTTCTCCGTCCGGGGATGCCCTGCGCGTGAAGAATAAAAACGGAGGAATGGAAGATGAAGAGAAACAGGATGGCAGGATTTACGGCGGCTGCGCTGGCAGCAGCCCTGTGGCTGACCGGGTGCTCCGGAGGCAATGGTACGGAAACGGCAGGAGCTTCTGCGGAAAAAGAGGGAGTCCAGACAGCCGGCGCAGGAAACAGAGAAAAGGAGGGGGATGCAGTGGCAGAAAATAAGGAAGCGGGAAAACGGGCGATCCTGGTGGTGAGCTTCGGCACCAGCTACAACGAAAGCCGGGAGGCCACCATCGGAGCCATTGAAGCGGCCATCGCAGAGGCGTTTCCGGAAACGGAAACACGCCGGGCCTTTACGAGCCAGATCATCATTGATAAGCTAAAGAGCCGGGACGGCCTGGAGATCGACAATGTAAAGGAGGCTTTGGACCGCGCGGCGGCAGACGGGATCACGGAGCTGGTGGTGCAGCCCACTCATCTGATGGACGGCTTTGAATATACGGATCTGGCAGAGGAGCTGGAGGAGTATAAGGACAGCTTTGACCAGGTGGTCCTGGCGGATCCGCTTCTCACAAGCGGAGCAGATTTTGACGCGGTGGCAAAGGCCATTACAGAGGTCATGGCGGGGTATGATGACGGGGAAACGGCGTTCTGCTTTATGGGACACGGAACGGAGGCCGATTCCAACCAGGTGTATCCCAGACTTCAGGAGACCCTTCAGAAGGCCGGATATACGGATTATTTTATTGGCACGGTGGAGGCGGAGCCGTCTCTGGAGGATGTGACCGCCTCCTTAAAGGAGGCCGGCGGCTATAAGCGGGTGGTACTCCGCCCCCTGATGGTGGTGGCCGGCGATCACGCCAGAAACGATATGGCCGGTGACGATGGGGATTCCTGGAAAACGGTCCTGAACCAGGAGGGGTATGAGACGGAATGCATTCTGGAGGGACTGGGACAGATCCCGGCCATCCAGGAGCTTTATGTACAGCATACGAGGGCTGCCATGGACAGCCTGGCCAGATAGGCGCCGGGAGAAGGCGGATGAAGGATATAAGGAACGGCCTGGTAGCCCTCCTTCTGGCGGCTGGTATGATCCTGGTGCCAACGGCTGCCTATGGGGCGGCGGGCCGGGAGACATCAGAGGGGAGGGAGCTCCTTCCGGTCCCCGGATATGCGCTGAAGGATGGGACGTATCCCATTGAGGCGGAGTCCAGCTCGTCCATGTTCCGGATCGTCCGGGCAGAGCTTGCGGTACGGGATGGAAATATGGAAGCGGCGGTGACCCTGGGCGGAAAGGGATATCTGAAGCTGTTCATGGGAACCGGAGAAGAGGCGCTGAACGCCGATCCGTCCCGGTACATTGGATTTTCCGAGGATGCGGACGGATCGTACACGTATGTGGTTCCGGTGGAGGCCCTGGACCAGGAGCTGGAATGCGCGGCCTTCAGCAAAAGAAAGCAGAGGTGGTACGACCGGCAGATCGTCTTTAAAGGAGACAGCCTGCCGGAGGAGGCCTGGGCCGTTCCGGCAGAGACCGGACTGGCGGATGGAGAGTACTGGATCGATGCGGCCCTTTCCGGCGGAAGCGGCCGGGCATCGGTGGAGTCCCCGGCAGAGCTTACGGTAAGGGACGGTCAGGGATCGGTGCAGATCACATGGAGCAGCTCCGCCTACGACTATATGACGGTATACGGGAAAAAGTACCTTCCGGTCAGCCAGGAGGGGAATTCCGCGTTCCGGATCCCGGTTTATGTGTTCGACGCTCCCATGCATGTGACCGCAGATACCACGGCCATGGGAAATCCCCATGAGATCCAGTATACCCTGACCTTTGACCGGAGCACGGCCAGGGCCATGAAAAAAACGGCGGGGACCGGCTTCTGGGCAGCGGCGGCGGGAACTGCTGTGCTGGCGGCGGGAACCGGCCTCTGGATCCGGATGAGGAAAAAGGGGAGAACGCCATGAGACGGAAAAGAACGGCGGGGATAAAAACACTGGCGGCCATTTTGGGCCTCTGGGCAGCGGCGGGAGCGGTCTTAACGGGCTGCAGGACCGGCGGGGGATCCGGAACGGAAGCCGGGCTCCGCCCCCTGGAGCTCCCGTCCCTGGAATACCGGGGGAGGCTGGAGCTGGAGTATGCAGAGCAGTTTGCGGTGGATCTTTACCAGGACGGCTTTCAGGTGCTGACTGTGGCCGACGGGAGCCGGATGCTTCTGGTGCCGGAGGGAAAGGAAGCCCCGAAGCATGTGCCGGAGGAAACGGCTGTGGTATACCGGCCGGTGGAAAAGATCTATCTGGCGGCTTCGGCGGCCATGGATATGTTCCGGGTCCTGGACGCCATGGACGCGATCCGGCTTTCTGGAACGGATGCGGACGGCTGGTATATCAAAGAGGCCAGGGAGGCCATGAAAAGCGGAAGGATCCTTTACGCCGGAAAATACAGCGCCCCGGATTATGAGCGGATCCTGGCGGAGGAATGTGGTCTGGCCGTGGAAAATACCATGATCAGCCATGCGCCGGAGGTACGGGAAAAGCTGGAGGGCTTCGGGATCCCGGTGGCGGTGGATTATTCCAGCTATGAGACCGAGCCCCTGGGCCGTATGGAATGGATCAAGTTTTACGGAGCTCTCACAGGAAAAGAAGCGCAGGCGGCCGCTGCCTTTGAGGAGCAGAAGGCGGCCATGGAAGCGGCGGCGGAGGGCGGCGCAGAGGGGGAGCGGCTCCCGGAAGAGGGAGAAAAAAAGACGGTGGCATATTTTTATATCACAGCCGCCGGCACGGTCAACGTGAGAAAATCCTCCGATTATGTGCCGAAGCTCATTGAGATGGCGGGCGGTAAATACGTTTTTAGGGATCTGGGGGCTGGAAGGAGCCGCAATTCGTCTGTGAACATGCAGTTAGAGGAATTTTATTCCTCGGCAAAGGACGCGGACTTCCTTATTTATAACAGCGCCGTGGACGGCGGGCTGGAAACGGTGGAGGAGCTTTTGGGAAAGAACGGCCTCCTGGCGGATTTTAAGGCTGTGGAGGAGGGAAACGTCTGGTGTACGGCCAGGGATCTTTATCAGAGCTCCATGGCCCTGGGGACCTTTGCAAAGGATCTGCGGGCCATGCTGACGGGCCGGGGGGAAACGGTCTACCTTTACCGGCTTCCGTCCGGAGAGGAGGAGAGGCAGTGAACGGAAGGAAGAACGAGCATTTAAAATATGGGCTGGGCTTTGCGGCGCTTCTGGCGCTGCTTCTTCTTTTCCTGGGATGGAACTTGTGCGCCGGGAGCGTGAAGATCCCCTTGAAGGAGGCGGCGGAGGTATTTGCCTGGAAGCTGGGACGATCCCGGACCTGCGCCGCTCCGTCTGCGGCCGGGATCGTCTGGGAGATCCGGTTTCCGCGGGCGGCGGCGGCCATCCTTTTGGGCGGGGCCCTGGGGCTTTCCGGGTATCTTCTCCAGACCTTTTTCCGGAATCCCATTGCCGGTCCCTTTGTGCTGGGGATCTCCTCCGGGGCAAAGCTTCTGGTGGCCTGTCTCATGGTGTTTTCCCTGGGCCATGCCGTCCGGGTGACGTCTGCGGCCATGATCCTGGCGGCCTTTGCGGGAGCCCTGGCCTCCATGGGACTGGTGCTTTTTATGGCGGGAAGGGTGGAGCATACGGCCGGACTGATCCTCTGCGGCACCATGACCGGCTATATCTGCTCGGCAGCCACGGATATCCTGGTGACCTTTGCCGACGACGCGGATATCGTGAACCTGCATAACTGGTCCCAGGGCAGCTTTTCCGGCATTTCCTGGGAGAATGCGGCAGTCATGTGCCTGGTGGTGCTTCCTGCCTCCGCGGCCGTATTCCTTCTCTCCAAGCCGATGGCTGCGTATCAGATGGGCGAGGCCTACGCCAGGAGCCTGGGGATCCATGTGGGCCGTCTCCGGGCATGGATGGTGTTTCTGTCCAGCCTTCTGTCGGCCTGTATCGTGGCCTTTGCAGGGCCGGTGTCCTTTGTGGGGATCGCAGTCCCCCATCTGGTGAGGAGCCTGTTCGGCACCTCCCGGCCGCTGGTCCTGATCCCGGCCTGCTTTCTGGGAGGAGGCGTGTTCTGTCTGTTCAGCGACCTTCTGGCGAGGACCCTGCTGGCCCCGGCCGAGTTCAGTATCAGCACAGTGACTGCGGTGTTGGGAGCGCCGGTGGTGATCGCCGTTATGATGAAGAAATACCAGAGGAGGGAGTAGGATGGAAAACGGCTGCTTTTATGCGCGAGGGCTGAAGGCCGGATACGGAAAACGGCCGGTGGCGGAGGGGCTTTCCTTTCACGCCGGCCGGGGAGAGATCGTGACCATCATCGGCCCCAACGGAGCCGGAAAGTCCACGGTCTTAAAAACGATTGCCGGCAGCCTTCCGGCGCTGGGCGGGGAGCTGGTGCTGGACGGAGTTCCCATGGAACGGATCCCGGGGAGAGAGCGGGCAAAGAAGCTGGCGGTGGTATTCACGGAAAAGCTCCAGGGGGAGCTCATGACCTGCCGGGATGTGGCGGCGGCGGGGCGGTATCCCTACACCGGGCGGCTGGGGCTTTTATCAGAAAAGGACCAGAGGGCTGTGGACCAGGCCCTGGAGCTGGTCCATGGAACAGAGCTGGGGGACCGGCCCTTTGACCGGATCAGCGACGGACAGCGCCAGCGGATCCTGCTGGCACGGGCCATCTGCCAGGAGCCGGAGATGATCCTCCTGGACGAGCCCACCTCCCATCTGGATGTAAGGTATAAGCTGGAGTTTCTTTCCCTGCTCCGGAAAATGACCAGGGAAAGGAAGCTTTCGGTGCTCATGTCCCTCCATGAGCTGGATCTGGCGGAGCGGATCTCGGACCGGGTGGTGTGCATAAGGGACGGACATATGGACCGGTGCGGAACGCCGGAGCAGGTGTTTACGCCGGGATATGTGGAGGAGCTGTTCGGAATGACCGAAGGGAACTATGATGCGGCCGGGGGCACGGTGGAATTTTCCGCCGTCAAAGGAAACGGAGGGCCGGAGGAGCTGACCAGGGATCCCGTATTCGTAATCGCGGGAAACGGCTCGGGCCGGCAGGTATTCCGGAGGCTCCAGAGGGAGAACATTCCCTTCGCCGCAGGGATCCTGTATGAAAACGATCTGGATCTTCCGGCGGCGGAGGCTCTGGCCGTCCATGTAATAAAGATCCCCCTGGGCCCGGTGCCGGAGGAGGCCGTAAGAGAGGCCCGGGGATGGATCCAGCGGTGCCGGCGCGTGATCTGCTGCCGGCCGGGGTTCGGCGCCTGGGAGAAGGAGATCGAGGAGCTTTTTAAGTATGCGGAGCAGTCCGGAAAGACTGCTGAATAATAAAAGCGGCTTCCGAATAGAATGGTAACGACCAATTCATAGGGAGCCTTTTTTATGGCAGTGAGAATGAAACGGCCGGGGAAACGTGTCCTGGCACTTTTGGGGATCCTGGCGGTGTTTGCCGCCGGATGCATTGGCTTTACGGGCTGCCGGGGCGGCAGCGGGGATACGGAAAAGATCCGGGATCTGGAATTTACGGTGACGGCAGAGGGGGAGGTTCCCCCGGCCCTGGCGGAGCTCATTGGAAAAAAGAGGGAGAAGCCCTTTAAGCTTACATATGCGGACGGGCAGGATATGTATATCGTTGTCGGGGAGGGACCCCAGACTGGCGGGGGATACAGCGTTGCCGTTAGAGAGCTGTACCTGACGGAAAATTCAGTGGTGATACGGACCGAGCTTCTGGGGCCGGAAAGCGGAGAGGCCTCCGGTACGGATCCGTCGTATCCGGTGCTGATCGTAAAGACCGAGTTTTTAGAGGAGCCGGTGGTATTCCAGTAAACAGACAGGGCGGCGGAGGGGCTGTATGCAGGAAGCCGGAACAGCTTTGGCCGGAAACTGCTTTACCGCAGCCGGATTTTCTGGTAGAATGGGGAAACATACGGAAAAAGACAGGAGAGGTACAGGATGGAGACATGGTACGAGGAGGAGGGCCTTAAGGAAAGGACCCGGGAGATCGAAAAAAGCATTATCAAACGGTTCCGGAAGGAGATCTGGCGGCCCTTTGTGAAGGCGCTCAACGAGTATGAGATGATACAGGAAGGCGACCAGATCGCGGTCTGCATTTCCGGAGGAAAGGACTCCATGCTGCTGGCCAAGTGCATGCAGGAGATCCTAAGGCACGGGAAGATGGAATTCGGCCTGAAGTTCCTGGTGATGGATCCGGGCTACCGGGAAGAAAACCGGAGGCTGATCCATGAAAATGCCAGGCTCCTGGGAATTCCGATCCATGTGTTTGAAACAGAGATCTTTGACACGGTGGTGGACGTGGAGGATTCTCCCTGCTATCTCTGCGCCAGGATGCGGCGGGGCAACCTGTACGCCAACGCCAGAGAGCTGGGCTGCAATAAGATCGCCCTGGGCCACCACTTTGACGATGTGATCGAGACGATCCTTATGAGCATGCTCTACGGGGCCCAGATCAATACCATGATGCCCAAGCTTCACAGCACCAATTTCCAGGGCATGGAGCTGATCCGTCCGCTGTATCTGGTGAAGGAGGCGGATATCCTGGCCTGGAAGGAGTATAACCAGCTCCGGTTTTTGCAGTGCGCCTGCCGGTTTACGGAGGAGAGCAGCCGGAGGCAGAATGAGGAGCTGTCCAAGAGGAAGGAAATGAAGAAGCTGATCGAGGGCTTCCGGAAGACCAGCCCGTATATTGATATGAACATTTTCCGCAGTGTGGAAAATGTCAATACAGACGCCTGCATCGGGTATGTGCGCCACGGGGAACGCCATCATTTCCTGGAGGAATATTAGAACGGACGCCATCATACACTTTTGTAAAGCGAAGGCTTTGGAAAGGTGTGGTGGCGTTTTTATGATGGAACTTGTGAAAAAGCATATCCATATGAACCGGAGGAACGGCAGCGTCACGTCCCAGATGACCCTGGACGATGATTTCAACGTGCCGGATACCATGGAGGACGTGGAGCAGCTGATCCTGGAACGGGGAGAGATCCAGATCGAGTCGGCAAAGAACCAGGGGGAAAAGGTGGAGGTCCGGGGGAAGCTGGATTTCCGCGTCCTCTACCGGACGCCCGGGGGACAGGTCATGACGCTGGCCGGAAATCTTCCCTTTGCGGAGCTGGTGAATATGCCGGGACTTCTGGAGAACGACCATATCCAGGCGGGCTGGGAGCTGGACGACCTGAAGCTGGGGATCATCAATTCACGGAAGCTGAATGTAAAGGCCCTGGTGACCTTAAAGCTCCAGGCAGAGACCATCTTCGATGCCGAGGCGGCAGAGGATGTGCGGTTTGACGGGGAGGTGGAGACCCTGAAGCGGAGCGTTCCTGCGGCCGCCTTAAGCGCCCGGCGCAGGGATACGTTCCGGGTCCGGGAGGTACTGGCCCTCTCTGGAAATAAACCGGATATCGACACGCTCCTGTGGCAGGATATCCGTCTGCGGGGGGTGAATACCAGGCCCCTGGACGGGAGGATCCATCTGGACGGGGAGCTGATGGTGTTCGCCATTTATTCCGGGGAGTCCGGCCAGGTGCCGGTCCAGTGTCTGGAGGAGACTGTTCCCTTTTCCGGAGAGGTGGACCTGGAGGCGTCGGTGGAGGAGATGATCCCCTTTATTACGGTGCGGCTGGTACATAAGGAGCTGGAGGTAAATCCGGATTCGGACGGGGAGATGCGGGAGCTTTCTGTGGACGCGGTCATGGAGCTGGATATGCGGCTTTATGAGGAACAGGAGCTGGAGATCTTAAACGACTTGTATGCCCTGGACCGGGAGCTGGTCCTGGATACGGGAGAGGCGTGCTTTGACCAGATCGCCGCCAGGAACCAGCTGAAGACCAGGCTTCAGGAAAAGGCGGAGCTGCCGGTGGGGCAGCGGATCCTTCAGATCTGTCACAGCGACGGGGACGTAAAGCTGGATGAGGTGCAGATCCGGGACGGGGAGCTGTCCATGGACGGCGTTCTGGAGGTGCAGCTTTTGTATCTGACTGCCGACGATTCCTCTCCGGTGGGAGCGTCTGCCGAGGTGCTGCCGTTCCATATGACTGCCCAGGTACCTGGGCTCACGGAGGACAGCGTTTACCAGATGGAGCCGGGGCTGGAGCAGATCTCCGCTGTGATGCTGGGCGGTGACAGTGTGGAGATCAAGGCGTCGGTGACCATGGATGTGCTGGTGCTGAATCAGGTCTGCGAGCCGGTGATCCTAAACGTGCGGGAGGAGCCCCTGGATACGGAGCGGTTAAAGAAGATCCCCGGAATCGTGGGGTATGTGGTGCAGCCGGGGGATTCCCTGTGGAAGATCGCCAGAAAATTCCATACCAGTGTGGATGCGGTCATGGAGGCCAATGGCCTTGCGGATTCCCTGATCCATCCGGGGGATAAGCTGATCGTCATAAAGGATGTGAGAGGGGATGCTGCGGACCGGTGAGCCTGGTCCCCTCCGGGTCTGCCGCCTGCCCCTGGGACACCTGTGCGCCTGGGGCGGAGGGCGTCGGCCCGGTTCCGTACCGGCAGGAGGAATTGTTTCACAGAATGAAAGAATGACCAGTTGCATTTCGGGCAAAATACCATATAATAGAGTATAAGCCGGAAAACAAAAGCGGACCCACACAGGAAAACGCATCCGGCCGGTGCTTGATATAGATCCGGGACCAGCGCCTGAAGGGCTGTCCTGGCCCGGGGCGGCGATGGCAGCCTTAAGATGCCGTTGCCGTTTACATAACATGAGGACGGATGGATATGAACTACACATATCTGCTGGAATGTGCGGATAAAACCTTTTACTGCGGCTGGACCAATGATCTGGAAAAGCGCGTAAGGACCCATAATATGGGCCGCGGGGCCAAGTACACGAAGCCAAGAAGGCCGGTGGTCCTGGTCTATTACGAGGCCTTCGAGACAAAGAGGGAGGCCATGAGCCGGGAAGCCGCCATTAAAAGGATGACCAGGAAAGAAAAAGAAGCTCTTGTGAGAACACAGGATAAGACAGCGGGAGGAACCAGGTGAAACATAAAACAAAAAAATTACTATGCAGTGTGCTGGCATTCTGCCAGCTTTTTGCCATGACGGCCTTTGCACGGCCCGACTGGCCTTCGGATACGGGGATCCAGGCCGAGGCCGGAGCTCTGATGGACGTGGATTCGGGGACTCTGATCTTTGGCCAGAACAGCCATGTGGAATATCCGCCCGCCAGCATCACAAAGCTCCTGACAGCCCTCATCGTTTTAGAGCATGCGGAGCTTTCCGATACGGTGACGTATTCGGAAACTGCCATGAACAGCGTGGAGGCGGACAGCGGAAATAAATACAGCCTGGCCATCGGAGATACCATGACGGTGGAGGACAGCCTGTATGCCCTTCTGCTGTCATCGGTGAACCAGTCGGCCAACGCCCTGGCTGAGCATGTGGCGGGAAGCATCCCGGCATTTGTGGATATGATGAACCAGAAGCTGGTGGAGCTGGGCTGCAGTGAGAGCCATTTTGAGAATCCGTCGGGACTCAATGGGGATACCCAGAATGTGTCCGCCTACGATATGGCTAAGATCGCCTGCGCGGCGTTCCAGAATGAAAAGCTGCTGGAGATCAGCTCCTCTGTATCCCATGAGGTGGGGCCCACCTCCAATAACCCCAACGGCTTTACCGTGCGCCAGGAGCATCGCCTGGTGATCACGGAGGATACGTCCAGCGAGTTTTACTGTCCCGAGGCGGTGGCCGGAAAGACCGGATATCTCCTGAAGGCGGGGAATACGCTGGTGACTTACGGAGAAAAGGACGGAAGACGTCTGGTGTCTGTGATCCTGAAAGGGAGCCCCCGCCAGTATTTCCTGGACGGAAAGGCTCTTCTGCAGTTCGGCTTTGACAGCTTTCAGAATGTGGGGATCGCAGAAAATGAGACCCGGTATGTGACCGGGGAGGAGGCCGTGGACATCGGAGGGGCATCCTACAACCCGGCGGATCTGATGGTGGAGGAAGGAAAGGTGGTGACTCTGCCGGAGGGGGCCGGCTTCGGCGATGCAGACCTCTCCCTGGAGGCTCTTCCGGAGGGAGCGCCTGCCAATGCGGTTGCCCTTCTCCAGTACGTTTATAATGAAAGAAAGGTGGGACAGGCCTACCTTCTGGATAAGACGGTGGAGGTGCCGGCGGAAACGGAGCCGTCCGGAGAGCCCGGAGCAGAGGATGGGAGCGGGGAGAACGAAAGCGCTGCCCAGGAGCCGGGGAATCCAGAGGAGGCCACGGAGACGGCCTCTGCGGAGCCGGAGAAAACAGACGGGAAGCTTTCTGTGAAGCTGCCGGGAAAAGCGGTCCTTGCAGGAGGTCTGGCGGTTCTGGCAGTCCTTGGGGCCGGTCTGTGGATGGTCTTGGCCCGGAAGAGAAAAAGGGAAGAGGCGGAGGCAGCGGCCCGGAGACGGGAGCGCCGTATGCAGAGGCTCATGGAAGAGGGGCCGGAGGCAGCGGCAGAGTTTAACCGCCTGCTGGAAGAAAAGAAAAACAGGAGCCAGGACCGGAGACACCGGCGCTAGCTCCCGAGGCTGTCCGGAGCCGGGACGGCCAGGTATTTCCCGGCCGGAATTTTCCGGATCAGGCTGCGGCCAGATAGCCGTACATCATCATATAGTGACAAAAGCTCCCGCCCATGACGAACAGGTGAAAGATCTCGTGAGAACCGAAGTTTTTATGCCTGGAGTTGAAAAGCGGGAGCTTTAATGCATAAATAATGCCTCCGGCGGTATAAATGATCCCACCGGCCAGGAGCCAGCCGAAGGCGCCAGGCGTTAAGGACGACAGGATCTGCCCGAAGGCGGTTACGCAGATCCAGCCCATGGCAATATAAATACAGGAGGAAAACCATTTGGGACAGCTGATCCACAGGGCGTTGATCAGGATCCCCACGGCTGCGATGGCCCACACCAGGGCCAGAAGCCGGTATCCGGCAGAATTTCCCAGGACGATGAGGCATACCGGCGTATACGTTCCCGCGATCAGGACGAAGATCATCATATGATCGATCTTTCTGAGGAGCCGGTTGACGCCTTCGGAAATATCGAAGGTGTGGTAGACCGTGCTGGCGGCATACAGGAGGATCATACTGACGATGAACACGGCCAGGGCCGCCACATGGAGCCGGTCGGTGAAGAACGCGGCCTTTAAAAGCAGAGGGGCCGCGGCCAGGACTGCCAGGATCATTGCAATAAAATGGGTAAGGGCGCTGCCCGGATCCTTCACACTGAGTTTCATATACATACCTCCAATCAGAAAAAACGATATGATTTCAGATAATCCATAATGTAGTTTTTGAAACTACATCTAACTTTTTTATATACTATATCACCTTGCGCCAAAATATGCAAGAGGTTCGGAAAATATTTTTATAATCAAAATAAGTGGGGAGAAAGGAAGGACCATGGTACAGGTATTATATGCAGATAAGGATATCCTGGTGGCAGTGAAGCCTGCGGGGGTGGAATCCCAGGCGGCGAAACGGTTTGCGCCGGATATGGTCAGCGAGATCCGGAAATATCTGGTTATCCACAAGCTGTGCACACCGGGGAAGGAGCCCTATGTGGGAGTTATCCACAGGCTGGATAAACCGGTATCCGGGGTAATGGTGTACGCACTGTCAAAAAGCGCTGCCGCAGCCTTGAGTAAGCAGGTCCAGGACCGGAAGCTGGAGAAGATCTATGGAACGGTTGTATGTGGAAAACCGGAAAAAGATGTGGATAAGCTCGTGGATAATCTGGAAAAATCCGTGGATGGAAATGAATCACACGTTGTGGATCACGGTGGAAAAAGTGGAAAACGGGCAGAACTGTCCTATGAGGTCCTGGAAAGCCTGGAGGATGGAGAGAATGGGATCCTGACGCTTCTGCGGATCCGCCTGAAGACCGGCCGCCATCACCAGATCCGCGTCCAGCTGGCATCCAGGGGACTGCCGGTTTTCGGGGACCGGAAATACGGACCGGAAACGGCTGCCGCGGCCGGCCCTCTGGCCCTCTGCGCCATGTCCCTCTCCTTTATCCATCCGGCCACAGGAAAGCCCATGACCTTTTCTGTTCCTCCGTCCGGCGGCGCATTTTCAAAATTTAAGTTTTTCCAGGACGCATAAGGAACGGAATCCGGCCCATACTAAGTGGTGTACAAAAGAAGTACAAAACAGAAACGGGTGATTCCATGGGTAAGCCGGGCAAAAAACTGAAGAAGATTTTTCTGATACTGGGAATTACCGGGGCGGTCTACGGAGGCTTCAAATACCTCCTGCCCCTGGTGGTTCCCTTTTTGTGCGCCTACCTGGCGGCCCTGTGGCTGGGCCCGTCGGTCCGGTATTTTGAGCGGAGGCTCACGATCCGGCTGGGCGGGAGAGAGCGCAGGATCCCTGCGGCAGTCATTGGCGGAGCAGAGCTTCTTTTAATGGGGGCACTCCTGGGATGGCTGTTTTATTTCGGAGCCGGCCGGCTTCTGGCCCAGGCCAGGCTTTTTATGGTCCGTCTGCCGGAGTGGCTTTCTGAGGCGGACCGGGTCCTTACGTCCTTGTTTTTAAGCCTGGAGGAGAAAATGGGGCTGATGCCGGAAAGCCTTGTGGGGCTGGCCGGGGAGCTGGTCCGCGACGTGTCGGAGGCGGTCCGCCAGGCGTCCCTTCCTCTTCTTATGGCCAATTCCGTCAGTATCCTGGCCTGGGGCGTCCGGACCGTGGTATTTCTGGTACTTTTTTTTGTGGCCGCAGTCATGACCCTGGAGGAAATGGATGAGATCCGGGAGAAAAAAAGCGGATCCCTTTTCCATCGGGAATTTTCGGTCCTGGGAAGGCGGATCGCGTCGGCAGGCAGCGCGTGGTTTAAAACCCAGCTGGTGATCATGGCGGTGACGGCGCTGATCTGTACCCTGGGCCTGGCCCTCCTGGGAAATCCGTATTCGGTGCTGCTGGGGCTGGGCATCGGTCTTCTGGACGCTCTTCCGGTATTCGGGACCGGGGCGGTGCTCCTTCCCTGGGGAGTGTTCCTTCTTTTGAAGCGCCAGTGGTGGAAGGGAGCGGTACTCCTTTCTGTTTACGGCCTCTGCTATTTCCTCCGGCAGTTCCTGGAGGCAAAGCTCATGGGAAACCGAATGGGGCTTTCGGCGCTGGAAACGCTGGTCTCCATGTATGTGGGACTGGAGCTGTTCGGCGTTTCCGGCTTTTTTTTAGGACCCGTGGGCCTGCTGATCATTGAGGATCTGGTGAAGCTCTACGGAGAGGATGGGGAAAGCCGTTGACTTTACCCATCTGACGTATTATCATAGACGTATTCCGGGTCCATGGCTGCCGCACGCTCCGGAGCCGGGGACTATGATCTGTTTACGCGGGGGAGAAAGAAAATGAATGAAAGATCTGGATCGAATTTAAGGGCCAAGCTGATCCTGTTAGCCGGGGTGTTCAGCTGCTCCATGTCATCGGCGTTTTTCCGGTATATGACGGCGCCCAGTACCATTGCGGCCACATACCGTCTGGGCTGGACGGTGCTTCTGCTGACGCCGCTTATTTTTTCCAAAAGGGAGACCAGAAGCGAGCTGCTTTCCTTAAAAGGAAAGGATCTGGCCTTCTGCGGCCTTTCGGGCCTGTTCCTGGCCATGCACTTTGTGGTATGGTTTGAATCCCTGAGCAACACGTCCATAGCCAGCTCCACGGTGCTGGTCAATACGGAGGTGGCCTTTGCAGCCTTCGGATATCTGATCTTTTTTGGAAAGAAGATCCGGAAAAAGGAGATCCTGGCCATTGGGATCGCATTTTTGGGAAGCGTGGTCATTGCCATGGCCGATACGGGAGGAGGAGCCGGAAAGAATGCGGTCCTGGGAGATATCCTGGCTCTTTTGGCAGCCTTTTTCTCGGCCTGCTATACGCTGATCGGGACCAGGGAGCGGAGCCATATGAGCACCATGGTGTATACATACGTCCTGTATTGGGGCTGCTTTTTATCCCTGCTGATCTTTGATGCCGTTTCCGGCGTGCCCATGACCGGCTATGAACCTATTAACTGGATCATGAGCCTGTGTCTGGCTGTATTCTGTACCCTTCTGGGCCACAGCGTATTCAGCTGGAGCCTTAAGTTTTTAACGCCCACCTATGTGAGCACGGTGAAGCTGGCGGGGCCGGTATTCGCCTCGGTATCTGCGATCCTTCTGTTCGGGGAGATCCCGGGACTGATCCAGGTGGCGGGGGCAGCCGTGGTTCTGGCCGGCGTTTATCTGTACGCGAAAAATTCGTAGGAGGAGGACCATGGATCAGTTGGAAAAAGCGGGAAAAAAGCTCCTGGGCTCCCAGATCGAGGATTCCCTGATGGAGTACATATTGAACGAGCCGGTGGCCATCGGCGAACGGCTTCCAAACGAATTTGAGCTGGCGGAAAAGTTCGGCGTGGGCCGCAGTACCATAAGGGAGGCAGTGAAAAGCCTGGTATCCAAGGGCGTCCTGGAGGTCCGGAGAGGATCTGGAACCTATGTGGTGAATACCAGCTCCCTGGAGGAGGATCCCCTGGGGCTCAACCGGTTTGAGGACAAATACCATCTGGCTCTGGAGCTTTTTGAGGTGAGGCTCATGCTGGAGCCGGAGATCGCAGCCCTGGCCAGCGAGTATGCGTCGGAGGAGGAGAAGGCGCAGCTTAAGTCCCTCTGCGACCAGGTGGAACGCCAGTACACCGCCGGGATCAACCACATTAAAAAGGATATTGAATTCCACACCTGTATCGCCAGGTGCAGCCGGAACCGGGTGGTGGAGATCCTGATCCCCCTCATCAACTCCAGCGTTTCTACCTTTGCCAACCTGACCCACCGGCAGCTGATGAAGGAGACCATCGAGACCCACCGGGCAGTGACCAACGCCATTCTGAAGGGAGATTCGGTGGGAGCCCGGTGCGCCATGATCATGCATCTGACGTATAACCGGCAGAAGCTTTTGGAGCTTCTGGAGGCCCAGGAAAAAAGCCGGTAGGAAGCGCAGCAGCTTCTGTCCTGATTTCTGAGGGGAGGAAGGGGCTGCTGAGGAAAACAGGACCCACAGGGCAGACGTCTGATGAAAGCCAGCCGGCGCTCCGGCGGCCGCGTTGTGCAGAATGAATGAAAACAGTGGTTTCCAGACAGGAGAAACCGCTGTTTTTTTGTGCGAAAAAGAGAAAACCAGAGAAAGACATCAGATATATTGACAAAAATATTCAAAAAAAGTACAATGAAGCCAGGATGACATAAGACATCTGACGTATTGAAACGTGAATCCGAAGAGGTATGAAAAAACGGGAGGTATGTTCACTATGGAAGCTGTAGCTTTAAACCCCGGCAGGCTGGTAGCCGCCGCTGTGATCGGACTGGTACTGCTGCTGGTCCTGATCATCAAATTTAAGGTGCAGGCAATGGTAGCGATCCTGATCGGCGCCATCGCCATCGGTCTTCTGGCCGGAATGCCCTATGAGCAGATCGTAACAGCCGTCAATGACGGTATTGGAAACACATTAAAGGGAATTGCCCTGCTGGTGGGCCTGGGGTCCATGTTCGGCGCGATCCTGGAGGTTTCGGGCGGAGCCCAGACCCTGGCTGTGACCATGGTAAAGCGGTTCGGAGACCAGAAGGCCGCCTGGGCCCTGGGAATCACAGGCCTTGTGATCGCCATGCCGGTGTTCTTTGACGCCGGACTGATCATCCTGATCCCCCTGGCGTTCTCTCTGGCCAAGAGGACGAAGCGCTCCTCTCTGTTTTATGCGATCCCGCTTTTAGCGGGTCTTGCGGTGGGCCACGCATTCATCCCGCCCACACCGGGACCGATCCTGGTGGCCAACATGTTAAACGTGGATCTGGGCTGGGTCATCGGCGTCGGTATCTTCTGCGGTATCTTTGCCATGATCGTGGCAGGACCGCTGTGGGGCTCCATCTGCGGAAAGAAATACATGGTTCCGGTGCCGGAGCATGTGGCAAACCAGGCGGATATTGACGAATCCAAGCTTCCGGGCTTCTGGACCATCGTAGGGATCATCCTGATCCCCCTGGTACTGATCATTCTGGACTCTGTGGCTGGAGTGGTTCCGGCTATGGAGAGCGTCCGGCCGATCTTAGGCTTCCTGGGCGAGCCCTTTGTGGCCCTTCTGATCGCAACTGTTGTGGCAATGGTGATCCTGGGCGTAAAGCATGGATATACCATGCCGGAGCTGGAAAAGATCATGACAAAATCCCTGGAGCCCACAGGACTGATCCTTCTGGTGACGGCCTGCGGCGGCGTACTCCGCTATATGCTCCAGTATTCCGGCCTTGGCGATATCATCGGCCAGGCGGTATCCTCTGCAAACCTTCCCATTGTTGTGGTTGCCTTTGTGGTTGCAGCCCTGGTAAGGATCTGTGTGGGCTCCGCCACCGTTGCCATGACCATGGCAGCCGGGATCATCGCGGCTATGCCGGAGATCGCGGGCCTGTCTCCCTTATATCTGGCATGTACCACGGCGGCCATCGCTGGCGGAGCCACCGTCTGCTCCCACTTTAACGATTCCGGCTTCTGGCTGGTAAAATCCCTGGTGGGTATGGACGAAAAGACAACACTGAAAACCTGGACCATCATGGAGACTCTGGTGGGAGGAACCGGCTTCCTTGTGGCCCTGATCATTTCATTCTTTGCATAAGCATTTGATTCCTGTTTCGGGGCTGCTGCAAAAAGGACTCTGAGGTTCCCTTTGGCAGCGGCTCCCGGAGCTTTCAGTTTTTTTCAGATTAGAAAAGGAGCGGCAGTTATGAAGTTAAAAAGTCAGGAAATGCGGGAACTGGCTCCGGAGCTGGATCCCTTACGTATCGGTACGGGCTGGAAGCCTGAGGATCTTTCCAAGCCCCAGGTCATGATCGAGAGCACCTTTGGAGACAGCCATCCGGGCAGCGGCCATCTGGATATTCTGGTGGAAGAGGTGAGAAAGGGCGTGGAAGAGGCCGGAGGCCATGGAGCCCGGTATTTCTGCACCGATATCTGCGACGGCGAGAGCCAGGGGACCGACGGCATCAATTACAGCCTGGTGAGCCGCGAGATGATCGCCAATATGATCGAGATCCATGCCAATGCCACGCCCTTTGACGCCGGCGTATATCTGGCCAGCTGCGACAAGGGACTTCCGGGCAACCTCATGGGACTGGCCAGGGCTGACGTTCCGGCCGTCGTGGTTCCCGGCGGCACCATGAACGCCGGTCCGGATATGCTGACCCTGGAGCAGCTTGGCATGTACAGTGCCAGATACCAGAGAGGCGAGATCGACGAGAAAAAATTAAACTGGGCCAAATGCAACGCCTGCCCCAGCTGCGGAGCCTGCTCCTTCATCGGAACAGCATCCACCATGCAGATCATGGCCGAGGCCCTGGGCCTGGCCCTGCCGGGAAGCGCCCTGATGCCGGCCACCAGCCCGGACCTTCTGGATTTTGCCAGGGAGGCCGGACGCCAGGCCGTGAAGCTGGCTCAGACTCCGGGAATGAAGCCCAGTGAGATCGTGACTCTGGAGAGCTTTGAAAATGCCATCCTGGTCCATGCGGCCGTTTCCGGAAGCACCAACTGTCTCCTTCATATCCCGGCCATTGCCCATGAGTTTGGCATTGAGATCACAGGAGACACCTTTGACCGTCTCCACCGGGGAGCCCGCTACCTTCTGGATGTACGTCCGGCAGGAAGATGGCCGGCAGAGGTGTTCTATTATGCAGGCGGCGTTCCGGCCATCATGGAGGAGATCAAGGCGCATCTCCATCTGGATGTGATGACCGTTACAGGAAAGACCCTGGGCGAGAACCTGGAGGAGCTGAAGAAGAACGGCTTTTACGAAAGATGCGGAAAGTGGCTTTCTGAGTTCAACAGCCGCTACGGCGTGGCTCTGACAAGGGAGGACATCATCCGCCCCTACGATAAGGCCATCGGCACCGACGGAAGCATCGCCATTCTCCGGGGCAACTTAGCGCCGGAGGGAGCGGTGATCAAGCATACCGCCTGTCCTAAGGAAATGTTCAAGGCCGTTTTAAATGCAAGACCCTTTGACAGCGAGGAGGAGTGTCTGGATGCCGTGTTAAAGCACAAGGTCCAGAAGGGCGACGCGGTGTTTATCCGCTACGAGGGCCCCAAGGGCAGCGGCATGCCGGAGATGTTTTACACCTCAGAGGCCATCAGCAGCGATAAGGAGCTGGGCCGAAGCATCGCCCTCATCACCGACGGACGGTTTTCCGGCGCGTCCACCGGCCCGGTCATCGGCCACTGCAGCCCCGAGGCTGTGGACGGCGGCCCCATCGCCTTGGTGGAGGAAGGCGATCTGATCGAGATCGACGTGATGGAGAGAAAGCTCAATATCATCGGGATCCATGGAGAGAGAAAGACCATGGAGGAGATCGACGAGATCTTAAAGGAGCGGAGAAAGAACTGGAAGCCCAGGGAGAAGAAATACCAGAAGGGAGTGCTGCGGCTGTTCAGCGAGCATGCGGCAAGTCCCATGAAGGGTGCATATCTGGATTTTTAAGGAAATAAAAATGGGAGAGGCAGGTCCGTCATGGGCCTGCCTCTTCGGCTGTTAACATAGGGAAGGGGGCCATGGGGATGAGCCGGAGGAGGAAGCTGGACGGCGGAGCTGTTATAATTGACAAGGATAAAAAAAGGAATATAATATAAAGAAAGTTCTGGGAAATCCAGGGAATCGGGGCGGATCATTATGTGGATGCTGTTTGCAGTGCTTTCTTCAATATTTGCGGCGCTGACCTCCATTCTGGCCAAGGTGGGGATCGAGGGAGTGAATTCCAACCTGGCGACGGCGGTGCGGACGGTCGTGGTGCTCATCATGGCCTGGGGGATGGTATTTCTCACAGGCGGACAGTCGGGGATCTCCAGCATTGGGAAAAAGAGCTGGATCTTTCTGATCCTGTCGGGCCTGGCCACCGGAGCCTCCTGGCTCTGCTACTACAAAGCCCTCCAGATGGGGGATGCGTCCAAGGTGGTGCCCATTGATAAAATGAGCGTTGTGATCACACTGATCCTGGCGTTTGTGTTTCTTCATGAGAGCGTTACGCCGAAGACCGTTCTGGGCTGTGTCCTGATCGGTGCGGGAACGCTTCTGATGGTGCTGTAAGAAAGGAGGGAGCCGGAGTATGATCTATGAGGGACAGATCTGCCGGGGGCCCATGGAACGGTCCTCATTTATGCTGCCAGTGGCTGTGGGGTGCTCCTATAACCGCTGCCGGTTTTGTAACCTGTTTAAGCATCTGAAGTACCGGCAGCTTCCCATGGAGCAGGTGGAGGAGGAGATCCTCCGGGTACAGGCCCTGGGAGGCGACCCGGAAACCGTATTTTTAGGGGATGGGAACGCGTTTGGCCTGGAGACAGGCCATCTGCTGGAAATTGCCGGGAAGATCCGGCGCTCTTTTCCTTCCTGCCGTTCCATCAACATGGACGCCACAGTGACCAATATCCGGCTGAAAAGCGATGAAGAGCTGAGGGCTCTGGCTGCGGCGGGAGTGAGTCATCTGTATCTGGGTATTGAAAGCGGACTGGACGACGTTCTGGGGACCATGGAAAAGGACCACACCCTGGAACAGGCCTATGAGCAGATCCAGCGGCTCCATGGGGCGGGGCTTATTTATGACGCCCACATCATGACCGGCATTGCCGGAAAAGGGAGAGGGCTGGAAAATGCAGAGGCCACGGCGGAGTTTTTTAACCGGACCAGGCCGGAGCGGATCATCAACTTCTCCCTGTTTCTCATGGCCGGGACGCCGTTGTATGAGGATGCAAAGGCCGGAAGGTTCCTGCCTGCCAGCGAGCTGGAGAACCTGGAGGAGGAGCAGCGGCTTTTGCAGCGCATGGAATGGAAGGGCCAGCGGACGGTCTACGACGGCTTCCACGACTGTATCGCCTTCCGTGTACGGGGAACGCTCCCGGAGGAGAAGGAAAGGATGCTGGGAAGGCTGGACGGAGCCATACAAGCGTGGAAGGAGAAGGAACCGGTCTTTGCCTGGGCGGAGAGCATACCGGAAAGCATCATTTAGCTTTAGAAAGGCCTGATATCTCATACGGCTGCGGCGGGATATCCGGTCTTTTTTATGTCATAGGAAGGATGTTCCATGGTATAAAAATAGATCCGTTTTGTTGTCTGTCAGAAGGTTTGACATAACGGGTTCTGTTCATTATAATAAGTACAGATGCAGCCATCGTCTGCCGTCTGTTCCTGGCGACAGGCGATGTGCCATATTACAGGAATAAGGAGTAAAAACTATGACATTTACTTACCCGGCGGTATTTACCCCCCATAAAGACGGAAAGGGCTACCACGCATTTTTCCCGGATCTGGAGTGCTGCGAGGCAGACGGACCGGATCTGGAGGACGCCATTGAGAACGCCAGAGACGCGGCCTGCAACTGGATCACCGTGGAAATGGATGAATTTGACAGCGATCTTCCATTTTCTACCCATGTGGAGGACATAGAACTGGAAGAGGGACAGCTGGTGAAGATGATTTCTGTACGGATCAAGCTTCTTCCGGATAACGATTAAGGCTCCGGACGCCGTATCCCAGGGCGGCCGAAGAAATAATGAAATGCTGCATTCTCTGCCGGGACCGGATACGCGGATGTGCCGGCCCGCAGGGAACGGCCAGAAGAAAGAGAGGTATGGTTTTGAAGAGAAAGATCAATGTGTTCGACTATGCTGGGGACATTATGAAGGCTTTAGATAAGGGAGTCCTTATCACCACAAAGGCAGATGGAAAGGTGGATTCCATGACCCTGGGATGGGGAACTCTGGGAATCGACTGGTCCCTTCCTGTATTTACGGCTTATATAAGAAAGAGCCGCTTCACAAAGGAGCAGCTGAAAAAAAATCCGGAGTTTACGGTGAGCGTTCCGTATGGAGCGTTTGACAAAAAGATCCTTGGGGTGTGCGGCTCTAAGTCCGGCCGGGATACGGATAAGGCCAAGGAGCTGGGACTTACGCTGGTGGAGCCGGAGGTGATCTCTGTTCCGGCCATCAAGGAGCTGCCGCTGACATTGGAGTGCCGGGTGGTCTGTGTGGAAAAACAGGACACCGATACCATGCCTGAGGAGATCCTTAAGGAGCACTATCCCAGCGAGAAGCCGACCCCATTTGGAGGCTCCCTGGAGAATTACCACTACGCCTTTTATGGCCAGATCGTAAGCGCATATTTGATCGAAGAATAAGGGAAACAGGAGAAAGCATATGAAAGTAAAAATTTACAGGGAAGCGGCTCCATCCTTCGATGCGGCTGTGATCCCATTTTCCGAGGAACGGGTCCTGACGGCAGCTCTGCCGGAGGAAATTTCCGCTCCGGTGAAGGCTGCTCTTTCGGAGGGCAGGCTGGAGGCATCCTGCGGTTCGGTCTATGATATGAACCTTTTTGTGGATGGTTCCTTTAAAAAAGTGGTCCTGGTGTCCTTGGGGGACGGAAGCGCCTCCAGCCGGGAGGTATTCCTGGCCATGGCAAAGGCATTGAAGAGCTGTAAGGAAGCCTCTGCGGCTGTGACGGAGATCTTTCTGGACAACGCAGCGGAGATCACCAACGACCCGGAGATGGCAAAAAAAATTTTGGAGCTTCCCCACTTGATCGCCTACCAGTTTAATTTCTACCGGTCAGTTCCTGTGGTCAACGGCATGGAGGAGGCGGCGGTAGTGACCTCTGCCGCTGGGATGGAAAGGCTCGCGGAGGAGGCTGCCCATGTGGCGGAAAGCACGCTGCTTGCCAGGGATCTGGTCAACCATCCGTCCATGTACATGAACCCGGAGCAGTTAGCCCGGGAATGCGAGGCTCTGGCCCGGGAACTGGGCATTGAGGTCCAGATCTATGATAAAAAACAGGCAGAGGAATTGAAGATGGGGGCTTTCCTGGCCGTGGGAAGAGGCTCCGCGGCAGAGCCGCGGCTCATCGTTCTCCGCTACAAGGGCGGTCAGGAAGGGGAAGCGCCGGTGGCACTGGTCGGAAAGGGGATCATGTTCGATTCTGGCGGATACAGCCTGAAATCCCGGATGGAAACCATGCATGAGGATATGGGAGGAGCTGCCGCAGTGATCGGAGCCATCCGTGCGATCGCTCTGGAGAAGCTTCCGGTCAATGTGACTGCGGTGATCGCGGCATGTAAAAATATGATCTCCGGCAACGCCTATGTCCCCGGCGATATCTTATTCTCCATGAATGGAAAGAAGATCGAAATGTTAAATTCCGATGCTGAGGGCCGTCTGACCCTGGCAGATGCCCTGACCTATGCGATCCGGAAGGAAAATGCGGGTTCCATCATTGATATCGCTACTTTGACGGGGGCAGCCCAGGGAGCGCTGGGAGTAAAGACCGCCGCTGTTTTTTCCAATGACGAGGAGCTTTATGCGGAGATGGAGGAGGCTTCCAGAAGAGCCTGCGAGAAGATCTGGCGGCTTCCTCTGGATCAGGAGCTTCACACCGTGATCGAGTCAGAGGTGGCAGATATCCAGAACAGTGCCCAGGGAAGCACCATGGGCGGCGGCGCCATTGTAGCCGGCCTGTTCCTCCAGGAATTCGTGGAGGATCATTCCTGGATCCATGTGGACTGCGCTCCGGTCAACTGGGAGCCCAAGGGGAACGATTATTCCATCAAGGGCGCCACCGGCTACGGCGTGAGTCTGCTGTATGAGACGGTGAAGGTAATGGCGGAATAGAAAAAGTCTTATGATGAAACAGGCCCGGGCGGAACATAAAAGTGTTCCGCCCGGGCCTGTTTCAAGTTTCAATCTTCCGTCTATAATCCGGCTGGAATACTTGCTGTGAGATCCAGAAACTGGTAAAATGAAGTCAGAACATGGGGCGGGAAGCCGCTTTGGGCAATCGTGGAGGATCACGAAGGACGCCTTCAAAGAAAAAACAGCCAGGGGGAACGATCATGGACACACACTGTGACACAAAACACGACACAAAAAAACTCTTTATGTACGCCATACTCTGCCTGTCACTGGCAACGGGATTAAGCAGCGGGGTGTTTTCCAATTATTTTAAAGAGGTATTCGGCATCGACTCGGTCCAGCGGGGGCTTTTAGAGATTCCAAGGGAAACGCCGGGGATCCTCTGCGTAGTGATCCTGACGGCCCTTTCGGGGATCGGAAATCTGTCTCTGATGGTCATGGCTTATGGCTTTTGTACCCTGGGCCTGGCAGTTCTGGGGCTTTTGTCTCCGTCGTATTTTATTATGCAGATTTTTCTGTTTTCCTTTTCTCTTGGAGAACATATGATGATGCCCCTGCGGGACAGCATTGCCATGGATCTGTCGGGAGAGGGAAAAACGGGGACCTTTTTAGGACAGCTTAAGGGAAAGATGACCCTGGCGTCCATGGCTGCGTCAGCCGCAGTTTTTATCGGATACCGCACGGGGATCTTCTGGTTTGGAAACGGTGTGATCCCATCCTTTGCCGCAGGCCTGTTTTTTACCGCCGCAGGCCTCTTTTTCGCAGTGCGTCTCAGGAAGACTGCCCCAGAGCTCAATGTGCCCAGGGCAAAGAATACTGGCCGCCGGGATACCCTGCATATCCGGAAACGCTATATGCCCTATTATCTTATTACTGCCGTTTATGGATGCCAGAAGCGGATGCGGATCGTATTTGCACCCTGGCTGATCGTGGAGCTTTTGGCCATGGGGGCCGATACACTGGCGCTTTTAGGCATGGCTGCCCACCTGATCGGCAGCCGCTTTTCTCCGGTCATTGGCCGGATGCTGGACCGTCAGGGCGTTTCCAAGGCCCTGGCCGCAGAGGGCGGATATTTTGCCGGAGCCTTTCTTTTTGCCGCCTTCGCAGCCTGGGGAGCCGCTTCCGGCCGGTTCGGGAATGGGCCGCTGGGACCAGCCCTGGTTTTCCTGGCCTATATCCTGGTGATGCTGACGGATCATTTCAATACGGTCCATACGGTGCTGATGAAGCAGCTGAGCCTGCGGCCGGAGGACGTGATGGGAAATCTGTCCCTGGGCCTGAGCGTGGATCACGTACTGGCGGTGACGGTCTCCGGTGCGTTCGGACTGATCTGGAAGGTATGGGGGCCCCAGTATGTGTTCCTCATGGCCGCCGCCTGCAGCGCGGTACATTTGGCTGTGGCCGGGTATCTGGAGAAGTCGGGAATTCTTAAGAGGGGGTAGCGGCCTTCTGGAAGGATGCGGTATATCAGGCATGTACTGCGGCAGAGGACCTGGTACCGGAGAAAAACAGAAGGAGTGAGGAAATGATGATCTATGATTACAGGCCTGGGAAAGTAGCAGAGGATGCCGGAGGAATTTTTGATTCTTTGAATGGACAGCAGATGGAAAAGGTGTGTGAGTTCCTTTCCTGAATAAAAGAGGAGGATCTGAGAGAAAAGGCTTCCCGACGGAAGACATGGCTTAGGGATACACTGGGATTTTTCAAGAAAGACTATGCGGAACGAACCGGCTCCAGGCTGGAGATCAAAGAAAGAGGCACAGAGCTTTATGTGACGCTGCAGAACGACATGGGTTTTGTGCTGACAGAGGACAGAGGATTGGGAGCAGCCATTTTAATGGCAGATTACGCTGTGGTCGGAGAGAAGCGGGGAAGAGTACTGTGAGAAAGAGGATGATGTCTGGTGAGCGTATACCAGTTTTCCCGGGAATGCTCCAGGGTCTCCCAGAAAGGCGAATAGTCTATCATGAAGTCTGCCTCCATAAATGGTTTATAAATTTATCACAGGTTATACTCTGGCACTTGATATCTTTTATAAAATGAATATAATAGCATAGGGATATAGGCGGATTTCAGCTCTTGGGCTGGACTAGGCTGCCCTGTCAGACAAAAATCCATGAAAGGATCAGACTGAATCAATGGTTGAGAGGAAAATGAATACCTTATTTCGTCGGCTCTATATCAGAAGCAGTCCGTATTTAGGAAAATGGAGGGGATGGCGGGTCAGTCTGGCCCTTTTTTTATGGGCGCTTGTTTTCGGCCCAGCAGCGGCCTGCGCATCGGAGGAGTCCGGACATCCAGGGACATGGACGGGGAATGCCGGTCTGTTTTCCTGGAATGCGGAGATAGTGAACCGGACGGATGGGGAGCTGTTTTCTATTATGCAGGAGCAAGGAATGAATGTTCTGTACCAGAATTTCTCCAGTGAGAACAGCAGGCAGGAGCAGATGTCCCGGTTTGCGGAGGCGGCTATGGAGGCAGGGATCTCTGTTTACCACCTGACCGGGCATCCTTCCTGGGGGCTTGATCCAGAAGGCGTGGAGCTTTGTGAGGCGGTGGAGGAGACGGCTTCCTATAACCGCCGGATCCAGAGAAAATTTTTGGAGCGGCACCGACCGGATGGGGAGGAATGGGAACGGATTCCGCGCCTGGAGGGGATTGTTTTTGACGTAGAGCCTTATACCCTGAACCAGTGGGATGAGGATCCGGACCGGGTTATGAGGAACTTTGTATCCGGAATGAAAAAAGCCTGCGCCCTTGCCCGGAGTCATGGGCTGGAGGTGATCGTATGCATCCCCTGGTTTTATGACAAAAAGGGACAGAGCGAGGGCTTGGAGGAGCTGATCCGGGACGGCTGCGACCGGGTAGCGGTGATGAATTACTACCGGGGTGCAGAAATCGGGAATATTGCCACGGAGGTGGAACTGTCCTGTAAATACGGAAAGGAGCTCATCAATATCTATGAGCTGAAAAAGGCAGATGGCAGCAGCGTAGAGGAGATCAACACCTATCACAATTCGGGCCTTGCTGCTTTGAGGAAAAATTATGCCGGTGTGAAGGCTGCCTATCCAGGCGGGAATCTTTCCATTGCATATCACGACTACCGGTCTCTGAAGGAGGTACTGCATATTGAATGAAGTCCTGCGGCAGGAAAAAAAATTTTTGATAGGCCTGCCTGAGTACTATGGCCATAGCGGCAATTTAGAAAAATTTATGATGGAGGATCAGCATAACCAGGAGGATGGATACCTCATCCGGTCACTGTATTTTGATTCCATAGAGGACCGGGATTATCAGGAGAAGGTAGACGGAGTGGAGCTGCGGCGTAAGATCCGGCTCCGCTGTTATGGACCAGACAGCAGCTTTGCCCTGCTGGAGGTCAAGCAGAAGGAGGGTTCTATGCAAAAAAAGCGTTCCCTTCTGCTTTCCAGGGAGATGGCTGTATGCTTGACAGAAGGCCGTTATGGCGTGCTGCTTTCCTGCCAGGAACCGCTGGCCAGAGAATGCTATGCTATTATGAACATGTATGCTTACCGCCCATGCAGCGTTGTGGAATATCGCAGGAGAGCATTTATTGCCAGAGAAAATAAGATACGGGTGACCTTTGACCACCATATCGTGGGAACGGAAAGCAGCTTTAATATTTTTGACAGAAATCTCATCCAGTATCCACTCCAGGATCAGTCTCTGGTGGTTTTGGAAGTGAAATATAACGGATTTCTGCTGAGCTACATCAAGGACATGCTGAGCAGCTGCGCTGCCAGTGAAATATCAGTCAGTAAGTACTGCTTAAGCAGGAACATAGGAAAGCATTTTAATTTTTAACAAAGGAGAAGTGAGCATGAAAAAATATCTTGCCCAAATGCTTATGGAAAGCGGGACTCTTACGACACAGGAGATTGTACTGCATATAGTGGCGGCAGCAGTGCTGAGCGGCGCCATTTACATATCGTACTGGTATACCCATACAGGAACCGCTTACAGTAAAAAGTTCAATGTATCACTGATTACCCTTACGATCCTTACGGCTACGGTCATGACTGTAATCGGAAATAATATCGCGTTGTCTCTGGGTATGGTAGGTGCGCTGTCCATTGTGCGCTTCCGTACTGCGATTAAGGATTCCAGGGATACGGCGTATATTTTCTGGACCATTATTGTGGGAATCTGCTGCGGTGTAGGGGATTATCTGGTAGCTGGCGTGGGAACAGCAATGGTATTTGTGGTACTGATGCTTCTTGGACGGGTACGCAATGAAAACCGCATCCTTCTGATCATCCGGGGAGGAAGGGCCCAGAGCGCAGATATGGAGGGGATTGTATTTTCCTATTTTAATAAGCGGGCTCTTCTGCGGGTGCGGAATACCACCGCAGATCACGTAGAGCTGATCTATGAAATGCCGAGAAAGGTATGGCAGCTGAATTATCAGGAGGATCAGGATATTGCCGATGCTCTGTATGCTCTGGGCGGTACAGAATATGTGAATACTGTGACACAGAGCGATGAGATCAGCGGGTGACAGCCATGAGCCGTGGGATCGCAGTAATGGCAGGGATGGCTGCGGGAGCCCTGCTGTTATCGGTTTTTTTACAGAATCTGGAAAATCAGACCGGGGTTTTACGATACCAGCAGCACCGGGAACAGCCCTCGGAGCAGGAGCTGGCCCCCTGTACCGTATGTGACGGTGAGGGGCTTTGTACGCATCTTCCGATCATACGTATTGAAACGGGGGGACAGACGATCCCTGGCCGCCCTTATGCAGACGAAACAGGAAAGACGGCTGGGTTTTATACGGGAGACCGGGGAGAGGAAGAAATCCTCGTTCAATTTTCCTCTGTGTCCGAGGAAGGTGTCTGGCATCATGCCGGGGATGCGGCCACAGACCAGGGAACTGCCCTGTTCCGTTATAGAGGAAACAGCTCCAGGTGGTTCGCAAAGGGAAGCTTTTTATTGAAGACGGTAGAGGAGGGACACCCGGAGGTGGATCGCCGTATGGCACTCCTGGGTATGAAAAGCGGGAAGGAGTGGGCTCTTCATGGTCCCTTCCTTGACAAGACGCTTCTGCGGAATTATATGTGTATGAATCTGGCGGCAGAGGTGATGGGGACCTGGGTGCCAGACACCCGTTTCTGCGAATTGATACTGGATGGAAATTACCAGGGTGTCTATCTTCTGATGGAAACCATAGATGTGGACGAAAACCGCCTTGCCTTAAGCAAATATACGCCGGGGGATCCAGCTTTCAGCTATCTGCTCCGGATTGAACCAACGACAGATCCGCAGAAGGTACTGAACAGCTTTTCAAGCTATTCCTATCGGATGGAGCTGGGACGGAAGCTGGAGCTTTTGTATCCGGGGGCTTCTTACCAGACCAGGCAGGTGAAGGAATATGTGCAGGCAGATTATAATGAGGCGGAGAGGATCCTTTATTCTTCCAGGATGACAGAGGAGTCCAATGCATGGAAAGAAATTCTGGATGCAGATTCCCTGGTCAACTATTATATTCTGATGGAATTTTTGTCTATTAACGATGCATTTAGTGCGTCTACCTATTTTTACCGGGATGTCCGGGGAAAGCTGGCAATTGGGCCGGTATGGGATTTTAATAACGCGCTGGATAATTTTTACCAGCCTCTGGAGGAGAATGAGTTTCTGCTGAGCCAGAGGGGATGGTACGCGATGCTGATGCAGGATGAGGAATTTGTGGAACGAGTCATTTCCAGGTACAGGTTCCTTCGCCAGGGAATTCTCTCGGAGGAACGTCTTGTGGCTTATGAGGAGGAGATCGAGGAGTGGCTGGGGGGTGCCATAGACCGGAATTTTGAAGTCTGGGGCTATTCCTTTGATCCGGAAAAGCTGGGCTCCAGAGAGCGGCGCAGACCTGGTAAGGACAGTACGGATACTTTGCGGAGCCTGAACCCATCCAGTCATGAGGAAGCGGTGGAGCATATGGTAGAATATATGGTAAACAGAGGACGATGGCTGGATGAGCATATCGACTCCTTGTGCCAGTACTGCCATCCGTCCAGATTTTCCAGTCAGACACAGGGTTAGGAGGAAACGGGAATGAAACGATTTGTAGCAGCCGCTGTGCTTCTTCTGGCTCTGGGACTGGGAGCTTACTGGGCCATTTATTACCAGGGGCTCTATCTGCCGTCCAGTCAGAAGGACGCACCGGAAATCTGGTTTCGGGCAGAAGGAAAAAGTCTGCAGCGGTGGGATGGGCAGGAGTATAGCAATGTGATACTGAGAGGCGTGGATGTATCCTCCAGTCAGCCGGGGCATTATTCCACAGCCTATGATGCCTCAAAGGAGGATTACCTCCGCTGGTTTAAGGCGATTGGAGAAATGGGGGCCAATGCAGTCCGGGCAGTCAATATTATGGATGATGACTTTTATAATGCGCTCTATGATTATAATACGACCCATGACAGTCCCCTTTACCTGCTCCAGGGAACCAGCGTGGAGGATTCGGTGGGGGACGGATCCGGGGATGCTTATGATAAAAACTTTCTGGATGTTTTTCTGGAGGACGGGAAGACTCTGGTGGACATTATTCACGGGCAGAAGGACCTCCCTGCTTTTGGAATCCGCAGCGGCGGAATTTACCGGAAGGACCTTTCTCCCTGGGTGGCTGGTTTTCTGGTGGGGACAGTATGGTATCCAGATACAATTTCCTACACAGATAACAATACGATCCGTTCCGGGGTCTATGAGGGAGCTTATTTCCAGACCGTACCAGGGGCTGCGCCCTTTGAGGCGGCCATGGCGCGGATTATGGATGGGATCGCCGCGTATGAAACGGAAAAATATGGAGTTCAGCGGCCGGTGGGCTTCCTGTGTGATCCGGCCTGCGATTTCCTTGAATATGAGGAGGTTTACGCCAGGCAGCTGGGAAAGCACGCTCAGACAGATCCGGAGCATATTCTTCCTACAAAGGCCATGGGGGCAGGATGCTTCGCTGCGTACCGGCTGTACGATTTCTGCGACAGCTTTGCGGACCGCCTTTCTTCCGGGCAGGAGCAGGCTCTGTCCCCGTATCTTTCCAGCCTGAAAGAGAATGAGCCCTACGGAGGATATCTGGAGCTTTTGTCTGAGTATCATACAATGCCGGTGGTGGCGGCAGGATACGGCGTATCCAGCGCGCGCGGCGCGGCTGTAATGGGGCAGACGCCACGGTCGGAACAGGAGCAGGGAAGGCAGCTGGCAGAAATCTGCAGGACTCTGGAATCGGATGGATGGGCCGGAGGCTTTATTTCCACCTGGCAGGACGAATGGGAGAGGACCAGCTGGAATACAGCTTTTGCCGCTGTACCGTCAGAGCATTATCTATGGCACGATCTGCAGACAGAGGGGCAGAACTTTGGATTGATGGCGTTTGAGCCGGGAACAGAGGAGGTCTGCACCCTGGATGGAGATCCTTCTGAATGGGAGGAAGAGGATGTTCTTATGGAACAGAAAGGCCGGAAATTGTCAGTGCGGTATGATGCAGAGGGGCTCTACCTTCTTTTGGAAGGTGTAAACCAGGAGGAAACGGTGTATATCCCCTTGGATGTTTCCCCTGAAATGGGCAGTACCGTCTGCGAGGACCCTGCTCTTTCCTTCCAGCGGCAGGCGGACCTGCTCCTTTGTCTGGATGGTGTTTCCAACAGCCGTCTGCTTGTCCAGGAACGCTGGGACTCTATGCGGGAACGATTCTTATATGAGACGGACAGGGTTGATCCATTTATTCATTTTCCGGAGAAAAACGGCAGTTTTGTACCGGTAAATATGGTCGTGAAAAATCCCGTTCTGGTAGAAATTCTGTCTCCGGACACCAGATATATCCAGCGTTTAGGCGTATGGGAGACGGGAAAACTGACTCATGGAAGTGAGAACCGCGGGTCAGAGGACTATGATTCCCTGGCAGATTTCTGCTTTGGCCAGGACTGTGTGGAAATACGGCTTCCCTGGCTGCTTTTAAACGTGGGGAGTCCAGCCTCTATGAAGGTCCACAGAGATTATTATACCCATTATGGCGTGGAGTTTAAAACGGTGCGTGAAATTGGGATCGGCGCAGCCGGGGAGGAAGGAGACGCGCCGGTACCCATGGCGTCTTTCCGGCTCCGGGGATGGATGAATCTGGAATACAGGGAACGTCTGAAGGACAGCTATTATATCATGCAGGATTATTGGAGGGGGACAGATTGAGATGAGACTTCAGGTCAGGACTGTCATTTATTTTTATATTTTTATCTGCGTGGTTCTGCTGGTGTTCAATCTGCTGTATATTTTTCGCGCTGGAAGTATCCGGAGACAGCACCAGAGAGGGGTCCGGCGCTGGGAGCGGTATCTGGAAAACTTTGGACATGGAACGTCTGAATGGCGGAAGAAAAGGATGGTGCGGAAGCTGCGGAAGATCCAGGAACTGATGGCCTTTTATGAGGCAATGGAGAACTGGAACCGGACAGAGGAAAACGGTGCGGAGACTTTTTTCCGGGAAAATCATGCAGCGATCTTAAAAATTGCAGAGGAATACAAGGGGAAAGCCGCCATGGAACAGGCTTTTTTTGCCTATGTGATCGCTGCATTCCATCCAAAGATGGGAGAGAAGCGATACGCACTTATGGAGCAGCTTCTTGGATATCTGGACCATTCAACAGTCTTCAGCAGAGAAAACGTGCTGAACGCCCTTTATGCGCTGGGAAATTCCCAGGCGGTGGAGCATGCGTTTATTCTGATGAGCCAGCATGGATGGTACCATGACCCCAGACTCTTAGCCGATGGACTGGCCAGGTTCCAGGGAGACAAGGAACGGCTGTCTGTGCGGCTGTGGGAAATTTGCAGCAGTCTGCCGGAATGCTTCCAGGTGGGGATCCTCCGTTTCATGGACAGCCTTCCGGGGGACCATTTTGCCGGAGATATCTTACAGGCCCTGGAGGGAGGCAGGTTCCCGACAGAGGCGTGCTTTACAATGATCCGTTATTTTCGCCGGCACCCGGTGCCGGAGGCCAGGCCTCTCCTTCTTACGCTCTTAAAGGGGGAGAACGAGGAAAAACGGGGGTTTGCCATTGCAGCTGCGGCAGCTCTTGCTGCCTACGGAGATGGTGAAAGCCGGGAGGCACTGAAAATGGCGCTGCATAGTCCAAACTGGTATGTACGGCAGAATGCGGCCAGATCCTTGAAAACGCTGGGAGTAACCTGGGAAGAGGCAAGGGAGAGTGCGGCCGGAGATCGTTATGCGGCAGAAATGGTGGAGTATATTCTGGGAGAAGGCCCGGAGACATCAGAGAAGATAAAAGAAGGAAAGGCGGTGGCAGCGGTATGAACGAGGGGATTTATCAGATCCTTCGGTTGGTTGAAGGCTTCTTTCTTCTGTATTTGCTTGGCTATGCATCGTATCTGTTCCTGTCTGTGGCTATGGGAGCATGGCGGCTTTACCGGGCGGACCGGATGCGGGCGATTAAAAATGAACTGAAGCATGAATTTTATTTTCCCGTATCTATATTAGTACCGGCTCATAATGAGGAGGTTACCATTCTGGACAATGTGGAATCACTGATGGATCTCGATTACCGGTTGTATGAGATTATCGTGATCGACGACGGTTCCAGCGATCAGACCAGCCCTGCGCTCATCAGGCATTTTAATATGAAGAAGGTGAACCGGCCCATACGAAAAAGCCTTCCTTGTCAGAACATTGAAGAGGTCTATGAGGCGCCGGATAGCCGTGTGCGTCTGACTCTGCTGAAAAAGCAGAACGGAGGGAAGGGGGATGCCCTGAATGCAGGAATTAATGCATCCCAGTATCCATATTTCCTCTGCATTGACGCCGATTCCATGCTCCAGTGGGATTCTCTGGAGCGTATTGTCCAGCCGGTCATGGAGGATGACGATGTGGTGGCTGTGGGAGGCCTGATCCGGGTGGCCCAGTGTATTTCCTTCCAGAAGAGGGAGGGAGGCCGGATGAAGCGGGAGCTCAGCTATCATCTGCCCTGGAATTTCCTTGCCAGTATGCAGGTTATGGAATATGACCGTTCCTTTTTGGCATCAAGGATCCTTTTGGACAGCTTTAATGGAAATCTGATCATTTCCGGAGCCTTTGGACTTTTTAAAAAGAGTGTGGTCATTGCTGCCGGAGGCTATGCCACAGATGTATTGGGAGAGGATATAGAGCTGGTGGCGAAGCTTCACTCATATTGCAGGAATAATATGCAGCGGTATTCCATCCGGTATGAACCCAACGCAGTTTGCTGGAGCCAGGCCCCTACCACATTGAGGGATCTTTTTAAACAGCGCCGCCGCTGGCATATTGGCCTTTTCCAGTGCATAAACCGATACCATTTTATGTTTATGCGGCCGCGGTTTGGAATGGTAGGTACGGTCTCTTATCTTTATTATATGTTATATGAGCTGTATTCTCCGGTGATAGAGGCAGCCGGACTGGCTGCAACGATAGCGGCAACACTGACTGGATTGCTGAACGCTAAATTTATGATCCAGTTCTATCTGCTGTTTGCCATTTACAGCACGATCCTGACGATTACGGCATTTTTCCAGCGGATTTATACACAGAATATCCGGATCAGCCGCCAGGATGTATTTCGTGCCTGTATTATGTGCCTGATCGAAAACGTATTTTTCCGGTTTGTATTTGATTTTATCCGTCTGAATGCGCTGCTCAGTTATAGAAAGAATAAGTCAAACTGGGGGACGATAAAGCGGGTCCGGTATAAAGAGACAAAAGAAAGGCAGCAGTGATCCCTACACTGCTGCCTCCGTTTCGTTCTGGGAGATGTGGCGGCTGCGGAGACGGTATGCCAGATGGCTCACCAGCGCCGCGGCGGCTGCTGCGCCGGCCCAGCCCAGTCCCAGGGAATAGAGCGGGAAGGTATGGCAGAGGCTGGAGAGGAAGCCCAGGGGCATGTGCATATTATAATCCATGCAGTAAACACAGCTTACGATAGCGGTCACGGTAATGGTGGCCGGGTACATATACGGATTCTTTCCCAGCTTATCATCCAGGAGTCCCAGGATGATGAGGACGATGGATACGGGATAGATGGCGTTTAATACCGGCACAGAGATCCCCAGGATCGTGTTTAAGCCCTGGTTGCAGACCACAAAGGAGAAACCGGCGATCAGATACACCCACTGTCTGTATTTCAGCCGGTCTGTGAGACCGGAGAAAAACTGGGAGATGGAGGTGATAAGACCTACGCAGGTGGTCAGGCAGGCCAGAGTGAAGATGGCTGCCAGAAGCACGGCGCCCACATTTCCAAACAGCTGCTTTACGATGAGGCGGAGCACCACAGCCCCGTTTTCCGGGATGGCGTAGACAGCGGAGCTCTTCATTCCCATGTAGGATAACATCAGGTAGACGGCGGAAAGGATGGCTCCGGCCGCCAGACCGGCGCGGGTGGTATAGTGGATCAGATCCTTCTTTCTCTCAACGCCCAGAGAGCGCAGGGTAGTGGCGATCACGAGGCCGAAGTTCAGGGCCGCGATGGTATCCATGGTCTGATAGCCCTCCAGAAAGCCCTTGACCATGGGATTGGCCTGGTAATCTGCCTGGGCGGCGGCCACTCCGGCATCTCCGCGGAGCACAAACTGGATGAACAGGAAGAGCAGCAGGAGCAGCAGGCTGGGGGTCAGGAATTTTCCGATCCGTTCCATCAGCTTGCTGGGGGTCAGAGCCAGCCATCCGGCGGTCAGGAAAAAGACCAGGGAGTACAGCAGCATAAATACAGGGAGAGGCGCTCCCTCCGGAAGATACGGAGCAACGGCCATCTCGAAGGGCACCGAAGCGGCGCGGGGGATTCCAAGTCCAGGCCCGATGGAAAGGTAGATCAGGATCGTGAATACTACGGCAAAGCGGGCGTCCACCTTCCGGGCCAGCTTGTCCAGACCGTCAAATTTGGCCACAACGATGACTCCGAGGACCGGAAGGACCACCGCCGTGATCAGGAAGGCCGCGATGGCAAAGGGCATTTTTTCTCCGGCGCTCTGTCCAAGGAACGGCGGAAAGATCAGGTTTCCGGCTCCGAAAAACAGTGAAAACAGCATAAAGCTCATCAGGACCATTTGTTTCTTACCTAGTTTCATTTTACATTCCCTCCTGGATACTCATTTCTGCCCATGGCGCGCGCTTCCATGAAACAAAAAAAGCCGTCCTCATAAAGGACGACTTTAAAATCGTGGTACCACCTTAATTCTCAAGCACAGCTTGACTCTTATACCGCATCAGACAATGCGTATCACCTATAACGTGGCTTAACCCCGGCGCACCTACTTGGTTCAGATTGCTTCTCAGAGATGATTTCACCGTTCCGCTTCAATGACAGTTCCCACCAGCCACTGTCTCTCTGAAAGATCCACGGACGACTACTTGTTCTCGTCAGATGAATTTATCATGTTGACACCGAGTATAGCACAGCCAGATGGCTTTTTCAAGAGCTTTTCCAAAAACATTTCCGTTATTATGCACAAAAATATCTGGACTACAAAGCAGTTTTTACAAAAACGTCGTAAATGGCCCGGATGGCGTTTTCAAAATCCTCGTCCCGGATCCCGATGATCACGTTCATTTCCCGGGAGCCCTGGTCGATCATCTTCACGTTGATGCGGGCGTGGGAGAGGGCGGCGAAGATCCTGGCGGCCACACCCAGATTGGCACGCATGCCCCGTCCTACCACGGCGATCAGTGCCAGATCCGATTCCAGGTCGATGGAGTCCGGATGGACGGCCCGGTGGATGCCGGAGATAATGGCCTGCTCCCGTTCCTGGAATTCGCTCTGATGGACGTATACGGTCATGGTATCGATGCCAGAGGGCAGGTGCTCAAAGGAGATATTGTTCTTTTCAAGAACCTCCAAAACCTTTCTCCCGAATCCGATCTCTGCGTTCATCATAGCCTTATCGATGACGATGGAGCAGAAGCCCTTCTTTCCGGCCACGCCGGTGATGGTGTAGGAGGGCTTTTTGCTGGTGCTCTCTACGATCATGGTCCCTGGATCCGAGGGGCGGTTGGTGTTTTTAATATTAATGGGGATCCCCTCCTTGCGGACAGGGAAGATCGCGTCCTCATGGAGCACGTTGGCGCCCATGTAGGACAGCTCCCGGAGCTCCCGGTAGGTGATGGTCTCAATGGGGGCGGGATCCTCCACGATCCTGGGATCGGCCACCAGGAAGCCGGAAACGTCGGTCCAGTTTTCATAAAGGTCGGCGTGGAGGGCGCGGGCCACCAGGGAGCCGGTCACATCGGAGCCGCCTCTGGAAAAGGTGGCAATGGAGCCGTCGGGCTTTGAACCGTAAAAGCCCGGGATCACGGCCTGCTTCATGACAGCCAGACGGACCTCCAGCTCATCGTTGGTCTTTTCCGGCAGGAACACGCCGTTTTCATCAAAAAAGACCACGTCTGCGGCGTCCACAAAGGGAAAGCCCAGATAATGGGACATGATGATGCCGTTTAAATATTCTCCCCGGGATGCGGCGTAGGCCATTCCTGCTTTGTTTTTAAAATTTTCTTCGATGGTGTTAAATTCAAAGTCCAGATTGAGCTCCAGATCCAGGCCGTTGATGATGTCGTCGAACCGTTTTTTGATCTGGTCCAGGATCCGCTTATAGCTTTGTCCCGCGGCACAGGCCTCATAGCACTGGTAGAGAAGGTCTGTGACCTTGGTGTCCTTTCCGTCCCGCTTTCCCGGGGCGGAGGGGACCACGTAGCTTCTGGTCTTGTCTGCATCGATGATCGCTTTTACTTTTTTAAACTGTCTGGCGCTGGCTAACGAGCTGCCGCCGAATTTTACTACTTTTTTCATAATCGCTTCTGTCTCCTGTATATGTCGGCTTAATGTATGATCTTTGGGGTGGGGAAGTATTCAAATAAAACCTTGGCCACCAGCTTGTCTTTGGAAATATAGGGGTTTTTCCAGTATCTGGCGTCGGCGGAAAAATTCCGGTTGTCTCCCATCATGAAATAGCAGTCCTCGGGAACCTCAAAATGCATAGTCTCTCCCTGGTTCATTTCCTCCGCCAGATAGGGCTCCTCCAGGGGCGTTTCGGAGCCGTTTAAGTATACCTTATCGTCGATGATGTCGATGATGTCTCCCGGAAGGCCGATGACGCGCTTCACATAATAAACGGTTTTCGCACGTTTTCCCAGCTCATAGCCGCAGGCCGGGCAGACTGCCGGGTCCTCGCCCTCGCCGATGGCCGTGCATCTGGGGCACTGCCAGCCGAATACGAAAATAGCCACGTCCCCCCGTTCCGGGTCGGCGAATTTATAGTGGAGCCTGGAGCCGATGACGCGGCTGTGGGCCATAATGGTGTTTTCCATGGAGCCGGTGGGGACCTCGCTGTTGGCGATGACGAAGGTGGTCAGCACAAAGGCGATGACGGCGGCGGATACCAGCACCTGGATCCAGCTTATGAGCTCCGCCTTCCAGCCGGTCTTTGGCTCCTTCTTTTTCCGGCTTTTGTTCTGGTCTAATTCTTTGTTTTCATTTTCCATATTGATCAACCTCGTGAATTCCTGATAATGCAGTGCACAAAAATGCAATATATTGAGTTTAGAATACTTTTTCAAGTTTCGCAAGGACTTTTAGAAAAACATAAGAAAAAAATGTGCGGAGAAGGGTTATGGCTTGTATCGGGAACGGGAAAATGGTAGAATGAGGGTATCGGATTCACAGATATCTGGAAGGGTATTTTGAAATATTCTGGAAACAGGGGGGCGTTTTATGGAAAAAGTATTATATGACCAGATGGACTGGGCGGGAATCGAGGAGATCGTATATTCTGAGAGCAGCGATCCGGGAAGACTTCTGGGGGCTCATGTGGTTGAGGAGGGACTTCTGATCCAGGCGTTTCTTCCAGGGGCGGTGACTGCGGCTGTGAAGATTGGAAAAGAAAAATTTCCTATGGAAATGGCCGACGAGGCGGGCTGGTTTGCCGTGCTTCTGGAGGATAAAAGGGAGCTGGAGCCGTACCGGCTCATAGCCGGGTATGCGGACGGAACGGCGGCCGAGACGGAGGACCCGTACAGCTTCCGCTTCCGTTCCAGGTTTAAGGACGAGGACCTTAAAAGGCTGGAGGCGGGGATCTATTATGATTCCTATGAAAAGCTGGGGGCCCACCCGGTGTCGGAAAAAGGGATCAGGGGCGTCCACTTTGCCGTCTGGGCGCCCGGAGCCATGCGGGTCAGCGTGGTGGGGGACTTTAACCTGTGGGACGGCAGGCGCCACCAGATGAACCGGCTGGGAGATTCCGGCGTCTATGAACTTTTTATTCCCGGAGTAAAGCCGGGGGCCCTTTATAAATATGAGGTCAAGACCAGGGCCGGGGAGCCTATGCTGAAGGCCGATCCTTATGCAAATTATGCGGAGCTGCGGCCAGATACGGCATCTGTGGTCTGGGAGCTGGGCCGCTATAAGTGGAACGATAAGGAATGGATGGACCGGAGGGCAAGGACCGATACGAAGACAGCGCCCATGTCGGTCTATGAGGTACATTTGGGCTCCTGGATGCAGAAGCCGGCGGAGCTGGATGAGAATGGAAAAGAGAAGAACGGCAGCCAGTTTTATAATTACCGGGAGATCGCGGAAAAGCTGGCTTCCTATGTGAAGGAAATGGGATACACCCATGTGGAGCTGCTGCCGGTGATGGAGCATCCCCTGGACGCTTCCTGGGGCTACCAGGTGACGGGCTATTATGCCCCCACCAGCCGCTATGGGACTCCCGACGATTTCAAGGCCTTTATGGACCATATGCATAAAGAGGGGATCGGCGTGATCCTGGACTGGGTTCCGGCCCATTTTCCCAGAGACGCCCACGGTCTGGCCGCCTTCGACGGAACCTGCCTGTACGAGCATCTGGATCCCCGCCAGGGCTCCCATCCCCACTGGGGAACGCTGATCTATAATTACGGCCGGCCCCAGGTGTCCAATTTCCTGATCTCCAACGCCCTGTTCTGGGCAAAGGAGTACCATGCCGACGGGATCCGCATGGACGCGGTGGCCTCCATGCTGTATCTGGACTATGGAAAGAACGCCGGGGAGTGGGTGGCCAACATATACGGCGGCCATGAAAACCTGGAGGCTGTGGAGTTCTTAAAGCACCTGAATTCTGTGTTCCATAAAGAGGCAAAGGGAGCAGTGCTCATTGCCGAGGAATCCACCGCCTGGCCCAGGATCACGGGAAACGTGAAGGAAGACGGCCTGGGCTTTGATTATAAGTGGAATATGGGCTGGATGAATGACTTCCTGGGCTACATGCAGTGCGATCCCTACTTCCGGAACCAGCACTATGGAGAACTGACCTTCAGCATGCTTTACGCGTACAGCGAGGATTTCGTCTTGGTGTTCTCCCATGACGAGGTGGTCCACGGAAAGGGCTCCATGGCAGGAAAGATGCCGGGAGACACCCAGGAAAAGAAGTTTGCAAACCTCCGGGCCGCTTACGGCTTCATGGCGGGCCATCCGGGGAAAAAGCTTCTGTTCATGGGACAGGAATTTGGCCAGATGGACGAGTGGAACGAAAACAGGAGTCTGGAGTGGGAGCTTTTGCAGTATCCGGTCCATAAGGAAATGCAGGAATACGTAAAGGCCCTAAACCATTTATATAAAACCCAGCCGGCGCTTTACGAAATGGACTATGAGCCCGAGGGCTTTGAATGGATCAACTGTACCTACAACGATGACAACATCGTCATTTTCACCCGGAAGACGAAACGTCCGGAGGACACCCTGCTCTTTGTCTGCAACTTTGCTCCTGTGGCCCATGAGAAATTCCGGGTGGGCGTGCCCTTTGCGGGAAAATATAAGGAGATCTTAAACAGTGATTCTGTAAAATTCGGCGGAACCGGCGCAACAAATCCGCGGGTCAAGGCGTCTAAAAAAGAGGAGTGGGATGCCAGGGAGAATTCGATCTCCCTGAACCTGCCGCCCATGGGCGTTTGTGTGTTCCAGTGTACACCGCTGGAGGAGAAGCCGAAGAGGGAGGGCGAAAAGAAGAACGGAGCCAGAACGGCTGCCGGAAAAAAGGCCGCGGCCGCTCCTGACAAGGCTTCCCCCAAAGAGGGAAAACGGACCCAGAAGACGCCGTAGTCCGGAATGCGGACAAAAATAGAAGGATCCGTACAGAATACACGTGATACACATAAGGAGGAAAATAGCCGTTGAATCTGGAAATCAAGATCATGGATATGCTGCTCCCCTGGCTTCTTAAGACCGGGGGCCGCATTCTGATCACAGTTTTATTTGCCGTTGTTGGCTATAAGGTCATCCGCGCCGTCCGAAGGTGCGTCGGAAGATCCATGGAAAAGGCAGGGCTGGAGGTTACTCTGCGGAAGTTCCTGGATGCCCTTCTGTACGCAGTGCTCATCGGGCTTCTGGTGTTTATGGTGGCCGAGGAGCTGGGGATCAAGTCCTCCTCGCTGGTGACCATTGCCGGAGCCGTGACTCTGGCCATGAGCCTTTCCCTGCAGAATACCATGGCCAATTTTGCCGGCGGCGTTCTGGTACTGTTTTTAAAGCCCTTTAAAGTGGGAGACTACATTATCACAAAAGACGGAGAGGGGACCGTTGAGTCCATCGGACTGGTCTATACCACTCTCCTGACCATCGAAAATAAAAAGATCGTGATTCCCAACAGCAGCATCTCCAGCTCCCCTCTGACCAATACCACCGGGGAGGAGAAAAAAAGGCTGGTGCTGAAGATCGGCATCGGCTACTCCGCCGACCTGAAAAAGGCCAAGGAGATCCTGCGGCGTCTGTTTGAAGACCATCCGGCCATCCTCAAAGAGGATGGGATCCTGGTGGTGGTGGACAGCCTGGGCGAGAGCAGCGTCAACCTGAGCGTCCGCGGCTGGACCCTGACGGAGGAATACTGGACCGCCAGATGGGAGCTGACAGAAGCCATCAAGCTGGCCTTTGATGAGGAGGGGATCGAGATCCCGTATAATTACCTGAATGTTCATTTGACTGAGAAACAGCAGCAGTCCGGACAGGCCTGACGCCTGGACCGGAGATTCCAGGGAGGGAACAGTTATGGTAAAAAAGGCGGCAGAATTTGCCAGAAAGGTGCATGAAGGAAAGGTCCGGAAGGGCAGCATGGTCCCGTATATCGTCCATCCCTTTGAGGCGGCGGTGATCGTATCGGGCATGACAAGCGATCCGGAGATCATCAGCGCCGCTCTGCTTCACGATGTGATCGAGGACGCCGGGATCACCTATGAGGAGCTGAAAATGCAGTTCGGGGTCCGGGTGGCCGATCTGGTCCTGGCGGAAAGCGAGGACAAGTCCAGGACCTGGAAGGAACGGAAGAGCGCTACCATTGAAAAGCTTAAAACGGCAGGCCGGGCGGAAAAGCTCATATGCCTGGGGGATAAGCTGAGCAATTTAAGGAGCACTGCCGCAGACATGCTGATCCGGGGCGACGGCGTCTGGCAGAAATTCCGGATCACGGATAAAAACGAGCACGCATGGTATTACCGCGGCGTATTTGAACAGCTGAGGGAACTGAAGGACGAGCTGGCATATCAGGAATCTGTCTCCCTGCTCCACAGAATATTTGACCAGGAGGAAGAAAAAGATCTATGAGAAAACTGAAGAAATTTTTATTGGGGGCTGCAGCCCTGTTTCTGGGCGTGACCGGAACGGCGGCCGCTTCCTTTCCGGCTTATGCGGACGGACCCATGGGGGCCGTTTACCGGGCCCATATCTACGGCCGCGGCTGGACCGATATGGCCGGAGACAATACATATGTAAACGGCCCGAGGGATACGTATGTGACGGCGGTTGCCGCTTCCCTGGAGAACCAGCCGGAGGGAATGACCGGCACCATCACCTACCAGGTGAACCTGAGCGGCTCCGGCTGGATGGACTGGCAGGAGAATTTTGGGGAGGCCGGGGCCACAGATACCCATAAGCCCCTGGAGGCTGTGCGGATGCAGCTTACGGGCCAGCTTTCCGACCATTATGACCTTTATTATTCGGTGCTCCAGAACGGAGCCTGGACGGCCCTTGCAAAGAACGGCGAGACCGCCGGCGTGGAGGGCCAGGGACTCCGGGTGGACGGTATCCGGATCGCAGTGACCGGAAAGGACGCAGGACTTCCGCCGGAGGGGATCTATATGGGCCGGTATATCGATCCGTCGAAGCCCATGGTAGCCCTGACCTTTGACGACGGCCCCTCGGCCCATACGGCCAGGATCCTGGACTGCCTGGAGGCCAACGACGCCAGAGCCACCTTCTATATGGTGGGAAACCGTATGGGAAGTTACCAGTCCACGGTAAAACGTATGGTGGACATGGGCTGTGAGCCCGGCAGCCATACCTGGGACCATACCTATATCACGAAGCTGTCCCAGGAGGGCCTGTATGCCAATCTGGACCGGCTGGACGATACGCTCCAGTCCATTGCCGGAGTGCGCACCGTGACCATGCGCCCGCCGGGAGGCTTCATAAACGACGGAACGAAGCAGAACCTGGCTAAAAAAGGCGTTCCCGCCATTCTCTGGTCCATCGACACCCTGGACTGGAAGACGAAAAACGCCCAGAATACCATCAACGTGGTATTAAACAGCGTAAAGGACGGGGATATCATCCTGATGCACGACCTTTACGGCACCTCTGCCGATGCGGCGGTGGCGCTGATCCCGGAGCTGAAAAAGAGAGGCTATCAGCTGGTGACGGTCAGTGAAATGGCGTCGTTACGCGGCGGCATGAAGCCGGGACAGGTATATCACAGCTTCCGTCCATAGGTAACAGGACGGGAGCGCGGGAGACCGCAGACGGTCCGCTTAGGACGGGGGCTGCCAGGATCCGTTCCGGCAGCGCCGCCTTAAGGGCGGCCTGGTCTGCGGCCTTTTTATACAGGGACCCGGCGGAGCCCAGTCCCAGAAGCAGTAAAAGAAGCCAGAAGACGGCGTGCTCCGGCAGCTGTTTCAAAAAAATCCCCCCATATCCATGTATGATATTACAGGATATGCGGGGGATTTTTAATTTATGCGGGCAGCCAGCCAATGTCTGCGCGGGATCCTGGCGGCTGCCGCAGTCCGCAGCCTGCCGCTACCACACGGCCACAGTGCCGTCGGTCCTGGGCTCGGTGGCTCCGCAGAGGGTTCCGTCGTCATCTCTTAAGATGATCTGCCCGCGGCCGAATTCCAGGCTGTTGACCGGGATGGTGATGGCGTGGCCGGTACGGGTCAGCTTGTCGGCCATCTCGCTGTTGTAGAGACGCTCCAGGGAGATCTTCTTTTCCCCGGTCCACATCCACCTGGGGGCGTCCAGGGCCTCCTGGGGGTTCATATGGAAGTCGATCATGTTGGTCAGCACCTGAACATGGCCCTGGGGCTGCATGAAGCCGCCCATGACGCCGAAGGAGCCCACGGCCTTTCCGTCCTTGGTCAGGAAGCCGGGGATGATGGTGTGGTAGGGCTTTTTGCCGGGAGCCACACAGTTTTCCATGGTTTCGTCCATGGTGAAGTTATTGCCCCGGTTGTGGAAGACGATACCCGTGCCGGGAAGGACGGTGCCGGAGCCGAAGCCGCAGTAGATGGACTGTATGTAGCTGATCATATTGCCGTCGCCGTCAGCCGCATTTAAGTAGACTGTATCTCCGCAGTAGGGGGTTCCGGGCTTGGGCTCCAGAGCAGTGCTTCCGATGAGCGCCCGGCGTTTTGCCGCGTAGTCCTTGGATAAAAGCTGCTCCACCGTGGGCTTCATGGCTCTGGGATCGGCCACATACCGTTTTCCGTCGGTGAAGGCCAGCTTTAAGGCCTCCATGATCTTATGGGCTGTTTCAGGATCGTCGTGGCCTGCGGAAAGGTCCATGCCCTCCAGGATATTTAAGGCCATGAGAACCACGATGCCGTGGCCGTTGGGCGGGATCTCCCAGACGTCATAGCCTCTGTAATTGGTGGTGATGGGCTCTACCCACTGGGCCTTATAGGCAGCCAGATCCTCTTTTCTCAGATAGCCGCCGGTCTTTCGGGAATAGCTGTCGATGGCGTCGGCAATGGCTCCCCGGTAGAAGGATTCACAGTTGGTTCTTCCAAGCTCCTCCAGGGTCTCGGCCATGCCCTTATATTTAAAGATCTCTCCGGCTCTGGGAGCGCGGCCATCGATGGTGAAGTCCGCAGCCCATGTTTCATAAAATTCAGGGGCAAGCTCCTTTTTAAAGGATTCGGCCAGGCGGTTCCAGAGGGCGGATACCACCGGGGATACGGGGAAGCCGTCCCGGGCATAGGAGGCGGCGGGCTCCAGGATCTGGGAGAGGGACAGCTTTCCAAAGCGCTTATTGATCTCTGCCCAGCCAGAGGTAACGCCAGGGACGGTAACGGCACCCCAGCCGTATTTGGGCATTTCCGTGTATCCGGCCTGCTTTAAGGAATCCACACTCAGAAGGGCGGGGGCCGGGCCGCTGGCGTTTAAGCCGTAAAGCTTTCCTTCATGCCAGATCAGGGCAAAGCCGTCGCCGCCCATATTACAGGACATGGGCTCCACCACAGCCAGACAGGCGGCTGCGGCCAGGGCGGCGTCAAAGGCGTTGCCGCCTTTTTTGATCATATCCAGGCCGGCCTGGGCAGCCAGGGGCTGGGAGGCGCAGACCATTCCTTTGCGGCCGTAGACCAGACGGCGGCGGGACGGGTAACGGTACTGGAGCGGGTCGAAATGAAGATCCATGAAATTTCCTCGCTTTCTTAATTGAGATAGTCTCTTACAAACTGTACCAGCACGGCGGTTCCGGCGGCAATACAGTCTTCGTCAAAGGTGTTTTTGGAATTGTGGATCCCATGTCTCGTGTTGGGATCGGCATTTCCCGAGCCTAAACGGAACTGGGCGCCGGGGGCGTATTCCGGGAACAGGCAGGAGAAGTCCTCGGAACCCAGGGACGGGCTGTCAAAGGTGAAGACACGGTCTGCGCCGATGGTCTTCCCAGCAGCCTCCGTCACAAGATCGATGACGGCGCCGTCGTTGACCAGAGGTGGCATACCGTCTCCCCAGGTGATCTCTCCCTTTCCGCGGAGGGCCTCCGCTCCCAGGGTCACGATCCGTTCCACGGACTGCTTCATGGCCGTTCTGAGCTCCGGCGTCAGAGTACGCAGGGTACCCTGCATTTCCACAAAATCCGGTACGATATTGGCCGCCTTGCCGCCCTGGATGTTTCCGATGGTGAGGACGGCGGAGGAGATGGGATGGTTCTCTCTGGAAACGATGGTCTGGAGCTGGGTCAGCACGTAGGCGCTGATCATCACCGGATCCACAAAGTTTTCCGGATGGGCCCCGTGGCCGCCTTTTCCGCTGATCTTAATATGGAAGAAATCGTTGGAGGCGCAGCCCGGTCCTTTCTTTACGGCAATGGTTCCGGCGTCGTATTCCGGGGAAACATGGAGCCCGATGAACACGTCGGGCTTTGCGGCGCTTGTAAAATCACAGTCGATGAACTGCTTTGCTCCGCAGCCCTTTTCCTCAGCCGGCTGGAAGAGGAACATGACGGTTCCGGAAAGCTCGTCCCGGATCTGGGAAAGGACCCGCGCGCAGTATAAAAGTACCGTGGTATGGATATCATGACCACAGGAATGGCAGACATTGGGAGTTTCGGATGCAAATGGAAGATCCGTCAGCTCCGGCATGGGAAGCGCGTCGATATCTTCCCGGATGGCCACGGTCTTTCCGGGCTTTTTTCCGCGGAGGATGCCGAGCACTCCGGTTTTTAAGCCGATCTCGGCGATCTCAACGCCGTATTCCGTCAGCTTTTCCCGGATCAGCCTTGTGGTTTCAAATTCTTCATTGCTGAGCTCCGGGTGCTGGTGGATATGCCGGCGGATCGCAGTCATTTCTTCAGTATAGGGCAGGACCAGTTTCATGGTTTCCATAGGAGTTCCTCCTGTTTCGTTTGAATTTTCCAACATGTTTTTATTTTAAAACAAAAAGCGGGAAAATACAATCCAAATTGCACGGAATCTCCGGGGGCGTCCCGGGGCCAGAAACCTGTTGCAATTTGCGACAAAAAATTTTATAATAAAATTTAATATTATCATGGGCATGATGTGGATACGGGGAGTTGGGAGATCCTTAAGGCCCGGGTGAGGGAAGGTGTGAGTGTATGGAAGAAAAACTGAAGAGCATCGAGGTGGAGCTGGAGGCCCCGGCGGATTTTACCAGCCCCGACGTGCTGTATGAGGATCTGGTAAAGAGCATCCGGAAATATCATCCGTCGGACGATCTGGGTATGGTGGAAAAGGCGTATCAGATCGCCCGGGATGCCCATAAGGACCAGAAGAGAAAATCCGGGGAGCCATATATCATCCACCCCCTCTGTGTGGCGATCATCCTGGCGGACCTGGAGCTGGATAAGGAATCCATTATTGCCGGAATCCTCCATGACGTGGTGGAGGATACGGTTCTGACGGAAGAGGAGCTGGCGGCGATCTTTGGAAAAGAGGTGGCCCTTCTGGTGGACGGCGTCACAAAGCTGACCCAGCTGTCCTGGTCCGCCGATAAGGTGGAGATGCAGGCGGAGAACCTAAGAAAGATGTTCTTAGCCATGGCCAAGGATATCCGGGTCATCCTCATCAAGCTGGCGGACCGCCTCCACAATATGCGGACGCTCCAGTATATGAAGCCGGAGAAGCAGAAGGAAAAGGCCAGGGAGACCATCGAGATCTACGCGCCTCTGGCGGACCGTCTTGGTATTTCCAAAATAAAGATCGAGCTGGACGATCTGGCGCTGAAATACCTGGAGCCGGACGTTTACAACGACCTCCAGGAAAAAATATCCCTGACCAGCGAGGCAAGACAGAACTTCATCGACGAGATCATCCAGGAGATCAGCGCCCACATGAAGCATGCAGAGGTGGCATGCGAGGTCAGCGGCCGGGTGAAGCATTTTTTCAGCATCTATAAAAAGATGGTGAACCAGAATAAGACCCTGGACCAGATCTATGACATTTTTGCGGTGCGGATCATCGTGGATACGGTGAAGGACTGCTACGCGGCCCTGGGCGTGATCCATGAAATGTATAAGCCCATCCCGGGCCGGTTCAAGGACTATATCGCCATGCCAAAGCCCAATATGTACCAGTCCCTGCATACGACCCTGATCGGGAACAACGGCCAGCCCTTTGAGATCCAGATCCGGACCTTCGAGATGCACCGGACGGCAGAGTACGGAATCGCGGCCCACTGGAAATATAAGGAAAGCGGCAGCGGCCACATTGCAGCCGGAGACGAGGCCAAGAAGCTAAGCTGGCTGAGACAGATCCTGGAGTGGCAGCAGGATATGTCGGACAACAAAGAATTCCTGAGCATGTTAAAGAGCGACCTGGACATGTTCTCCGACAATGTGTACTGCTTTACGCCCAACGGCGATGTGAAGGCCCTGCCCAGCGGCTCCACGGCCATCGACTTTGCCTACGCCATCCACACGGCTGTGGGAAATAAGATGGTGGGCGCCCGGGTCAACGGAAAACTGGTGAACATCAACTATGTGATCCAGAACGGAGACCGGATCGAGATCATGACCTCCCAGAACTCCAAGGGCCCCAGCAGGGACTGGCTGAACCTGGTCAAGAGCAGCCAGGCGAAAAATAAGATCAATTCCTGGTTCAAGCAGGAGAGAAAGGCCGACAACATCGTCAAGGGCCGGGATCTGATCGACCGGTACTGTAAGGCCAAGGGGATCAACTTTGCCGATATCAGCAAGCCGGAATATATGGATAAGGTCTTAAAGCGCTATGCCTTCCAGGACTGGGATTCGGTGCTGGCCTCCGTGGGCCACGGCGGCCTAAAAGAGGGCCAGGTCATCAATAAGATGGTGGAGGAACGGGAGAAAAAGCTGAAGCGGGAAGTGACCGACGCGACGATCCTGGACACCATCGGAGACAACAACCGGGCGGCTGTGGTGCCCATGCGCGGAAAGAGCAAGAGCGGCATCGTGGTCAAGGGCATCCACGACCTGGCGGTGCGCTTCTCCAAGTGCTGCAACCCGGTGCCGGGAGACGAGATCGTGGGCTTTGTGACCAGAGGCCGCGGCGTCACCATCCACCGCACCGACTGCATCAACGTGCTGAACCTGCCGGAAATGGAGCGGAACCGGCTGATCGATGCCGAATGGCAGGCGGAGGAGGACGAGAAGGGAACGGCTACCTATGCCACCGAGATCTCCATCTACGCCAACAACCGGATCGGCATGTATGTGGATATTGCCAGGATCTTCACAGAGCGGGAGATCGACGTGACCAATATGAACGCCCGGACCAACAAGCAGGGCAAGGCCACCATCACCATGTCCTTCGATATCCATGGAACCGAAGAATTAAATACTCTCATGGCCAAGATCCGCCAGATCGACGGGGTCTTAGACATCGAGAGGACCACAGGCTGATAAAATTCAGGGAGTCTGCCACGCCAAACGGCCGGCGGACTCCATCATCTTTGAAAGGGAAAGAAAACAATGAGCGGAATTTGCGTAAAAAATCTGACAGTGGGAATGGTAGAGACCAACTGCTGCCTGGTCTATCATGAGGAAACCAGACGGGCGGTGATCGTGGATCCGGGCGATGCAGCAGATGTGATCCGGGAGGAATGCCGGAAGCTGGAGCTTTCGCCGGAGCTGATTCTTCTGACCCATGGCCATTTTGACCACATTATGGCGGCAGAGGAACTGCGGAAGGAATGGGGAATTAAGATCTGTGCCTGCGAAAAGGAGCTGGAGGTTTTAAGGGACAGCAAAAAGAATCTGATGATGGATTATTACAGAAAGGATTATACGCTGGAGCCGGATCTTACGGTCTGCGACGGGGATACCTTTGAGGCCGCGGGCGTGACCTGGAAGGTGATCGAGACCCCGGGCCATACCATCGGCTCCTGCTGCTACTATATCGAGTCTGAGGATCTGCTGTTTGCGGGCGATACCCTGTTCCGCACCTCCTATGGCCGGGTGGACCTTCCTACCGGAGATGCCATGTCCATGCTGGCTTCGGTGAAGAAGCTTTTAACGCTTCCGGAGACGGTGAAGGTATACCCAGGCCATATGGGCGTTACCTCCATTGAATATGAAAAGAAGCACAATCCCCTGGCGAGGTATTAGAAATGATCGGAATTTTACTGAATGACGCCTCCTATGAGCAGGACATCCGGGAGCTTTTAATGGCGTTCTATCCGGGCGAGGGCTTTGCCCATGAAAGGACCGGAGACGCGGATTTTTATGTGGAGGGAACGTACGAGCCGGAGTCCCGCACATTTTCCCTGGACATCCTGGAAAAGGAAGAGAAAAAGGCGGGAACGGTATTTCCCATTTCTTATGAGAACCGGCTGGAAGCCAAGACGGCCATTAAGCGGGAGCTTTACGGTCTTCTTTCCGCCCGTACCGGAAAGACCCTTCCCTGGGGGACCCTTACCGGGATCCGTCCCACGAAGATCGCCTTAAGCCGGCTGGATCAGGGGATTTCAGAGGAAGAGATCCGGGAATTTATGGAGAAGACCTACCTGACCAGCAGCGAGAAGATCGACTTGAGCATGGAGATCGCAGCGCGGGAAAAGGAGCTTTTGAGCCATATCGACTACGAAAACGGATACAGCCTGTATGTGGGCATCCCGTTCTGTCCCACCACCTGCCTGTACTGCTCCTTTACCTCCTACCCCATCGGGGCCTGGGAGAAAAAAATGGACCAGTACCTGGCCGCCCTTTTCAAGGAGCTGGATTATGTGGCGGAGACCATGAAGGGACGCACTCTGGATACGGTATATTTCGGAGGAGGAACGCCCACATCCTTAAAGGCAGAGGAGCTGGACGCCATCCTTACCAGGATCGAGGAGCGGTTCGACCTTTCGGCTGTGAAGGAGTTTACGGTGGAGGCCGGACGGCCCGACAGCATCACCGAGGATAAGCTGAGGACCCTGCGGGCCCACGGGATCTCCAGGATCTCCATCAATCCCCAGACCATGAAGCAGTCCACCCTGGATCTCATCGGCCGCCGTCACACGGTGGAAATGGTGAAGGAGAAGTACCGGCTGGCAAGAAGCCTGGACTTTGACAATATCAATATGGACCTGATCATCGGCCTGCCGGAGGAGGATATCAACGACGTGCGGGCCACCATGGAGGAAATAAAGGAACTGGCTCCCGACAGCGTTACGGTTCATTCCCTGGCCATCAAGCGGGCCGCCAGGCTCAATATCTTTAAGGAACGGTATGCGGACTTAAAGATCGAGAACACCCAGGAAATGATCGATCTGACGGCAGAGTACGCCAGATCCATGGGACTGGTGCCCTATTATCTGTACCGTCAGAAAAACATGGCCGGAAATTTTGAAAATGTGGGCTACGCGGCCCCGGATAAGGCGTGTATCTACAACATCCTCATTATGGAGGAAAAGCAGACCATCGTTGCCTGCGGGGCCGGAACCACGACGAAGGTGGTGTTCCCTGCGGAAAACCGTCTGGAGCGTGTGGAGAACGTCAAGGATGTGGACCAGTATATCACCCGCATCGACGAGATGATCGGAAGAAAAGAAAAGATGCTTGAAAAACGGGATGGGCTGTCGTAAACTTACCATCAGACATAAAACATGGAGGAACGAGTATGGCGTTAAAGAAAAAGCCGGTGACCGGCATGAAGGATATCCTGCCCCAGGAAATGCAGATCCGCGATTACGTGCTGAATCAGATCAAGGAAACGTACCGCGGCTTCGGATTCTCTTCCATTGAGACTCCCTGTGTGGAGCACATTGAAAACCTGCTGAGCAAGCAGGGGGGAGACAATGAGAAGCTGATCTTTAAGGTATTAAAGAGGGGCGAAAAATTAAACTTAGAGGCGGCAGAGACAGAAAATGACCTGGCAGACAGCGGCCTGCGCTACGATCTGACGCTTCCGCTGTCCAGATATTATTCCAATAACGCGGCCAATCTGCCGTCTCCCTTTAAGGCGCTGCAGATCGGAAGCGTATGGAGGGCAGACCGCCCCCAGAAGGGCCGCTACCGCCAGTTTGTCCAGTGCGACATCGACATCTTCGGCGACGCCACCAGCCAGGCGGAGATCGAGCTGGTGCTGGCGACCACCACAGCCTTAAAAAAGATTTGTCCCAACAACCAGTTCGAGGTCCGCATCAACGACCGGAAGATCCTGCGGGCCATGGCCGTTTACAGCGGCTTCCCGGAGGAGGACATTGAAAAGGTGTTCATCACCGTGGACAAGATGGACAAGATCGGCGTGGACGGCGTAAGAGCGGAGCTGGTGGAAAACGGATATTCTGAAGAAACGGCCGATAAATACCTGGAGCTCATGGGACAGGTGACGGGTGATGCCGACGGAGTCCGCCGTATGGGAGAGATCCTTTCAGGCGTACTGGAGGACGGCGCGGCCGAAAATCTGGCGGAGATCATGGATACGGTCATGAGCGTGTCCGGCGGAGGCTTCGGACTGAAATTTGATCCCACCCTGGTCCGCGGCATGGGCTATTACACCGGCACGATCTTTGAGGTGGCCATGGAGGGCTTTGGCGGCTCTGTGGCCGGCGGCGGAAGATATGATAAGATGGTGGGAAGGTTCACAGGCATGGATACTCCGGCCTGCGGCTTTTCCATCGGCTTTGAGCGGATCGTGGGGATCCTCATGGACGCCGGCTTTGTGGTTCCGGAAAAGAACGCCAGAGAGGCCTGGATGTATGAAAAGGGCATGGGAATGGAGCGTCTTTCTGAGATCCTCAAGGAGGCCATGGCTGCCCGCGCAGAGGGGAAAACGGTCCTGGTGACCCAGATGAACAAGAATAAAAAGTTCCAGAAGGAGCAGCTGGGAAAAGAAGGCTATATAGAGTTTAAGGAGTTCTATAAAGAGGAATTAAAGCGTTAGCAGGAGGAGAATATCATGGCAGAATCAATGGCAGGCTTGAAGCGTTCCTGCCGCTGTACGGAGGTTACAGAGGCAAACGTGGGCCAGGAGCTGACCCTTATGGGCTGGGTCCAGAAAAGCAGAAATAAAGGCGGCATCATCTTTACAGATCTGAGAGACCGCACCGGGATCATCCAGATCATTTTTGAGGAGAGCGACTGCGGAGCCGAGAGCTTTGCAAAGGCAGAGCGATTAAGGAGCGAGTTTACCATCGCGGTGACCGGCGTGGTGGAAAAGCGTTCCGGCGCGGCCAACGAAAACTTAAAGACCGGTTCCATTGAGGTGCGGGCAAAATCCCTGCGGATCCTTTCCGAATCCGAGGTTCCGCCGTTCCCCATCGAGGAAAACAGCAAAACAAGGGAAGAGGTGCGCTTAAAATACCGGTATTTGGACCTGCGCCGTCCGGATCTCCAGAGAAACATCCTGGTCAGAAGCCGTGTGGCTACCATGGTGCGCCAGTTTTTAGCAGATGAGGGATTTTTAGAGATCGAGACCCCCACCTTAATTAAGAGCACGCCGGAGGGAGCCAGGGACTATCTGGTGCCCAGCCGTGTGCATCCGGGGAACTTTTATGCCCTTCCCCAGTCTCCACAGCTCTTAAAGCAGCTTTTAATGTGCTCCGGCTTTGACCGTTATTTCCAGCTGGCCCGCTGCTACCGGGACGAGGATCTCAGGGCGGACCGCCAGCCGGAGTTTACCCAGATCGACATGGAGCTGTCCTTTGTGGATGTGGAGGATGTGCTGGATGTAAACGAGAGGCTTTTAAAGAAGATCTTCAAGGAGATCTGCGATTTTGACGTGCAGCTTCCCATCCAGAGAATGACCTGGAGAGAGGCCATGGACCGCTTCGGCTCGGATAAGCCGGATCTGCGGTTTGGAATGGAGCTTAAAAATGTGTCCGACGTGGTCAGGGACTGCGAATTTGTGGTGTTTAAGAGCGCCCTGGAAAACGGCGGTTCTGTCCGCGGCATCAACGCAGACGGCCAGGCCGGCATGCCCAGAAAGAAGATCGACGCCCTGGTGGAATATGCCAAGGGCTTTGGGGCCAAGGGACTGGCCTACCTGGCCATCCATGAGGACGGCTCCTATAAGTGCTCCTTTGGAAAGTTCATGAAGGTGGAGGAGCTGGACGCCCTGGTAAAGGCCATGGACGGAAAGCCGGGAGACCTGTTATTCTTTGCCGCTGACAAGGATAAGGTGGTATTCGACGTCCTCGGAAACCTCCGTCTGGAGCTGGCAAGACAGCTGGATCTTCTTAAGAAGGATGACTTTAAGTTCCTGTGGGTGACTGAGTTCCCGCTTTTAGAGTACTCAGAGGAAGAGGACCGGTATGTGGCCATGCACCATCCGTTCACCATGCCCATGGAGGAGGACATCCCCCTTCTGGACAGCGATCCGGGCGCAGTGCGTGCAAAAGCATACGATATCGTGTTAAACGGAACAGAGCTGGGCGGCGGTTCTGTGCGTATCCATCAGGGAGATATCCAGGAGAAGATGTTTGAGGTCCTGGGCTTTACGCCGGAGCGGGCCAACGAGCAGTTCGGCTTCCTTCTGGATGCCTTTAAATACGGCGTTCCGCCCCATGCCGGCCTGGCCTACGGCCTGGACCGTGTGATCATGCTGATGGTGGGAGCTGACAGCATCCGCGACGTGATCGCCTTCCCGAAGGTAAAGGACGCCTCTTGTCTGATGATGGAGGCTCCGTCAGAGGTGGATGTGAAGCAGCTGGAGGAGCTTCATATCGCTGTGGTTCCGGAGGAGAAGGAACAGGAATAAAGAAGAATAAGGATAAAGGGGGCACCGGCAGCAGCCGGTGTCCTCTTATTTGGTTAGTGGGAAGAAATAGCTGTCCTGCCTCACTTCCGGATGGAAGGTCAGAAGGAGTGGAAAAGAAAATACAGGATCATCAAAACGAATATGATATTTACACTGTTATATATAAGCGTACTATGTTTAGAATTGCGGACCTTTTCCAGCACATATATCTGGATGGATATCATGATGAAATAGCGTATCACATCCAGAACGGTCGGAAGGATGGAGAGGGGGAAAACAGGATATCGGGGTCTTGTGTGAATAGAGGAAATGATCCCCAGGGCCAGGGCCGCTATAAAAGCTTTTTTATATTTTGGCTGCATGAAAAACTCCTATTACTGCAATTCGCGGTTTACAAAGTTGTCAAATTAAAAAGTACCATTCTCTTGTCCATCCAGCCCAGTATTAAGATCCGCTATATCCACTTACGGCCACAATTTATCACTTTGGTGTCTTCGTACCTTTATAGATTTTTATAAGAATCAATAAAAACTGTTTATATGGATGCAACAGGAGAAAAAGATTATCTAATATATATAATACATCGAAATATGAAAAAAATAATGGATTAAAGCGATAAATTCAAAAAGTTTTCTGAGAGAACCCCACTCATCCCAAAACGGCCTCTGGCTTTGTGAAACTTTAGTGAACTGATGGTATTTTACCAGCCGTTCTGCTAGAATACAGGTAGAAAAGGAAACGAACAAGGAAGGTGGAAACAATGGATTCTGTTAAGGTACTGATGGTGGACGACGAGGCCAGGATGCGGAAGCTGGTAAAGGATTTCCTGGCCATCAAGGGATATAAGGTGATCGAAGCAGAGGACGGAGAGCAGGCGGTGGATATCTTTTTTAAAGAAAAGGATATCGGTCTGGTGATCCTGGATGTGATGATGCCGAAAATGGACGGCTGGGAGGTATGCCGGACTCTCCGCCGCTATTCCCAGGTGCCGATCATCATGCTGACGGCCCGGTCCGAGGAACGGGACGAGCTTTTGGGGTTTGAACTGGGAGTGGACGAGTATATTTCCAAGCCCTTCAGTCCAAAGATCCTGGTGGCCCGCATAGAGGCCATTTTAAGGCGGGGAAACGCCGGAACGGGAGAGATCCTGGAGGCAGCCGGGATCCGGGTGGATAAAGACGCCCACGAGGCCAGTGTGGACGGCCAGCCGGTGGATCTGAGCAATAAGGAATTTGAGCTTCTGACATATTTTATGGAAAACCAGGGGATGGCCCTGTCCAGGGAAAAGATCCTGAACAACGTGTGGAATTACGATTATTTCGGCGACGCCAGGACCATCGACACCCATGTGAAGAAGCTCCGCAGTAAGCTGGGAGAAAAGGGCGAGCTCATAAAGACCATCTGGGGCATGGGCTATAAGTTTGAGGTGAACGCATAATGAAATCCATACGGACGCGGATGACAGTGATCTTTGTGGGTCTTATGATGGCCATGATCGCCGTGATCTGGGGAATCAATAAGTGGTATCTGGAGGAATATTATATAAAGGAGAAGGTGGCTTCTATTGAGGCTGCCTACGATGCCTTTAACTGGCAGCTGGAAGCCAATGCAGAGCAGGGAATCTCCATCCAGGAGGCTATGAAGCGGGAGCAGGATGCGGACGGAAACATAAAGGAGGGAAATCTCCAGAAGCTGTTCCGGGATTTCAGCGACAAAGCCAATGTCTCCATGCTGATGATCGACAACAGCGCCGATTCGTCGGCAGTCTATTCCACAGCCAGGGACGCGAAATTTTTAAGGGATCGGATGGAGCGGTATATTTTTGGAAAAAACCATATGGATGTAAAGGTGCTGGAGGAGAATGAAGCCTATACGCTCCAGGTCACCTTTGACCCGTGGAGAGACGGCAGCTACCTGGAAAGCTGGGGTTTTTTTTCGGATAACAGCACAGCTTTCATTATGAGTACCCCTCTTTCCAGCATCAGCGAGAGTACCATGCTCTCCAACCGGTTTCTGGCCTATGTGGGCATCTTTGCCGTACTGATCGGCGGGATCGTGGTCTATTTTGTGGCAGGACGGCTCACAGGCCCCATTAACCAGCTTTCCAGGCTTTCAGAAAAAATGTCCCAGCTGGATTTTGACGCCCGGTATGAGCCGGAAAAAGGGGAGTACACAGAGATCGGGGTCCTGGGAAAGAACATGAATACGCTGTCCATGCGTCTCAGGGAGACCATCGGTGAGCTGAAATCTGTCAATAACCAGCTCCAGAAGGACATCGAGGAGAAGACACGGATCGACGAGATGCGGAAGGAATTCATTGCCAACGTATCCCATGAGCTGAAAACGCCCATTGCCCTGATCCAGGGCTACGCAGAGGGGCTCCAGGAAGGCATGGGTGAGGATAAGGAGAGCCGGGATTATTACTGTGACGTGATCGTGGATGAGGCTGGAAAAATGAATAAGATGGTGAAGCAGCTCCTGACCCTGTCGTCTCTGGAAAGCGGCAGCGACCGGACGGTCATGGAACGGTTCGATCTGACCGAGCTGATCCAGGGCGTCATCAATTCAGCGAGGATCATGGTCCAGCAGGCGGAAGCAGAGGTGAAGTTTGAATGCAGCGGTCCGGTGTGGGTCTGGGCAGATGAATTTAAGATCGAAGAAGTGGTGACCAACTATCTGAGCAATGCCATCCATCATGCCGGCGGGGAGAAAAAAATCGTGATCCGCATTACGAGAGATGGAGATAAGGTCCGGGTATCTGTATTCAATACAGGTACGCCGATCCCAGAGGAGGCGCTTCCCAACCTGTGGACGAAGTTCTATAAGGTGGATAAAGCGAGGACCAGAGAATACGGCGGGACTGGAATCGGTCTTTCTATTGTGAAGGCCATTATGGATGCTCATCATGAAGCCTGCGGCGTGGAAAACTGGGAGAACGGAGTGGAATTCTGGTTTACATTGGACGGCAGTAGCCAGTAAAAAGTACAGGCAGCATATCTTGTATTTTGCACAGGGTACGTCGCCTTATCTTGTATATATAAAAGGAACAGAAAAAAGAAACGCGAAAAACGCAAAAAAAATGAAAAAAGGTGTTGACATTTGGCGGAACATCTGGTATTCTAATACCCGTCCCAAGCGACCGGGACAGACTTCTTTCCGAAACCCAAGGGTTTCGGAAAGAAATCAAAAAGAAATTTAAAAAAAGTTCTTGAC
>CAJMRM010000010.1 GCA_905215775.1 uncultured bacterium
CGACCTGACGAAGTTTGATACCGATTTCGACCTGATCTCCGGCCGCTATGTGATCGACGCAAAATCCATCATGGGCATCTTCAGCCTGGATCTTTCCAGACCCATCGACTTGAATATCCACGCCGAAGGAGACGCCGAAGAGATCCTTACGGTGCTGGCTCCGTATATCGTGGAAGCATAAGCCCTTTAAAGTCTGCCCGGAAGCATTACGCTCCGGGCAGTTTTTTTGTCATAGGAAAGGGCGTCCTATGACATATAAAAAGCTCCGCAGGGATCACCATGGGGCGGAAGGGAATTATGCCGCAAAAGCGGCCCGCCGCAGGCGGAGAAGCCCGCAAGCGGGCTTCTGTTTCTATGGCAGAAAGCTCCATCCTTCTGGGAATGGAAACGCCCTGTTTTAAATACAGCGGATCACTTCTCTGGTCTCAATGGCCGTCTTCACCATTTCATCGATCTTCTCAGAAAGCTTTGTTTCCGACATTTCGATCCTCTTAAGGTTCGGCTTTGTTACCGGATGCTTGGCCACGAAGATCGTACAGCAGTCCTCATAGGGAAGGACAGAGGTTTCATAGGTGTCGATCTTTAAAGAAATATCCACAATGTCCTGCTTGTCAAAGGCGACCAGCGGCCGCATGACCGGAAGCTCGCAGACGGCGTTGGTCACGCCCAGGGACTGTAACGTCTGGGAAGCCACCTGGCCGATGCTCTCGCCGGTGATCAGCGCCAGACAGCCGGACTCCTTTGCAATGGCCTCCGCGATCCGCATCATATAGCGGCGCATGATGATGGTCAGCTCATCATGCGGGCACTGGTCGTAGATATAAAGCTGGATATCCGTGAAATTCACTACGTTCAGCTTGATGGGGCCGGTGTACTTTGCCACCAGCTTCGCCAGATCCACCACCTTCTGCTTGGCCCGCTCGCTGGTATAAGGCGGCGCATGGAAATACGTCGCCTCCAGGGTCACGCCCCGCTTGGCCACCATATACCCCGCCACCGGGCTGTCGATGCCGCCGGAAAGCAGGAGCATGGCCTTCCCGGCCGTTCCGATGGGCATTCCTCCCGGGCCCGGGATGGTTTCAGAGAAAATATTGATCTTATGGCGCACCTCCACCCGCAGGAGCACGTCCGGATTATGCACGTCCACCCGGGTCTCCGGATACGCGTTTAAGATCACCTCGCCCAGATCCCGGTTGATCTGGTCCGACACCACCGGATACTGCTTGTTGCCCCGGCGGGCCACCACCTTAAACGTAAAGTTTTTATTTTCGTAAGCCTCGCCGATGTAGCGCACCACCTGGGCCTTCAGATCTTCATAGCCATTGTCCTCGATCTGGAGCATGGGGCAGATGCCCACAATGCCGAATACGTGCTGAAGGGCGTTTACCACCTCGTCAAAATCAAAGGCCTCGCTGGCCTCGGCGTAAATGCGTCCGGCCTCCTTGGTTACCGTAAAGCCCCCCTCCAGCCGTTTCAGCCGGTGGTGGATCTGCTTTACCAGGGCGTCCTCAAAAAGATAACGGTTCTTTCCCTTGACGCCGATCTCTGCATATTTAATGAGAAAGGATCTGTAATTCATAATTCTCCTTTTGTTCTGTAAATCTGATTTTCTGTTCCGTCTGCTTCAAGCCGCGGGTTCTGAATGCTCCTAGGCCCTCCGGTATCTGCGGAGCACCGGAAGAAGCTCACGCAGGACCTCCAGGCAGTAATCCACCTCGTCCTCCGTATTGAACACACCAAAGGAAAAGCGCAGGGTGGAGTCCAGCAGGGATTCCTTTACGCCGATCCCCCGGAGCGTTCCGGAGACTCCCGGATGGTTGGAGGAGCAGGCCGATCCGGAGGAAACGTAGATTCCCCGGTCCTCCAGGGCATGCAGGAGCACCTCAGCCCTTACGCCCTCAAAGCCGGCGCTGACGATCTGGGGAGCCGAATCCCTTCCGGTCCGTCCGTGGACCGTAACGCCCTCCATACTGGAAAGCCCCTGGATCAGGCGGTCCTTTAAGGCGTACAGCCGCTCCACTTTTTCGTCATGGTCCTTATAGATCTCCCGGACCGCCATGCCCAGGCCGGCGCAGCCCGGAACGTTTTCCGTACCCGAGCGCAGTCCCTTCTGCTGGCCTCCGCCGAAGATAATGGGCCTGATCCGTACCCTTTCGTCCACATACAAAAAACCCACGCCCTTGGGGCCATGGATCTTATGGCCGCTGACAGACATCAGATCAATGCCCTCTTTTTTGGGACGGATCACATATTTTCCGTAGGCCTGGATGGCATCCACATGGAAATAAATATCCGGCCGGATGCTCTTTATAAGCTTCCCGATCTCTTCCACCGGCTCCACGGCCCCCATCTCGTTGTTCACATACATGATGGAAACCAGGATCGTGTCGTCGCAGATGGCCTCCCGCAGGGCATCCAGGGATACGATCCCGTCCTGATCCACCGGAAGATAGGTGATCCGGAAGCCCTGCTCCTCCAAAAAGCTCATGGTATTGTAGACCGACGCATGCTCGATGCAGGTGGTGATCAGATGGTTTCCCTTTCTTCTGGCGGCCATGGCGGCGCCAATGAGGGCCATATTGTTGGACTCCGTTCCGCCGGAGGTAAAAACGATCTCCTTTTCCTTGACCTTCAGGGAGCCTGCGATCTCCTCCCGTGCCTCCCGGATGTACCGTTCCGCCTCCACGCCCTTTATATGTCTGGAGGAGGTATTTCCATAATCAGCGGTCATCGCCTCCACCATCACATCCCGGACGCTGTCAAACACCCGGGTCGTGGCCGAATTATCAAAATATACTTCTTTTCTGTTTTCCATTTAAAAAATCAATCCTCCAAAAGAAGCCCCACGGCTGAAAGCACAAAAAGCCCCGCCGTCTCAGTCCTTAGGATCCGTTTTCCCAGGGTCACCGTCCTGGCGCCGGCGCTTCTGGCCGCCTCCACCTCTCCGTCAGAGAAGCCGCCCTCGGGGCCGATGAGCACCGCGCATTTCTTTCCGGGCCTCAGTCCGCCGATCAGACTTCTGGTAAGCTCCATGCCTCCGGCTCCCGAAAGGCTTTCCGAATCCTCATAGGGCAGAAGGAACAGGTCCATGGAGGCGGCCTCTGCCACCGCTTCCTTATAAGAAAGGACCGGTCCGATCTCCGGGACGATCATCCGTTTGGACTGCTTGGCGGCGCTTTCGGAAATCCCCTGCCAGCGCTTTCTTTTTGCCTCTTCCTTCTTCTTATCCAGCTTTACCACCGAACGGGCCATTTCCACCGGTACGATCCGCGAAACTCCCAGCTCCACGCATTTCTGGATGATGAGCTCCATTTTGTCGCCCTTGGGAAGGCCCTGGTACAGGGTCACCTCCACCGGAAGCTCCGTATCCTCCACCGGCTCCGGCAGGATCCGTGCCAGGACCCGGCTGCTTTCGATCTCCGTGATCTCGCACAGGCAGTTGGTCCCCTTTCCGTCGCTTAAAAGGATCTGCTCCCCCGGCTTCATCCGGAGCACATTTTTTATGTGGTTCACATCCGGCCCGGTGATCACCGCCTCAGACTCCGTAAAAAATTCCGTTTCAGTAAAAAAATGATACACTACCGCTTCCTCGCTGTAATGGAGACCCACTCTCCCTGTCTGGTGGTCTCCAGAATCTCAAAAGCATCATTCCGGGACAGCGCTTCCTTAACTGCCTGCTCCTTCATATCGATGATGCCGGAGGTAATAAAGATCCCGCCCGGCTTCAGATGCACCGGAACCTCCTCCTGGATCAGGATGATCACATCGGCCAGGATATTGGCCACAGCAATGTCGTAGCACTCATATCCGGCTGCGTCCTGGACCTCCTTCTCATCGATGATATTTCCCTGGACCACTCCGAATTTCTCCTCCGGGATCCCGTTGGCCTCCAGGTTTTCATGAACGGCGGTAATGGCGTTCTCGTCCAGATCCGTTCCAAATACGGAGCCGGCCCCCAGCTTTAGGGCCGTAATTCCGAGGATCCCGCTGCCGGTGCCCAGATCCAGGATCCGCACGCCGGGCTTCACATATTTTTCCAGCTGGCGGATGCAGAGCTGGGTAGTCTCATGCTTCCCGGTTCCAAAGGCCGTTCCCGGATCGATCTGGATCAGAAGCTTGTCCTTATGCTCCTCGGGAATCTCCTCCCAGGTAGGCTTGATAAGGATATGATCCACGGTAAACGGCTTGAAATACTGCTTCCAGTTATTGATCCAGTCCTTGTCCTCGGTCTCAGAGGCGGTGATGGTCCCCTCGCCGATCTCCACATACTGGCGAAGCTCAGAAAGTCCCTCCTGCACCTCTTTTAAAATGGCCTCCGCATCGTCATCGTCGTCCAGGTAGAAGCTCACCTTAGCCGTACCGTCGTCCGGCGGCAGCTCCGGCAGGATATCGATGAACATTCCCTTTGTCTCACTCTCGGTCAAAGGCACATTGTCCTCGATCTCAATGCCCTGGATCCCGATCTCGTCAAACAGGCTGCTGATATAGTCCACCGCCTCTGTGGTGGTCTTCAGCGTAAATTTTTTCCACTTCATATTTTTTTCCTCCGGTCTCAAAGCGGTACCTTTAAGGAACCGCTAAAAAGTTACATGATATCATATCACAGAACGGTCCTGAATACAAGACGGCAAACGGCCTGTCACCCCGCCAGGATCTTCACAAACAGCAGGGCCAGCACGCCCATGACCACAGGCCTTACGATCTTCTGTCCGTTATTGACCACAAGCCCGGCTCCAAAGTAGCTGCCTGCCATGCAGAAAAGGGCCGCCGTGATCCCCAGGGCATAGTCCACCTTTCCGCCCACGAAAAATGTCCCCAGGGCCCCGATATCCGCGCTCAGGTTGACCACCTTGGAGATCCCGGCCGCATCTCTGGTCCCCAGCTTCAAAAGGCCGGTAAATACAAGGATCAGGAAGGTTCCCGTTCCAGGACCGTAAAAGCCGTCGTATCCGCCGATCAGAAAGGAGACAGCCAGGCCTGTAAAAAACATACGGCGGAATCCGGCCGGATCCTCGGACCGGTCCGGAGTCTCCCCGCCGCCCAGCTCCTTATTCTTCAGCACATAAAAGGCCACCACTGGAAGTACCACCACCATCAGCGAGCGGATCAGCTTTTCATCGGTCTTAAGGGCCAGACTGGCTCCTCCCACGGCTCCCAGGGCGGCAGAAGCCGCCCAGGGAATGGCCAGCTTGAAACGGATGTAGCCGCTTTTGGCAAATCTTAAGGCGGCAACGATGGACCCCGGGAAAGCGCTCAGCTTTGAGGTTCCCAGGATCACATGGACGGGAACCCCGGCCAGCATATACGCCGGGAATGCGATCAGTCCCCCGCCTCCGGCAATGGAGTCCACAAACCCCGCCAGAAACACCAGCGGACATACAATCAGAAACTGTTCCATATTTTTTCTCCTTTAACCTGGAAATACCGCAGCCCACGCTGGAGCTGCGGCGTTTTTTCCTTATTTTTCTTCCGCTTCCGCCAGCATGGACGTGCAGTGGCCGCAGCGGACGGCATCGATGGGGATCTCACTCTTGCAGAACGGGCAGATCTTTGTGGTGGGCGCCTTCGGAGCCTCCTCCTTGCGGCCCAGATTCATGGCCTTATTGATCGCCTTCATCATACAGAACAGAATAAACGCCATGATGACAAAATTAACGACCGCCGAAAGGAAGCTGGTGCCAAAGCCGGCCACATCCGTCAGCGTATACCTGGCCGCTCCGGTCAGAACATTCAGGACCGGCTTGATAAAGTTATCTGTCAGTGATGTGACGATCCCGGAAAAGGCGCCGCCGATCAGGACGCCGACCGCCATATCCATGACATTCCCACGAAGTGCAAACGCTTTAAATTCACTGATAAATTTTTTCACTGGATCTCCTCCTGTTTTTTGTTTTTCTGATTATAACATACTTTTTTCCGGGAAGAAACGACATTTTCCAATTTTATTCCCTGCAGCTTTTCATCGCTTCCCGGAGAATTCACAGGAATTTAATAAATAATTTCTTGAATACCCAGATGCGGTATGATATAGTACTCAGAAATAGGGGAAAACAAATGGCCGCCACTATTTTTTAGTGACGGCCATTCTTTTTGCACTGCATGGCTCTGGTTTCTGATGCGTCAGCTTCCTGCGGCGGTCTCCACGCGGCAGCTCCGCTCCAGGGCGATATAGATCCGGCAGTATTCCATGGATGCGCAGATCTTGTCGGCTATGGTAATGATCCACGCCTCCTTATTTCTGGGAACCGGCCCCAGGGGGAACATATGGGAAAGGATCGCGCTTTTTTCGCGCTCACTGATCCCGAAGACCTCCTGGCTGTTCTTTGCCGCAGCCTTGGGATGGTAAAAGGCCTGGAAACCGCCTGTGGGAGGTTTTTCCCGGAAATCATAAAGGCAGAAATCGTGGAGCAGTCCGGCCCTGGCGGCCATTCTCGCATCACACCCCAGCCTTCTGGCCATGTGCCAGGATATATAGGATACATTGATGCTGTGCATCAGCCTGGATGTGTCCTGATGGTGGGAAAACGCTCCCAGCTGCATAAACTTCCTGTTTTCCAGTATATCTTTTACTTCCTCTATGTAACCGGGCTCAATCTCTCCATTAAATGTAAGCTCCATTGGCTATCACTCACTTTCTGTAAAGAATGATGAATATCTTCTCTGCACTTTTATTATGATAAAGTACTATGAAAATTTCAAGGCCTTTTCTTTAATTTTTTCTTTCATTTTGAGGTGAACTGCTTATGATCAGGATTTTAAAACTTTTCGGCGTTTCGTTTCTGTTTCTTCTGCTGCTTTACGCACTCCTCCTGGCCCTGCCCTATGTGGCCCATAAAAAGGTCCCGCAGAGCATCAAGAACCGGATACAGTCCGTACAATATTACTCAGAGCTCCCCGGAACAGAACGGGCCGCCTACATAGACGACAACACGGAGGCTCTCCTTTACCGCCTGAATCTCATTGACCAGGCCCAGCAGGAGATCATCTTCTCCACCTTTGACTTTAACGTGGATGAGGCCGGCAAAGATATCATGGCCGCTCTCCTTTCGGCGGCAGAACGGGGCGTCCGGATCCGGATGCTGGTGGACGGGTTCAGCGGCATGCTGGATGTGAACAGGAGTCCCTGGTTTGAAGCCATGGCTGCCCACGAAAACATCCAGCTGAAGATCTACAATCCCATCCGGTTCTCTAAACCATGGAAGATGCAGGCCCGCCTTCACGATAAATATCTGATCATCGACGATCAGATGTATCTTTTAGGAGGACGGAATACCTTTAATCTGTTCCTGGGCGACTATACGCCAGTGAAAAATATCGACCGGGAGCTGTTCATTTACGAAACCTCCGGGAATCCGGATGCATCGATCCGTCAGCTGAAGGAATACTTCCTGTCTGTCTGGGAGCTTCCCGACGCAGAGCTGTATACAAAGATGAGGAACCAGGAAAAATCCGACGCATGCATCCAATGGCTCACCGCCCATGCCGACGCACTGAGATCCGCCTATCCGTCGGCCTATGAGTCCTGGGATTATGAAGCCCTCACCATGGAGACCAACCGGATCACCCTCCTCCATAACCCCATCAACGCCTCCAATAAGGAGCCCTGGATGTGGGAAACCGTCTGCCACCTTATGGGGACCGGAACAAAGGTCACGGTCTACACGCCATATATCATCTGCGGAAAAGAAATGTACGCGGATCTTACGGACCTGTGCAAAAAGACAGACCTGGTGGAGATCATCACCAACGATGTGGCCAGCGGCGCCAATCCCTGGGGCTGCACCGACTATCTGAACCAGAAAAAGAAGATCTGGGCCACCGGCGTCCGCGTCTACGAATACCTGGGGGAGCACTCCAGCCATTCCAAGGCCGTGCTCATCGACGACCGCATGAGCATCGTCGGCTCCTATAATATGGATATGCGGAGCACCTACCAGGACACCGAGCTGATGCTGGCCGTGGATTCCCCGGAACTAAACGCCGTCATCCGCAAAGAGGCGGAGATCAACAAGACGTACAGCCGGTACATGACGCCGGAGGGGACGTACATCAACGGCGAAAACTACGTTCCCCGGGAAATGAGTGCAGGTAAAAAACTCTTTTACGGCATCTTCCGGGTCCTGATCATTCCCTTCCGGAGATTTCTGTAAAAGGGCCTGCCGTACTGAAAATCCCGGCCCGCACCGGACCGCATTCCAGTGGCCGCCTAAAAAAACGCTTAAGCAGATACTGTTCTTCTGCTTAAGCGTTTTCTGTTTTTTCAGGAGGCTTATTCCACCAGCTTCTCCAGCTCCTTCACGTATTCCGTCCCGTCGGAGGTCTTATGCCCCGCCTTGGAGGCGTAAAGCCCCACGGCAGCCTGGGATTTTTTAATGGGCTGCATGGTTCCGGCTCCGGCCACGCAGCCGCCGGGACAGGCCATTCCTTCCAGAAGATAGCCGTTATATTTTCCGGCCTTGGCCATGGTCAGAAGCTTTCTGCATTCCTTAAGGCCCTCGGCGTTGGCCACCTTGATCTCCTTATCGGGATACCGCTCCCGGATCACATTGACCACAGATTTTGCCACGCCTCCAGCCACGGCAAAATTCCGGCCGTCTGTGGAAGCGTCGTTGACGCCGTCGGGATCCTCCTCCATGTTCTCAATATCCACATGGCGGGCGTCAAAGATCCCCGCCATCTCCTCAAAGGTCAGTACGAAATCCACCTCGCTGCGGACGCTGCGGCGCATGGCCTCCAGCTTTTTAGCCGCGCACGGTCCGATGAATACCACCTTTGCCTTCTCATGCTGCTTTTTAATGAGTCTGGCAGTCAGGGTCATGGGCGTTAAGGCCATGGAAACGCAGTCTGCATATTCCGGGAAGAGCTTCTTTGCCATCACAGACCAGGCCGGGCAGCAGGAGGTGGCCATAAAGGGGATATGCTCCGGCACCTCTTTTATAAAGTCCTCTGCCTCCTGGACCGCACAGAGGTCTGCCCCGATGGCAACCTCGAATACATCAGCAAAGCCCAGCTGCTTCATGGCCGCCCGCAGCTTTCCGGGCGTCACCTTGGGGCCGAACTGTCCCACAAAGGCCGGAGCCACAGCGGCGTACACCCGCTCTCCGGTCTGGATGGCGCGGATCACCTGGAAGATCTGGGACTTGTCCGCAATGGCTCCAAAGGGACAGTTCACCAGGCACATGCCGCAGGAAACGCATTTGTCGTAGTCGATATCGGCTTTTCCATTCTCATCTGAGTGGATGGCGTCCATGCCGCAGGCCGCCGCACAGGGACGCTCCTGGATAATGATGGCGTTGTAGGAGCACACCTTTGCGCACTGGCCGCATTTAATGCACTTTTCCGGATCGATCTTGGATTTCCCGTTGGTCCGGTCCAGGCTCACCGCATCCTTGGGGCAGACCTCCACACAGGGATGTGCCAGACAGCCCTGGCAGCCGTCGGTCACCATGACCCTTTTTTCTGAACACGCGTTGCAGGCAAATTTGATCACATTGATCAGCGGCGGCGTATAATACGTTTCCGGCCGGTCTGCCGCCTCGATCCCATCGGACACGGGGGCCGGGTCTCCCGCCCCGCGGTAGGGAAGTCCCATGGCCAGACGCAGCCGTTCCCCTACGATGGCTCGCTCTAAGAACACATCGTTGCGGAAGTTTCCTACTTCTCCGGGAATGATTTTATATGGAAGCTCTTCGATTCTTTTGTCAATGGGCCATTCGGTATGGTAAGCCATACGGGCCGCCTCGCGGAAGATCCTGTGGCGGATCTCCTGGATCCTTGTTTCTACACCTCTCATCGCATTGATTCCTCCTATGATTCTCTGCTGTCGTCTCTATTTTGTGAAAAAGATAACACATCCCAGCCTTAACTTCAAGTTTTTAATCGGATACAATCCGCTTTTTCTCTTCCAGAAAGACTGCTTTCTTCCATTTATGATTTTGCCCCATTTCTGCCTCGAAACTGCCGCAGCCTCCCGCTTTTTTCCTGCGGACAGACCTGGTAATATATTCCTATCCGGAGCAGTCCTGCGGGAAAGAAGCCTGTCTGTGGACTTTTCCGTCTGCGGCGGGCCGTTTCTGCATTAAAATTCTCTTCCGCCGCAGGGCGGTCCCTGCAAAATGTTTTTATGTTACGGGATATGAACTCCTAAGACATAAAAGCCCCGGACCTACGAAAAAAGAAAGGATATGATGCACAATGAAAAAATGTATGAAGCTGATGGTCACAACCGTTGTTATGGGATGCCTTCTATCCTTCCCGGCCCTTGCCGCAGAAACAAGGGCGGAATATAAGGAGGCCGTAACTCCCATCCGGGAGGAATTAAAGGCCCTGGAGGAGGAAATGGATGCTGTCCGCACCGAAAATAAGGCCCTGTCGGCCCGTTTCAGCGAGATCCGGCAGATCCGTAAGGAAACCGGGGAGCTGATCGTTTCCAAGGATACCTGGAAAAAAGCCCGGGAACTGAAGGCCAGGATCCGTCAGGTCCGTTCTTCCATGGACAGTCTCTCCATAAAATCCCTGCGGACCCAGGCCAGGGCCGCTGTAAAGGAAAAAGATTTTGACGGAGCCTTAAAGGCCATGGGCGAAGCCATGGAACAGAAACAGGACCGCCTGGATTCTCTCAGAGAGATCAACGCCCTCTGGAAGCAGATCGATGATCTGCTGGAAGCTGGAGAATAATTTTCCCCATTAAAAAGGAGCTGCAAAACGGAGGAAGTGATCCGCAGATCCCCCGTTTGCAGCTCCTGACTATTTTTCATCCTTCTATTTTCCTATATAACATTCCATATCTCCCGATGTGGTGGTGAACTGGATCTTTGGAAGACCCTCTCCGCCTTCCCTGCCGTCTCCTCCAGCTACGATCCCCCGGGCGCTTCTTTTTTCCCGTTCCAGCTGCCCGTCAAAATCCGTCTCCAGACCGCCGTTGACCCACTGGGCCTCGAACTTAAACCGGGGATCCTCTGCTTTTTCCACAAGGAGCTCTCCGGACACGCTTTCCATGGAAATATCTCCCTGGGCCTCTCCGATCGTCATCTTCCCGGATACGGTGGAAAGCTCTGCGCCCGCCGCTGCCTTCTCAATGCTCAGATCACCAGACACGCTCTCTCCTTCCACGGCTCCATAGATCGTCCCGCCGTCCAGATCGCCGGATACGGTGGCGATCTCCAGGCTCTCTCCCTCAAACCGCGGAAGCGTTATATCTCCTGATACCGTATTGATCTCCAGCTCCCCGCGGAAATCCTCCGGGATCTGGATCCTGGCGGAAACCGGGATCCTTCGCTTTTCCTCGTCTTCAAACTTCAGCCCCGAAAATCCAAAGGAGATCTTCCCCTGCGACCCGGACGGATAATCGTTGACGATCTCCACCCTGTGGCTGCCGGAGGACACCTTTGTCTGGCGGATCTCCTCCCACGAGGTAATATACTCCTCCTCCAGAAGGATCTCCTCGGAATCTGTCACCTCCACCGTCAGATCAGTCAGTATATAGGAGATCTGGATACCCTCTGCCCCATCCATGGGGATCTGACGCTTAAGGATCCCGCCGTCGCCGAGCTTTGTCCAGCCATCGGGAATCTCTCCCGCTTCTCCTGTACCGGACCCTTCTGCTCCTGGGGCAGCTCCTACGCCAGAACCAGTCTCCTCCGTACCCGGCTTTTCTGTTCCGGGACCGTTCTCCCCTATTTCTGGCTGTCCTGCACTGGGCCCCTTCTTTCCTATACCCGGCATTTCTGCGCCAGGACCGGTCTCTCCTGTCTCCAGCTTTTCTGCGCCAGGACCATTCTCTCCCGTATCCTCCCGGTTTCCGGAACCATTTTCCCTGTCCATACGTCCAGACGCTTCAAAGGTTTCTTTTCCACCTGCATGGCCCCTGTCCACCCTGGCTGCCACCATACCGGCTCCCAGAAGAAACAGCAGGCCTCCAAGGGCAGCTCCCAGGACCAGGATCTTCACCGTATGGCCGTTTTTCTTTTCTGGTCTTTCTCCCGCCATTACAGGCTCTCCCTTTCCGCCGCCGTTTTCCCTGTTTTCCTCTTCAAAAAGCGAACGGATATCGCCCATGGCATTGATGGTACAGTCGAAGGCATCCTGCTCCCCGTACCCCTCTGCCCGCAGATCATCGTACCTTTCCTCCATATTTCCAATGATCTCTTCCTTTAAATCCACCACACTTCTGGTTTTCGGGATATCCTTTACCATGTCTTCCACATATTTTCTCAGTTTTTCTTTCATACTGTGCCCTCCCCGTCATCGTCCAGCAGCCGGTCGATCAGCTCCTTTGCCTCCTCCCAGTCCCTTCGGTTAGAAGCGTAGGTTTCTCTCCCTTTTTCTGTGATCGAGTAATATCTTCGCCTGGCTCCAGTGGTCTCGTCTCCCCAATACGTCCGGATACAGCCCGCCTGCTCCAGCCGTTTAAACGCTGAATACAGGGTCGCTTCCTTCAGCTCGTACCTCCGGTCCGTCCGGGCCAGGATCTCCTTGTTGATCTTGTAGCCATAGCTGTCCTGCTTCAGCAGCAGGGACAGGATGATCGTTTCTGTGTGTCCCCGTAAAATATCCGATGTGATCGACACGCTCCCACCACCTTTCCTTAATTTCATTATGCAATAGAATACCTCGTCTGTCAAGGTATACTTGATTATTTAGTATTATGTTTGCCGCAGATATCCAGCCGCCCTGCGCCTCCCGCTCCATGCTCCATCCAGTTCATCACCGCCTGAGTACCGGGACAGCCGAAGCCCTGGTGCGGCAGTATTTTCTATAAAAGAGCACGCAGAAGGCAGAACCGTCTACCTGGTCTGTATTTTTCTGAACGGGCCGCATTCTTCTGCCTGGAGCCTCCCCTGGCTTTATATTCCCCCCTCCCGTATCATCAAAACTATTGGGCAAAAATGTACATATTTTTCCACAGTGCCCAAAAATCACACGGAAATTCCGAGATTTCACTGGATTTCTCCTATGGATTGGGTATATCTCTCTTTTTTCTCTGTGTATGCCCAAAAATCGCTGGAATTTTGGACATAACAGAAAAAAGCCCCTGTCTATGCCCAAAAACAAAGCAGGAGGGGTCTTAAAATGTTCCCTATCAGGCAGTTTTATACCAAAAATGCTGGCCGTCCCTCTTTAGGGACGGGAAACGCCGGGATATCCAGTTTCTGATCATTTAAAACAAAAAAGCTGCTGCAAAAGAATAACGGAACGGCGCTCCCATAAGGGAACACCGAGAATCCGCTCTTTTGCAGCAGCTCCCGGATCATCCTATTTTATTTTCCAAAAAGTCCCCGTTTCTTCTTTCCGCCTTCCGGTGCAATGCCGTTCATGGCGTCGTCGAAGCGCCGCAGGGCCTCCTTCTGCTCTTCATTGAGCTTTTCTGGCACTGTGATCACCAGAGTCACAAAATGATCCCCACGGATATTCTTATTCCTTAAGGACGGAACGCCTTTTCCTCTGAGCCGTACCTTGGTATCGGTCTGGGTGCCGGGCTTCACCTCATACTCCACTTCCCCGTCCACGGTCTTAATGCGGATCGGGCCGCCCAGAGCCGCTGTTACAAAGGAAATGGGCACCGTGGAGAAGATGGTGGTCTCCTGGCGCTTGAAGATCGGGTGCTTGGATACGGTCACCTCCACCAGAAGGTCTCCCCGGTCACCGCCGTTGACTCCCGGCTCTCCCTTTCCGGCAATACGGATGCTCTGTCCATTGTCGATACCCGCCGGGATCGTCACCTGGATCTTCTTTCTGCTGGAAATATATCCGCTGCCATAGCAGTCCGGGCATTTTTCCTTTATGATCTTGCCGGTTCCCTGGCAGTCCGGACATGTCTGCACGTTCTGCACCTGCCCAAAGAAGGACTGCTGGGTATAAACGATCTTTCCTTTCCCGTTACATTTCGGGCAGGTCACCGGAGAGGTTCCCGCCTTCGCGCCCGTTCCATGGCATTTGGGGCATTCGTCCTTCAGGTTTAATTCGATCTCCTTCTGACAGCCAAACACCGCCTCCTCAAAGGTGATCCGCACTCCAGTCCTTAAATTTGCCCCGCGCATGGGGCCGTTGCTGCGGCCCCTGCTCCGGCCTCCGCCGAAGAAATCGCCGAAAATATCACCGAAAATATCGCCCATGTCTGCGCCGCTGAAATCAAAGCCGCCAAAGCCCCCGGCTCCGCCGGCGCCTCCTTCAAAGGCCGCATGGCCAAACTGGTCGTACTGTCTTCTTTTTTCCGGATCGCTAAGCACGCTGTACGCCTCGGAAGCCTCCTTGAACTTAGCCTCCGCCTCTTTATCTCCCGGATTGGCATCGGGATGGTACTTCTTCGCCAGGACTCTGTATGCCTTCTTTAACGCCGCATCATCTGCATCTTTCGGCACGCCAAGGACTTCATAATAATCTCTCTTGCTCTCTGCCATTTCAAGTCTTACCTTTCAAACTCTATATAGTGGGAAAGGGGTTAGGCGGAACGCCGCCTAATCCCCATACCTTTGATTTATATGCTTCGCAGCTTTTATTATTAGACTTCCTTGTAGTCTCCGTCTACCACGTCGTCGCCGTAGCCTGCCTGGGCTGCGTCCTGGGGGCCTGCCTGGGGACCTGCTCCCTGGGCTCCGCCAGCCGCCTGGGCCTGCTCATAAACCTTTGTGAAGAGCTGCTGTGCGCTCTGCATCAGTTTTTCTTTTGCGGCCTTGATGTCCTCCACCTGGGCATCGGTCATCTGATCGATGGACGCACGGTTTACAGCCTCTTTCAGTGTATTTAAATCTGCCTCAACGGCTGCCTTATCGTTGGCGTCGATCTTATCGCCTACCTCTTCCAGGGCCTTCTCGGTCTGGAATACCATGGAATCTGCGTCGTTTCTTGTATCGATGGCCTCTTTCTTCTTCTTATCCTGGGCCTCGAACTCTGCTGCCTCCTTCACGGCCTTCTCGATGTCTGCGTCAGACATGTTGGATCCGGAGGTGATGGTGATGTGCTGCTCTTTGCCTGTTCCCTTATCCATAGCGGATACGTTTACGATGCCGTTGGCGTCGATATCAAAGGTAACCTCGATCTGCGGGACACCTCTTCTGGCCGGAAGGATGCCGTCCAGACGGAACTGGCCCAGAGTCTTATTGTCTCTTGCAAACTGTCTCTCACCCTGTACCACATGGATATCAACGGCAGTCTGGTTATCGGCTGCTGTGGAGAAGATCTGGCTCTTCTTGGTGGGGATCGTTGTGTTTCTCTCGATCAGCTTTGTGGCAATGCCGCCCATGGTCTCAATGGACAGGGAAAGCGGTGTTACATCCAGAAGGAGGATGTCGCCTGCGCCTGCATCGCCGGCTAATTTACCGCCCTGGATCGCTGCGCCGATGGCAACACACTCATCCGGGTTTAAGGTCTTGCTGGGCTCTTTTCCGGTCAGCTGTTTTACCTTCTCCTGTGCGGCTAACATACGGGTGGAGCCGCCTACCAGAAGAACCTTGGAAAGCTCAGATGCGGAAAGGCCTGCATCCTTTAAAGCATTCTGTACCGGGATCGCAGTTCTCTCCACCAGATCGCTGGTCAGCTCGTCAAATTTCGCTCTCGTCAGGTTCATATCCAGATGCTTCGGTCCCTCAGCATTGGCTGTGATGAACGGAAGGTTGATGTTGGTGGTGGTGGCTGTGGACAGCTCCTTCTTTGCCTTCTCGGCAGCCTCTCTCAGTCTCTGGAGAGCCATCTTGTCGCCGGACAGGTCGATACCCTCGGCCTTCTTGAATTCATCGATCATCCACTGGGTCACGCGGTTGTCAAAGTCATCACCGCCAAGACGGGTATCGCCGTTGGTAGCCAAAACCTCGATAACGCCGTCGCCGATCTCAATGATGGAAACATCGAAGGTACCGCCGCCTAAGTCGTATACCATGATCTTCTGCTCTTTTTCATTGTCCAGTCCATAAGCCAGAGCTGCGGCTGTGGGCTCGTTGATGATACGCTTTACTTCCAGGCCTGCGATCTTACCTGCATCCTTGGTAGCCTGACGCTGGGCGTCGTTGAAGTAAGCCGGAACGGTGATAACCGCCTCCGTCACCTTCTCACCCAGATAGCTCTCTGCATCTGCCTTCAGCTTCTGGAGGATCATTGCGGAGATCTCCTGGGGCGTGTATTTCTTTCCGTCGATGTCCACCTTATAATCGGTGCCCATATGTCTCTTAATGGAGGAAATGGTGCGGTCTGCGTTGGTGACAGCCTGACGCTTTGCCGGCTCACCCACAAGCCTCTCTCCATTCTTTGTGAACGCCACGATGGACGGCGTGGTTCTGATTCCTTCTGTATTGGCGATAACGGTCGGTTTACCGCCTTCCATAACTGCTACACAGCTGTTTGTTGTACCTAAGTCAATACCAATGATCTTGCTCATAGTGATTTCCTCCTGAATTTATAAACAATGATAAATTACTTCCAGTTAGTTAGCAACCTGTACCATGCTGTGGCGCACCACAGTTTCCCGGTACATATATCCCTTTAACAGCTCCGATGCCACCACGTTCTCTCCCAGGGATTCATCGTCCACATGCATCACTGCATTATGGAAATTTGGATCGAACGGCTTTCCCACAGCCTCAATGGGCTTTACGCCCATGTCGTCCAGGGTCTTCATAAGCTGCTTATATATTTTCTCCATTCCCTCGGCAAAGGGCGTTTCCTTCGCATCCTCGGGAACGGTGGCAAGGCCTCGTTCAAAATTATCCACCACAGGAAGGATCTTTTCGATCACGTCCCTGGCTCCGATCTCATACATGGCGGACTTTTCTTTCTCCGTCCGTTTCCTGTAATTGTCAAATTCTGCCATGGACCGCTTTAACTGGTCTGTCAGCTCCTCGATCTGAGTATCTCTCGGATCCTTCTTCTTTCCAAAGAGTCCTTTTTTTTCTTTCTTTTCCTCTTTTCCATTTTCCGGAGCAGCTTCTCCGTCCGGACCGGCCTCTGCCTGCCCTGCCGTATTTTCTGCTGTATTTTCAGCTTCCGCTCCATTTCCGGAAATATTTTCTGCTTCTGCCTCTCCTGGAGTTTTCTTTTCCAGTTCCTTCTCTTCCACTTGACTCGACACCTTTCATTTCTATTTACTGCTGTTTATTAAATGTTTCATTCAGCTGGCTTACCAGGGTCCGCAGGGTCCCGACAACCTTTTCATAGTCCATCCTCTTGGGACCGATGATCCCAATGGTTCCTCGGAGACCGTCTCCCAGCACATAATTGGCAGTGACCACACTGCAGTCCTTCATGGTCTTCACCGGCGTTTCATCTCCGATATAAACCTGGATCTGGGAATCCGACGCCGACGGCGTCTGGCTCTCATCAAACAGTCCCTTTAAAAGCTCCTTCTGCTCCAGGGTACTGATCAGCTTGCTGGCATTTTCCGTATCGGAAAGCTCCGGATACTTGAAAATATTGGTGGCTCCGCTGGTATAGATCTGAAGGTCCTCCGCCTGGGAGCCTATGGCCTCGGAAACCTCGTTGAGGACGAATTCCACCACCTGTCTGTGGATTCCCGCCTGCTCCTTGAGCTTTGCGATCACTCCCAGGTTGATCTCCTGGATCGTAAGTCCGTTGAGACTGTTGTTCAAAAGGATATTTAAGCTCCTCATCCAGAGTCACAAAGGAATTGCGGATGATATTTCCTTCCACCACCACCACGATCAGAAGCTTGTTGGCCTCCACTCTGGAAAGCTGGATGAACTTCAGCTTTGTCTGGTGGTAATTGGGGCCGCTGACCATGGTCGCATAATTGGTATTGCTGGCCAGGATCTGGGCCATCTGCTTCAATAAAAGCTCCACCCGGTCCACCCGCTGGATCATCATGTCCTGCATGGCATTTACCTGGCTGTCCTTTTCCTGGATGATCTGATCCACATAAAACCGATACCCCTTATCAGAGGGGATCCGTCCTGCCGACGTATGGGGCTGGATGATATATCCCAGCTCCTCCAGATCCGACATCTCGTTCCTTATGGTAGCGGAGCTCAACTTAAGACCAGAATATTTGGAGATCGTTCTGGAGCCCACCGGCTCTCCTGTCTCTAAATACGTCTGGATTATGGCTTTCAAAATCTTCTCTTTTCTTTCGTCCAGCTCCACATTCTCACCCTCTTCTTGTTTTATTAGCACTCTTTATCTATGAGTGCTAACATTTACAGTTGTTACTATATTACTTAAGTCCTCATTTGTCAAGATATTTTTTCATTTTTCATTGCATTCATTCATTTTTATCATTGCCCCCTATGCGGGAACCAGGACAGGGAGGCCGTTCCGTGAAAGGCCTTTAAAACGGCCCTTTCGGCAGAAAGCTCTGGAAGCTCCGGCTGTTTTTCTTGACATTTAACACTTTTGTAAATATAATGAAATAAATGAGATTTTTACGACAAAATGTAATTTTATGTACACCAAACAGAGAGGTTGCTTATGAAGAAAAACGTATCCGGCTATACTGCCATGGCTGCCGCTGCCTTGTTCCTTTCCATCTCCCCGTTCCCGGCCCAGGCCGCCGAGACCGGCCCCGGCTTTGAAGAAGCCGTAGAGGACACATATGCCGGGCCGGAAAGCCCCTTAGAGGCCGCCCGGCTGGCTGTCGAAGAGAAAAACGCTACTATAAAGGAAACGGCTGTAATGCCCCAGGAAACAGCGGAGAACACCGGCAAAATGGAAGCCAGCGCCCAGGAAGCCTCTTCTCAGAAGATATCCGGAACCGCGCCTGAGGACACCGCCGTTCCCGGCAAATCCTATGGAACCTTTAAGATCTCCGCCTACTGCGGCTGTGAATCCTGCAGCGGCGGCCATCTGTACACCTACTCCGGCACGATCCCAAAAGAAAACCACACCATCTCTGCTGATCTGGACCAGTTCCCCCTGGGAACAAGGCTCTGCATCGACGGCATCGTCTATACCGTAGAGGACAAGGGCAGCGGCGTGGTGGAGGACCACCTGGATATTTATTTCGATACCCACGAGGAGGCTCTGGATTACGGACTCCGGAAGGTGGAGGTATTTGAAGCGGTCGAGAAAAAATAATGATAGCACGAAAAAAGGAAGGGCCCTGTCATCCAGGTTTCCCTTCCTCTTTTTATCCTTATTTACAGATCCTTAGATCCCCATTTCAGCCTTCACTTCTGCGAAGCACTTCACTGCGAAATCCAGATCCTCTTTTGTATGTCCCGCAGAGATCTGGGTACGTACACGGTCGCGTCCCTTGGGAACTACCGGATAGCAGAAGCCTACTACGTATACGCCCTTATCTAACATACGGCGGGCAAACTCGTTGGCAACCTTCGGGTCATAGAGCATAACCGGAACAATGGGATGCTCGCCCGGAAGCAGATCGAAGCCGATCTTCTCCATCTCTTTACGGAAGTATGCAGCGTTCTCGTGAACCTTGTCGCGGAGAGCGGTGGACTCCTCTAACATGTTGATGGTCTCGATGGTAGCGGCGCAGATCGCCGGAGCCAGTGTATTGGAGAACAGGTACGGACGGCTTCTCTGGCGAAGAAGGTCAACAACCTCCTTCTTGGAAGCGGTGTATCCGCCGGAAGCTCCGCCCATGGCCTTACCGAAGGTACCGGTGATGATGTCCACACGGCCCATAACGCCGCAGTATTCTGCGGTTCCGCGGCCATGCTCGCCCATGAAGCCAACTGCGTGGCTGTCATCTACCATGACCATAGCGTCGTACTCATCAGCCAGATCGCAGATACCCTTTAAGTTTGCGATATAGCCGTCCATGGAGAACACACCATCGGTGGCGATCATGATGCGCTTACAGCCGGCTGCTCTCGCATCCTCCAGCTGCTTCTTTAAGTCTTCCATATTGTTGTTTTTGTAACGGTATCTCTTGGCCTTGCATAATCTTACGCCGTCGATGATGGAAGCATGGTTCAGCTCATCGGAGATGATGGCGTCGTCTGCATTTAAAAGGACCTCAAAAAGACCGCCGTTGGCATCAAAGCAGGAGGAGTAAAGGATCGCGTCTTCCATACCAACGAATTTTGCGATTCTCTGCTCTAACTCTTTGTGGATCTCCTGGGTTCCGCAGATAAAACGGACGGAGGAAAGGCCGAAGCCCCATTTGTCATAGCTGGCCTTGGCAGCCTCGATCAGACGGGGATGTGCGGAAAGGCCCAGATAGTTGTTGGCGCACATATTTACTACGCCGTTGGCTGCTGTTGTGTCGATACGGGAGCGCTGGGGTGTTGTGATGATGCGCTCGCTCTTATAGGTTCCTGCCTCACGGATCGCATCTAATTCCGCACGGTAGGTTTCAAATGCTGTCTTCATTGGGTTTCCTCCTATTTCTTTGTTGTCCAGTCTAAGATGACTTTACCGGATTTTCCGCTGTGCATAGCCTCAAATCCTTTTTCAAACTCTGTATAGTGGAATCTGTGGGTGATCGCCGGCTTCAGATCCAGACCGCCCTGTACCATATAGATCATCTGGTGCCAGTTGTCCATCTTACGTCCGTAGATTCCCTGCAGTGTCAGGCCTTTTCCGATCACTTCGTTCATATCCATCTGGAACGGGCCGTTGGCCAGACCCAGAAGGCTGATCTTTCCGCCGTTTCTCATAACGGAGATCATCTGCTTTAAGGCAGCGCCGCTTCCGGACATCTCAAGACCCACATCAAAGCCCTCAACCAGGCCCTGCTCCTTCATAACGGCCATCAGATCTTCCTTAGCCGTATTTACAGCTGCGTCTGCACCCATCTTCTTTGCTAATTCCAGACGGGCATCCTGGATATCGGTGATGATCACGCGGCGTGCTCCTGCATATTTGCAGATGGCAACGGCGATGATTCCAATGGGGCCTGCTCCTGTAATAAGAACATCCTCTCCCACCAGATCGAACATTAAAGCGGTATGGGTTGCATTTCCAACGGCGTCGAACATGGCAACCACGTCCTCGTCCATGCTGGGATCGATGGCGATCACGTTTGTAGCCGGGATGCATACGTACTCAGCAAATGCGCCGTCGCGGTCCACACCCACGCTGTTGGTGTCCTTGCACCACTGGATGTTGCCGTTGTGGCAGTTCCGGCAGTGCCCGCAGGTGATGTGGCCTTCGCCGGATACGCGCTGGCCAACTGTAAAGCCGGTCACTCCTGCGCCTAATTCTGCGATCTCGCCCACGTACTCATGTCCGATGACCATCGGCGGCTTGATGTGCTGGGTGGACCACTCGTTCCAGTCATAAATATGTACGTCTGTACCGCAGATCGCTGTTTTATGGATCTTGATCAGTACCTCGCCCGGACCCGGAGTGGGAACCGGTACCTGACGCAGCTCTAAACCCGGAGCTGCAGACGGTTTTACAATAGCGTCCATCATTCGCATACAATGTCCCTCCACCAAATACATTTAGTTTTGTTTTGTCTGTTCCACAAAGACATTGTACCACATTCTTCCTTTCATTTCAAGATTTTTTTCATTCTGGTCCATCCAGCCCAAAGCCTTTGTTTTCCGGGCTTTTTCCAGTATTTTCAAGGCCTCTGCTCCGGCCCGTCCCCTCTCTGGGGGTTGACAAACCGGAAAAAATATGTAAAATATAGCATTGTTTCCAATTTGTTACATTTTTGTTACATCTCTATCATACTTTCTTAATGAATGTAACATAAAAGAAAGGATGTTGTAAACATGAAAAAAACGAGACTTATGGCATGCATTCTGCTGGTAATGCTTTTTACCGCAGTCAACTGTGTCATGGCCCTGGCTGGTACTTCAAAGATAAATGGACATTTAGACAGCGTAGAGGGTAAGGCCGTATCCGGCTGGCTCTGGAATTCCGCAAAGCCGGAGGAAAGCCAGACGGTCACTGTCACCGTTACGGATGAACACAGCGGACAGGTGGCGGCAGCCGTATCCGCCCTTGCCTCCGAATCCCGCGGCGATCTGGCTGAGGACGGCATGGGAACTGGAAATTACGGCTTCCATGTGGAGATCGACTGGGATTCCCTTCCCCGCTCTTCCTATATTATCAGTCTTTCCTCCGGGAATACGGTCATTTCCAGAAAGCTCCGGTATGTATCCGGAGATACGGCGGCTTCTCCTTACCGGAATCTGGTTCCCCTGGGGAACTTTAAGCTCACCGCCTACTGCCCCTGCCGGATCTGCTCCGAGGGCTGGGGACGCCGCACAAGCTCCGGAGCCCTTGCCACCGCAGACCACACCGTGGCCGTGGATCCCAGGATCATCCCCATCGGAAGCCGCCTTCTCATCAACGGCCAGGAATATGTGGCCGAGGACATCGGCGGAGCCGTAAAGGGCCATCACATTGACGTTTATTACAATACTCACGCAGAGACCAGAACCCTTGGAACCTCCTCCGCCGAAGTATTTCTGATCCAGGAATAAGCTCCTGGAATCTGATCCAATTCTTAAAATTCTCTAAAAATTCATAAGAATCTGATGTTTAATTGAAGAAAAATGGTAAGAATGGTATAATAAGAAATACATCCAGATTCCGGGAGCGTGCGCCCATAAGGAGCATGCCCCCGGAATTTATCACACAGAAAGGGGAACAAATACGTTCGCATTATGAAAAAACGAAGCTTCTTCTCCGTATTCGGAGGGATCCTGGTTTCTGCCGTTATCATCTTTCTTCTATATTATACGATGCTGCCGGCCATTAACCTGAAAAGCCAGGATTTCATCATTTTCCTGATCCTGTCAACCCTTATTATCCTGACCGTGAATTTCATCACCTATATGAAGGAATTCCTGTCGGGCCTGGGAAACCGCGGCGGTGTCCGCGTCCGCCAGAACCCGCTCACCGGTCAGATCCAGTTTGAGACCGAGGAGCGGGAACCGGACGAGGTGATTCCCCGCCGCTCTCTGGCCAAGCCCCTGAAGATCGGCTTCGGCTTCATCGGTATCCTGATAGTCCTGATGGTGGTGGCCACCGTTATCGGCATCCCGTTCTTCAACGCCACCCGGTACCGGGATCTGATCCAGATGGAGACCGGCGATTTCTCCGCTGATGTGGCGGAGATCAGTATGAACCAGATCCCGGTGGTAGACAAGGACACGGCCACCCGTCTGGGAAGCCGGAAGCTGGGAGAAATGACCGAGCTGGTATCCCAGTTTGAGATCGAAAACAATTACACCCAGATCAACTACAACGGAGTTCCCTACCGGGTGACGCCGCTGTCCTACGCCGATCCCATCAAATGGCTCTACAACCAGGAAAAGGGCCTTCCCGCCTACATCACCGTAAATATGGTGACCCAGCAGACGGACCTGGTGTGGCTGGAAAACGGAATGAAATACTCCCCCAGCGAATACTTCTTCCGAAACATCTACCGCCACATCCGCTTCCTCTATCCGACAAAAATGTTTGAGGAGGTCTCCTTTGAGATCGACGACGAGGGAACGCCTTACTGGGTTGCTCCCACGATCCAGTACCGCATCGGCTGGTGGAGCGGAAAGGACATCGACGGGGCGATCCTCGTGAACGCTGTCACCGGTGAAGCCAGCTATTATGAAAAGGACCAGGTTCCCCAGTGGATCGACCAGCTTTATGATTCTGACCTGATCATTTCCCAGCTGGACGGCAACGGCCTGTTCCAGAACGGCTACATCAACTCCATCTTCGGTCAGAAAAATGTGCGCCGCACCACCTATGGCTACAACTATCTGGCCATGGACGACGATGTGTACCTGTATACGGGTATGTCCTCCGTCACAGGAGACCAGTCCAACATCGGCTTCGTACTGGTAAACCTCCGGACCAAGGCCACAAGGTTTTACACCGTTCCCGGCGCCACCGAGACATCCGCCATGGCCTCTGCCCAGGGACAGGTCCAGCATTTAAAATACTCGGCCACCTTCCCTCTGCTCTTAAACGTTTCCGACCGGCCCACCTACTTCATCTCCTTAAAGGATGACGCAGGGCTTGTGAAAATGTATGCCTTCGTAGACGTGGAGCAGTACCAGATCGTCGGCACCGGCCAGACCATCGATGAAGCCCGGAAAAACTACCGCAGCGCCCTTAACCTGGAGGATGTGGACACCACCGGCTCCATGGATGTCCTGGAAAAGACCGGCACCGTGGACGCGGTGGCCAGCGTGGTCGTTTCCGGCAGCACCTGCTATTATTTCACCCTCACCGGAAGCGATACGGTCTACGCCGCCATGGTGACATTAAACGAAAATCTTCCGTTCCTGGAATCCGGCGACCGGATCTCCTTTACCTATACGGAGGATGAAAAACCGGCGGCTGTGGCTGAGATCACAGAGATCAAAAAGCAATAGCCTCAAAACCTCTGCAGGACGTGCAAAAGATCCCCCGGAGCGGCCCGATGGAAAGCCGTTCCGGGGGATCTTATTCTTTTTTATCTGTTTCGCTCCTCTTACACCGTCTGGTATTTTGCCACGTATACCTGGAAGCTGTCGGTGCCGTAAAGCTCCTTTCCTACGGAGATCGTCACGTTTTTATCGGTGATCACGTATTCCAGACGGGCGCCCTCCTGGACCACTGTATCCTGCATCAGCACACAGTTCTTTACCTTGGCGCCTCTGGCCACCTTTACGCCCCTGAAGAGAACACAGTTTTCCACCTCTCCCTCGATGACGCAGCCGTCGGCCACCAGCACGTTTTTGGCCTTGGCGCCATTGATGTACCGGGTGGGGTTGTCGTCACGGATCTTGGTGTGGATCTGGTTTCCGGAAAATAAGGCGTCCAGGTTTTCATCCTCCAGAAGCTTCATATTCTCGTCAAAATAGCTGCGCACATCACAAATCCTGGCGGCATAGCCCGTATATTCGTAGGCCATGATCTTCATTTTTCCCAGCTGGGTAGCCAGGATATCCCGTTCAAAATATGTATAGCCGCGGACAAAGGCCGTATTGATCTCATTGATCAGCCGCTCCCGCTCCATCACATAAATGTTCATGGAGAAGTTCTGGATCCCCTCCTCCCGGGAATTCATATAGATCTTTCTCACCTTGCTGCCTTCCAGGCCCAGGGTATAATAGAGATCTCTGACCACATCGGATTTTCTCGCGCTTTCCGGCAGCTTTTCCTTTTTGTAAACGATGGTCACATCGGCCCTGCTCTCCTTATGGGCATTTAAGAGCGCGTTGAAATCGAAGCTGGCGGCAATGTTGGTATCGGCCATGACCACATATTTTTCCTTCTGCTCCTTTAGGAACGGGAGGATGCTGGCCAGGGCCTCCACGCGGCCGTTATAGATCTTCATGTGCTTTTCCGCATAGGGAGGAACGATATTAAGGCCTCCGTTTTTCCGTACCAGATCCCACTCGCGGCCAGAGCCCAGATGATCCATCAGGGAATGGTAATTCTGACGCACGATAATGGAGATATTGTCGATCCCGCAGTTTACCATGCTGGACAGTAAAAAGTCCACCATCCGGTAACGGGCTGCAAAGGGGATCGAGGCCATGGACCGCTCGGCCACCAGTTCCGGTACAAAGCTGTCATAACTGTTGGGGAAAAGGATTCCCAGAGCATCTACGTTGGAATTTACCATTGTTCTTCACCGCCTTCTACATTTTTATTGACCATGGCACTGGGGCCCACGACAGCACCGTCTCCGATCACAATGCCGGAGCCGATGGTAGCAACGCCTTTTTCTCCGTCCTTCGGCATGGCTCCCACCACAGCCTTCTTTCCGATATTCACATTTTCTGCCACGATACAGTGCTTCACCACAGCGCCGGCCTGGATCACAGAGCCGCCCATGATCACAGCGTCCTCCACTTCCGCTCCGGCTTCTACCTTAACGCCTGAAAAAAGGATGGAGTGCTTCACATGGCCGTCCACACGGCAGCCGTCGGTGATCATAGAATCCTCCACAAAGCCCTTATTTCCGATCTTATGACCCGTCATTCCGCTGTTGCGGCTGTAAATCTTCCAGTTTTCATCGAACAGGTCGATGCCGCTGTGCTCCGGATCCAGGACCTCCATATTGGCCTCCCAGAGAGAGGAAATGGTTCCCACGTCCTTCCAGTAGCCGTCAAAATGGTAGGCATACATATTTCTGCCGTCCTTTAACAGATTGGGAATGATATTGTTGCCGAAATCGTTTTCAGAATTGGGATCTGCCTCGTCCTCGATCAGATATTTCTTCAGAACGTCCCAGTTAAAGATATAGATCCCCATGGATGCCAGATTGGATTTGGGATTTTTGGGTTTCTCCTGGAATTCCGTGATCTTGTCGTTCTCATCGGCCACCATCAGCCCGAACCGGGATGCCTCCTCCCACGGAACCTCCATAACTGCCACACTGAACTCCGCATTCTTTTCCTTGTGGAACCGAAGGAAGTCGCTGTAATCCTGTTTGCAGATCTGGTCTCCGGAAAGGATGATCACGTACTGGGGATCATATCGTTCAATGAATGGGATATTCTGGTAGATCGCGTTGGCCGTTCCCTTGTACCAGTCGGAACCGGAGGCCTTCTGATAGGGCGGCAGCACATGGACGCCCCCGTAAAGACGGTCCAGATCCCAGGGCTGCCCGTTTCCGATGTACTCGTTTAACACCATGGGCTGGTACTGGGTCAGGATCCCCACCGTATCGATCCCGGAATTGACACAGTTCGACAGCGGAAAGTCAATGATCCTGTACTTTCCGCCAAAGGGAACTGCCGGTTTTGCCAGCTTCTGGGTCAGGGCATATAAACGGGAGCCCTGGCCTCCGGCAAGCAGCATTGCAATCATTTCTTTTGCCATAAGTCTTTCCCCCTGAAAAAATAAAAAATCTCATATATAAATTTTAACATAAAAATGCAAAAACTGATAGTCTTTTGGCATATTATTTCATTTTTTTATGGTTGATTTCCAGCAAAACATTCCCGTCTTCTTCAATTATTGCAAAAATTCCGCCATTACATAGTTGCTCACATCCATGCCGTAATCCGTCAGCCGGAATCTTCCGTCCGAAAGGACAGCGGCTCCCTCCCGGACCAGCCTTTCCATCAGCCCCGGATAAACATCCTGGGCCCGTTCCCCAAACCGCTCCTCAAATTCCCCCAGGGAAACTCCCCTGACCAGTCTGAGGCCCACGTAAAAAAATTCCTCCTCCATGTCCTTTTTCGTCAGAAGCTCCTGGTCCAGCCGTTTCCCCGGCTTCTCCTCCAGGTAAGCTTTCAGCTCTCTTTCATTGCAGAATCTGCTGCCATCCAGATACGACGAGGCGCCCAGTCCCAGCCCAAGGTAGGGAACCCCTGTCCAGTATCCGAGATTATGCCGGCATTCCCTTCCGGGCCGGGCATAATTGGAGATCTCATACCGTTCATAGCCCCGGTCCCTTAAAAACTCCCGGGTCCTGTGATACATCTCCCGTTCTGCATCCTCATCCGGAAGAATCCCGTCTCCCCGGCCCTCTCCATACGCTTCAAAAAAAGGCGTGCCTTCCTCCAGGATCAGGCTGTATGCGGAAATATGCTCCGGCCCCAGATCCGCTGTTTTTTTCAGCGTATCCATCCAGCTTTGCACCGTCTGTCCCGGCAGGGCGGACATGAGATCCACATTGATGTTGGAAAAGCCGGCGTCCCGGGCCAGACGGAAGCCTTCCAGGAACTCCTCCCAGGTATGGATCCGTCCCAGGGCCTTTAATTCCCTGTTGTCCGCCGACTGGAGGCCGAAGCTCAGCCGGTTGATCCCGGACTCCCGGTAGATCCGGAGCTTTTCCCTGTCCACAGTCCCTGGATTGGCCTCCATGGAGATCTCAGCCGTTTCTTCTATATTAAAAGAGCCCCGCAGACAGCCGAAGAGCTCCTTCATCCACCGGGCCTTTATAACAGACGGAGTGCCGCCTCCCACGAACACCGATGAAACCGGGATCTCATGAAAGCCGGCACTGACCGTCCTTATCTCTTCCATCAGCTTTTCCACATACCGCCGCTGGACCTCCTCTCCCTGGGGAAAGGAAAGGAAATCGCAGTAGGCGCATTTTCTTACGCAGAACGGAATGTGTACATATAATTCCATCGCTTTGCCATCCTCCTAATCCGCTTCCGGACCTGTCCCAGGAGTCCCACCGGACGCTTCTGCATGCTCCAAAAGCCATTTCTTCAAAAGCCGCAGCTCCTCTTCCTCCAGGCAGAAGCCTTCCGCCTGTGTCTTTGCTGCCCGGAGGGCATCCTCCAGATCCATCCACCGGACGGACTCCACCTCGGAGGTCTGTAAGACCAGATGCTCTGCCTCCACCGGCTTCCTGTACACATAGACCGCTGCCTTTTCATGGTTCGTGAAGGGCTCTCCGGGAATTCCTCCCTCATACCGGCTTTCAAAAAAGCCGGCCAATTCCAGCTCCTCCTCCGAAGCCCGGATCCCCAGCTCCTCCTTGAGCTCCCGTCTGGCCGACTGGAGATATCCGTCGCCCGCCGGGATATGGCCGGCGCTGGAAATATCAAAGCAGCCCGCAAAGACATCCGTTTTCCTGCTGCTGTTCCGCTTCTGAAGCAGGACCTCATGGCCGCCGTCCGCTTTCGTCCGGACTACCCACACATGGCTGGTCCTGTGATAATCTCCCCGCTCATGGACCATGGACCGCTCCCGCACCAGGCCCGAGGGCTCTCCGCTTTCGTCCAGCACGTCCAGAAGCTCCATGGGTACGCCGTTTAAGACCGCCTCTGAAAGCCGGTTTCCGTAATAGTGGAGCTTCAAAGAAAAGAACGGCTCTCCTTTCTCCATGAGCCTGAAAAAGATCCGGTCTCCCTCCCACAGGTTTAAATGGTCGATCTCCTCCTTGGGGATCCACTCCAGAGTCCCTTCATCGCAGGGGACCGGCTGACCTGTGAAGCCGTCGGCCGTATAGAGGAACATGTACTCTGCCTCCTCCTGGTTAAATAGGAAGGTCACGATCCCTCTCAGCCGGTAACTGGTAAGAAGGAAGCCCGTTTCCTCCAGGGCTTCCCTCAGCACACAGTCCTCCGGGCTCTCGCCGGATTCAAATTTCCCGCCGATGCCGATCCACTTATCTTTATTTACATCATTTTTCTTCACGATCCGATGCAGCATCAGATATTTTCCGTCCTGCTCCAGATAACACAATGTGGTCAGACGCATGTTTACTCCTCATCCAGCTTCAGTACGCTCATAAAGGCCTTCTGCGGGATCTCCACATTGCCCACCTGGCGCATCCGCTTCTTTCCTTCCTTCTGCTTTTCCAAAAGCTTCTTCTTACGGGAAATATCACCGCCGTAGCACTTGGCCAGAACGTCCTTGCGCACAGCCTTTACGGTCTCCCTGGCAATGATCTTTCCGCCCACAGCCGCCTGGATCGGGATCTCAAACAGGTGTCTGGGGATCTCGTCCTTCAGCTTCTCGCACATTTTCCTGCCCCTCTCATAGGCAGAGCCCTCAAATACGATAAAGGACAGGGCGTCCACCTCTTCCCGGTTGATGAGGATGTCCAGCTTCACCAGCTCCGACCGCTCATAGCCCTTTAACTCATAGTCAAAGGAAGCGTAGCCTCTGGATCTGGATTTTAAGGCGTCAAAAAAGTCGTAAATGATCTCATTGAGGGGAAGCTCATATTTAAGGAGCGCTCTGGTGGATTCAATATATTCCATGCCCAGGTATACGCCGCGGCGCTCCTGGCAGAGCTGCATGATGGCGCCCACAAATTCCGTAGTCACCATCACCTCGGCGGTGACGACGGGCTCCTCCATATATTCGATCTCCGAGGGATCCGGCATATTGGTGGGGTTGGTCAGATCAATGACCTCTCCGCTGGTCTTGTGGATCCGGTACACAACGCTGGGGGCCGTGGTCACCAGGTCCAGATTGTATTCCCGTTCCAGCCGCTCCTGGATGATCTCCAGGTGAAGCAGGCCTAAAAAGCCGCAGCGGAAGCCAAATCCCAGGGCCACTGAGGTTTCCGGCTCAAAAAACAGGGACGCGTCGTTTAGCTGGAGCTTTTCCAGGGCATCCCGCAGCTCCGGATACTTGGCCCCATCGGCCGGATACAGGCCGCAGTAAACCATGGGTGTCACCTTTTTATAGCCCGGAAGGGGAGACTTACAGGGGTTGGACCGGTCGGTGATGGTATCGCCCACCCGGGTATCTCGGACGTTTTTAATGCTGGCGGTAATATAGCCAACCATACCGGCAGACAGCTCCTCGCAGGGGAAGAACTGGCCCGCGCCGAAGTATCCCACCTCCACCACGTCGTAGGAGGCGCCGGTGGCCATCATCTTAATGGGCGTGCCCCGTTTTACGGTTCCCTCCTTGATCCGGCAGAAAACGATGACTCCCCGGTAGGAATCATAAATGGAGTCAAAGATCAGCGCCTGTAAGGGGGCGCCGGGATCTCCCTCCGGGGCCGGGATCTTTTCCACAATGGCCTCCAGCACGTCCTCCACGTTTAAGCCGTTCTTGGCAGAGATCCTGGGAGCATCGTGGGCCTCCAGGCCGATCACATCCTCGATCTCCTCTGCCACCCGGTCGGGATCGGCGCTGGGAAGGTCGATCTTGTTGATCACCGGGAACACGTCCAGGTCATGGTCCAGGGCCAGATACACATTGGCCAGCGTCTGGGCCTCGATGCCCTGGGCCGCATCCACCACCAGGATGGCGCCGTCGCAGGCGGCCAGGCTCCGGGACACCTCGTAGTTAAAGTCCACGTGTCCGGGAGTGTCAATAAGGTTAAAAATGTATTCTTCTCCGTTTTTCGCTTTATATACCGTCCGCACGGCCTGGGACTTAATGGTGATGCCCCTCTCTCTCTCCAGATCCATATTGTCCAGGATCTGGGCCTGCATCTCTCTGCTTGTCAGCAGTCCTGTCATTTCGATGATCCTGTCCGCCAGCGTTGACTTGCCGTGGTCAATATGGGCAATGATGCAAAAGTTTCTGATTCTGCTCTGATCGACAGCCGTCATTTATGTTCCTCTTTTCTAAAATTTCTTACGCCAAATATACCATTTTTTCCGCTTCCGCGCAAGGGTTTCCGCAGGATCCAGCCGTCCTGGGACAGCTCCGGACCGGCAGCCGTCCCGGCTCCTCCCGGCTTTTCCGTCCCGCCCCAGCCATTAAAATAGACAGAATATTTATTTGACATTCTTCTTACTTGGTTTTATCATAATAGTAAGATATCTTCATTTATTCTATACGAGGAGGATCGTCATGCATCCGAAAAAACTATCGTCCAAAAGCATGGACATGACCACCGGCTCCACCTGGAAGCTCCTGCTCTCCTTTGCCGTTCCGCTTCTCATCGGCAATCTGTTCCAGCAGCTTTACAATACCGTGGACAGCCTGGTGGTAGGCAACTTTGTAGGAACGGAGGCTCTGGCAGCCGTGGGCTCCACCACCAGCATCATCAACACCATGGTCATGTTCTTCAATGGAACCTCCATCGGTGCCAGCGTCATCATCAGCCGCCACTATGGGGCCCACGATGACAAGAAGCTCCATCTGGCTGTGGAGACCACCATCATGGTCACCTTCCTGGCCAGCATCCTGTTTACGGCCCTGGGGATCTTCATGGCCCCCTTCATGCTCCGGTTCATGTCCACGCCGGACGACGTTCTGGAATCGGCCTCCGTCTATCTGCGGATCTATTTTTCCGGTATCTCGGGCCTTCTCGTCTATAATATGGGAAGCGCCGTGCTCCGTGCTGTGGGCGATACGAAGCGGCCCCTTCTGTTCCTCTGTTTTTCCAGTATCCTCAACACTGTGCTGGACCTGGTATTCGTCATCGTATTCCATCTGGGCATTGCCGGCGTGGCCTACGCCACCATCATTTCCCAGTTCCTTTCGGCGGCCCTGGTTCTGGCGGTACTGACCATGGATGACGGCAGCTATCATCTGGTGTGGAGGGACCTGTCTGTGGATAAAAAAACGCTGAAGCAGATCCTCTCCATCGGCCTGCCGGCCGGCTTCCAGCAGTCCCTCACCAGCTTTTCCAATGTATACGTCCAGTCCTATATCAACTACTTCGGCTCTGCCTGCATGGCCGGATGGAGCTGCTACACGAAGATCGACCAGTTCATCTTCCTTCCGCTCCAGAGCATGAACCAGGCGGCCACCACCTTTGTCAGCCAGAATATCGGGGCCAGGAACATTCCCCGGGCCAAGCGCGGCTCCCTGACAGCCTTTTATATGTCCACAGCCATTACCATCGCCATGGCCTCGGTCCTCTGGATCACGGCCGAACAGTTTGTGGCCCTGTTCAACCAGGACCCGGAGGTGATCCGCTATGGAACCCTGTTCATCCATACCAACTGCACCCTGACCTTCACCTGCTGCGCCACCCAGATCTTTTCCGGATCCCTCCGGGGTGCCGGGGATTCCAGGACTCCCATGTTCATCATGCTGTTTTCCTATGTGCTGTTCCGGCAGATCTATCTGTTCGTCATCACGCAGTTTATCAACACTCCGGCCGTGGTGGGCTTCGGCTATCCGGTGGGCTGGATGATGTGTTCCCTTCTCACCGCCCTCTTTTACTTCTTCGGCGGCTGGGAAAAACGGATCCGCTGATCCCGTTTCCAATTCAATTTCCCCGGAGCACCCGGTCCAGGATATCCGCCAGGGGCTCCATTGCATTTCTCGCTTCTTCATATGTATTGGTCTGGGCGCCCACCTCAATGAGGGCTGTGCGCGCCCGGACGTGCTGGTTATACCGCAGTCCCTTGAGATAGATCTTTCTCGTAAATCCCGGATACATTTCCGCAGCCTCCAGCTGCATCTGGAAGCTGAACGCCAGATTGGCCTCCCGGTTGGGATTGGGCAAATATTCGATGGGACCGTCCGGGGTCTGGGAGGTTCCGTTGAAAAACATGATCTTCGCCGTGGGCTTCCCGTTGATCTCCGTCACCAGGCGGGTGCCTTCTGCCACCCCGTCCCGGTGGAGATCCAGTACCACCTCGATGGAAGGATATTTCTGCAGGATCCCCTGGATTCCCTCCAGGGCATATGTATAGGCCCGGCTCCGGTCCAGCTTCCCATCCCGGTAATCATAAACACTGTCGTCATGGATCACGGAATATCCCTTTTTTTCCAGAATCTCTGAAAGGTATACGCCCACGCCGGCGATGGAGGCCTCCGGATTTTCCGGAAAATCGGAAAAGGTTTCCTGGGAATGGGTATGGTAGACCAGGATCTGAGGCCCGCCGGAAGAGACCTGCGCCGCCCCGGCTTCCCTCCCGTTCCCCGGCTTTAGGGCAAGATCGGCTGCCAGGAACCGTTCTGCATTCATAAGCTCCCGGCCTGCCGTAGTGGTGGGATGGACGCTGTAAAAATTCTGCATCAGATAATCATAATCTGCCAGCTTTTCCATACGAAGCCCTATCCCCGGAAGCCGGCTTCCTGACGGCCCGGCCAGGGCCTGTGCAGCACCGCCGGTCTGTCCTGCCTCAGAACCGGCGGTCTCCTCCGATTCCCCGCCCTCGCCTGTCTCCTGCCGCGTTTCTCCCTCTCCGGGCTCCGGATCCTCCCTCCGGGCCATCATCTTCTCATAGGCCGGATCCTCCGCCGCCAGCGGCTCCGGCTCCATGGATCTCAAATAAGAAAGCAGCACCGGCTCCAGCGCGGACAGACCGCTTCTTCCGTTTCCGGCTCCGGCCGCCGGGATCCATTCGCCCATCGCCGTCCGGATCACGGAAAGCCCGTACCGGTCTCCGCATCGGGAAGCCGCCGTCCCCAGCCAGTCCCGGCTTCCCGCCGCCAGGAGCAGCGCAAAGAAAAGGACTGCTGCGGCTGCAAAAAACGGGCGGTCCGCCCGTATGGCCCGTTTGATATAATACCATCTGCGTCTCATGGCTGCCGCCCGTTTTTCCTTCTTTCTTTTATTCTATGTGGGACGCCCTTTCTTCATCACCGGAAAACCGCCTTCATCCGTTTTCCCGGAACAGGGCCATGTGGATGGCCTCGGAGATGGTAAAGCTGAGTGTCTCCACCCGTTCGTCGATGTTGTGGGGCGTCACATACATGGGTCCGATCCGCGGCTCCAGTACCTCCCGGATCAGCTGATACTGGTCCCTGCCGTCCATCTGCTCCACCATGTCCCCGTATCCGCCGCCGCCTTCTTTCAGCGCAGCCACCAGGGCGTCCACCGTATCGTGGACAATGGCCGCAGCGCCCACGACCGTAGGCACCCCGATGGCGATCACCGGTACTCCCAGGGATTCCTGGGTCAGGCTGTTCCTATGGTTTCCCACACCGGAGCCCGGATGGATCCCGGCGTCGGAAAGCTGGATCGTAACGCCCAGCCGCCGGACGCTGCGTGCTGCCAGGGCGTCCACTGCCAGGACCGCATCCGGACCCGTTTCCGCAATGACTCCTTTCAGGATCTCCGCCGTCTCCATTCCCGTCTGGGCCATGACTCCGGGTGTGATCCCGCTTAAGGACGGATAGCTTCTCCGTTCCCCGGCATCCGCTCCGCTGCCGCCGGTCAGATGCCTGGTCATCTGGAGATGCTTCAGTACCAGGGGGCCCAGGGCATCGGGCGTGGCGTTCTCATTGCCCAGTCCCACCGCCAGTATGGACGGCATGTTCCCCGTTCCGTCCGTCCGGATCTGATGGAGGGCCAGAAGTCCGGAGATCCGGGCCGCCACCTCCTCCGCCACCTCCCGGTGGAAATCCCCGTCCCGCTCTGCCAGGGACGGAGCCTCCAGGGTTATATAGGTTCCCATGGGCTTTCCCATGTTCCCGGCCCCCTCTTCCGTCTTTATGACCACCTCCGTCAGATGAATGCCCGCCTCTTCCTTTTCCCACTCTCTGAGCGATACCCCAGGGATCTCTCCGCCGTCCCCCGGGAAGCTTTCTCTTTCCTCCACCGCCAGATCCGTATATACGCTTTTTTTCCGCTGCTCCATGGCTGCACGCTCCTTTTCCTGCGCCGTTTCCCAGCCGCCCTCCCTTTCCCAGGGAAAAAACCGGCGTCATCCCTCGGCTTTTCTTCTATTTTCCCTCGAAAAATACATTTTATGTATTGACATCCCGGGAATAATCCGATAGAATACAAGAGTATGTTTACATTGAACTGTCCGTGTCCAGACTTTGATGCAAAACAAACAGCGAATATTTTTTAATCATAGTGGAGGTGTACAGATTGGCTAATATCAAATCTGCAAAGAAAAGAATCTTAGTAGCTGAAACAAAGGCTGCCAGAAACAAAGCGATCAGATCTAAGGTAAAAACTTATGTGAAAAAGGTTGAAGCTGCAATTACCGCCGGTGACAAGGCTGCTGCACAGGCTGCGCTCATTGCTGCTACAAGCGAAATCGACAAGGCTACTTCCAAGGGCGTATATCATAAGAATACTGCTTCCAGAAAAGTATCCCGTTTGTCCAAAGCTGTAAGCGCTATGGCTTAATAAAAAGGCTGGATATTTTAATTTATAAAACGTAAAAAACGCTTTTCCGCGTGGTGTGTCGGAAAAGCGTTTTTTTTACGTTCTTCTTGCGATCAGGAGCTCCACAGCCAGCCGGTCCGACAGGCGGCCTGTCTTCACCGCAGTTTCTGTCTCCACACAGAGGGTCACCCAGGAAAGGATCTGCTCCCTGGTAAAGGCCCTGGCCTGGGCCGTAAGCTTTCCCACGGCAAAGGGAGGCACCTTAAGAGCCGAGGCCATGGCGCCCTTGTCCTTTCCCAAGGCAGCCAGCTCCTTGATCTGCAGAAGCTGGTTGAACTGCCTTGCAATGAGGAACAGGATCCGCATGGGAGGCTCCTTCAGGGTCAGAAGATCCTCATAAAGCTCCATGGCCTTTTTTGTATTTCCGGCCACGATGGCCGCCACCATGTCAAAGATCCGGCTGGTCACATGGACCGTTCCCACTGCGTCCACATCCTCTTTGGTGATCACATCCCGGCCCATGGTATAGCATACCAGCTTTTCCAGCTCCATGCGGATGTTTTCCATATCGTCCCCGGTGCGCTCCAGGAAGTATTCCATCACCGGACGGCTGATCTTCTTCCCGTCCCGGCCCAGGATCCCGGCGGCCCACCGCATGAGCTGGGCCGCATCCTGCTTATTGAGCTCCGCCGCATAGCCCAGCTCCTTTACCCTTTTATAGAGCCGGTTCCTTTTATCCACCTCGCTCTCGGCAAAGACCAGACAGGTGGTATCCGGCATCTGAGGCAGATAGGCGGCCAGCTCCTCCTGGGCGCTCTTAAAAAATCCGCTGCCGTCCACCAGGATCAGCCGCCGGTCCGCGAAAAACGGCATGGTGTCCGCCAGGCTGATGATCTCTCTCACATCCGGATTCTTCCCCTCAAAATAGTTGAAGTTCATGGTATCGCCTCCGGTGATGGCCTCCCGCAGCTTCTTTTTATAGCTGCCCACCAGAAACGGCTCGTCCCCGTAGAGCAGATAGATCTTTTTAAAGGATTTTTCCTTGATATCCTGGTTTAATGTCTGCATGATTTACTTCCTTCATTTCCTTACTGGTCTGCCTGCTCCCGGACTCCGGTGACTGTCTGGCGGATGATGCTTTCCATCATTTCCATGCTCAGCTGGCCTGCGGCATAGCCGAATACGTTTCCATCCCGGTCGATCATAAAGGTGGTGGGATAGGAAAATACGCCGTACGTCATAAACAGCTCTCCTCCCTCGTCCATGACCACCGGATAGGTATAGCCGTTTTCCTCCAGAAACTGGATGATCTCCTCCCTGGAGCCCTCGTCTCCATAATCCGGAGCCGCAACCCCCAGGATCACTACCTCCGGATCCTCTTCCTCCTGGTATCTTTCATAAAGCTTCTGGATATCCGGCATCTCCCGCCTGCAGGGCGGGCACCAGGTGGCCCAGAAATTTAAAAATACCGTCTTCCCCTTATAATCCGAAAGGGTGTGGGAATTTCCAAACTGGTCCGTGAGGGTAAAATCCACCGACGGCAGCGTATCCGGTCCGGCCTCAGAACGTTCCTCCGCGCCATCTGTCTCCGTTTCCCCCGATGTCTCCGGCTCCGCCGTTCCCTCTGTCTCCTTCTTTTCCCCTTCGGCTTCCACTGTTTCGGATTCCGTTCCAGACTGGGGAGCAGAAAGGTAGCCTGTGATGGAATTCATTTTTCCAGTGAACATCATCACACCCATGAGGATCATCAGTACGGCCCCCGCTTTGGCCGCATAATTGACCACATTCCCGTGGCGCTTAAATACGTCCAGGAGCGTGGTGGAAAACATCCCCATCGCCAGGAACGGAAGGACAAAGCCTGCCGCATAGACCCCGATCAGAAGAAAGCCCCTGGCCTGAGTAGCCGCCGACGCCGCCATTAAAAGAACGCTGGCCAGAGCCGGACCCACACAGGGCGTCCAGGCAAAGCTGAAGGTAAAGCCCAAAAGAAAGGCCGTTATGGGAGACATGGCCGCCGTACCCACAGAAAACGGCAGCCGGTGCTCCCGGGAAAGAAGCCTGGAGGATCCGAAGATCCCCAGCTGGTAAAGGCCGAAGCCCGCCACGAAGATCCCGCCGATCCTGGCGAACATAGCCTGGTTTCCCTTAAAGAACCGGCCCAGGGCCGAGCCTCCAAGGCCCAGGATGAAAAACGCAGAGCTGACTCCCAATACGAAAAAAACCGTATGGAGCATGACCTTTTTCCGGTCGTAGCTGATCCTCCCATCCTCCCCGCGCCTTGCAGTCCCTCCGGACAGGTATCCAATATAAAGGGGCAGGAGCGGCAGTACACACGGTGAGAAAAAGCTCAGAAGTCCCTGTAAAAATACCGTCAGTACCGGGACGCTGATGTCCATTGAAAATCCCATAATCTTTCCTCCAGACACTATATGATATCCACAGGGGCAGGAGCCTCCCTGCCCCGGCATCATGATATTAAAGATATCAGATCCCTTCCTGGCTGTCAAGATATCCGGAAATATCCATGGTGCGGCCGTCGGTCCAGACCATGACAGCTCCCCGCTCCCGGGTATCCCAGATCCCGGCGCCCAGCTCCTCCAGCGCCCTTACCACCTCCGGGGACGGATGACCGTACCGGTTTTCCCGGCCGCAGGAAATCACCGAAAGCTCCGGCTCCACTGCAGCCAGAAACTCCCGCCCCGAGGAGGTGGCCGAACCGTGATGGGCCGCCTTCAGTATCGTCACCGGAGCCAGCAGACCGGCCTTCTCCATCTCCCGCTCCCTCTCCTTTCCCACATCCCCGGCCAGAAGAAGGCTGAAGTTCCCATATCGGAGCTCCAGTACCAGCGATTCATCGTTCCGGTCTCCAAAGCTTCTGCCCTCTGGCGGGGAAAGACAGCGAATGGAGGTTTTTTCTCCCAGGATCCCCGGAAATCTGTCGCCCCTCTTTCCATAGACCACCGGGATCCCCCGGCCCTGGGCCAGCCGCTCCAGCTCCCTATAAGCATCCTTTCCCTTCCCTGGCTCCGGCATCACCAGCAGCCCGATCTGGATCCCGCAGCCTGGCTCCTCCAGAATATAGCGGATCCCGCTTATGTGGTCCCCGTCCCCATGGCTGACAAATACCGTATCCAGCCGCTGCGTTCCCCGGCTTTTCAGAAAGGGCACCAGGCACCTTTTCCCCAGCTCCTTTTCCTGGCTGCTGCCGCAGTCCATCAGCATGGTCCTTCCCTCACAGGCCAGAAAGATCCCATCCCCCTGGCCCACATCCAGAAACACGGCAGATAATCCCCGCTGGGGAGGCGGAAGAAAGAAAAAAATACTGCCAGCCCAGGAAAGGGCCAGAAGGAGGGCCGCCCGGCTTCTGGCCCGGCCCCTGTCCTGCTCCAGGATCCGGAACGCCAGGGCCAGTCCCAGAAAACCTTCGGACAGAAACAAAACCATTGCCGCCGGGGACGGACGGCCAAGCACCAGCCTGGCCCCGGGAAGCCGCTGGACCGCCTCTCCCATGGCCTTATAAAAGGCCAGGATATAGTGTGCCCCTCCCAGTAAGGCCGCCCCCGCCTCCATAGATACAAAAGAAACGGCCAGACCCAGCAGCCCGGAAATCACCACATAGGTCATCAGCGGCACCACCAGCAGATTCAGAAGCATCCCATATGCCGGAAGCTCAAAGGAATGGTACAGGACCGCAGGAGCCGTAGCCGCCTGGATGGAAGCGCTCACCAGAAGCGTCTGGAGCAGACCCCTGGCTTCGAACCGCCGGACGAGGATGCCGCCGGGAATGGCCACGGCTCCCGCTGCCAGAAAGGATAGCTGGAACGACGCCTGGGTCAGAAGGCAGGGACGGGTCCATAAAAGCGCCAGGGCCGGAATGCACATGGCTGATAAAAGATCATAGGTCCGGCCAAGAAAGACCGCCAGAAACGAAAGCCCGCACATGGCCGCCGCCCGCACCACCGACGGGCCGAAGCCGGTCATCAGCCCATAGCAGAAAAGAAAGAGGCCTGCCGCCCCTCCGGCCGCACCAAATCCAAGTCCGCACCTTCTTAAGGCCTTCCAGAGCCCCAGGCCGATGATGGACACATGGAGACCGCTGATGGCCAGCACATGGGAGATCCCGTTTTTCCGGTACAGCTCGTAAAGCTCCTGGTCCATGCCGGACCGGTTCCCCAAAAGCACTGCCTTCAGGATCCCTCCGTCTGTGCCGGAGGCGATCCGGTCCAGGCGTCCTTCCAGACAGAGCCGGATCCGGCGGATCCCCTCCCGGAGCCGGCTGTATTCCGGTCCCGCCGGGGCAGCCCGGTCTGCCCGGAAGATCCCTCCGATCCCCTTCGCCCGGCAAAAGGACCTGTGATCAAAGCCGCCGGGATTCCGTTCCTGCTCCGGAGCCTCCATAGTCCCCTCCGCCCGGATCTCCATCCCTGTCTTCATCCCCTCCGCCTGGTCTGTATAGCAGTACATACGCCTGGGGACCCTCCGGGCCCCAGGGCCATTTTCCCGGCATCCGGAAAGGAGCAGACGGTATCCGTAATCCGTTTCCCCGATCTCCTCCACCCGGCCGCAAATGACCAGAGACTCCTCTCCCCGTTCTGCGGCCAACCGCTCCTCCATAATCCTCTCCTTAAGCTCCATCTCCATGCGGCCAAAGCCCAGGAGAACACATCCCGCAGCCGCCAGTCCGTACCGGATCCATGTTCCTGCCCTTCCGTGTAAAAAAATGGCCGGCGCCCCGCCCCCGTCCTCTGCTGTTCCGTTCCGGATTCTCCCGGTCAGGGCGCAGCAAAAGACGGCCAGCATGGCTGCCAGCCAGAAAAACATCTGGTCTGCTGTAAGAAAAAGGGCCATTGTCTCTCCAAGTACCAGTCCCCCCGTTGCATACAGCAAAGGCCTTTTAATTTTTTTCTCCTCCCTCCATGTATTCAAAATTTCTCTCAAACACCGTATTTAAAGGGATCTTATCGCGGAATACCGCATCCTGGGAGCCATTGATGCGGATCTGCACCCGGCTGACGGTGGGAAGCTCCGAAAGGGAATTTACGATCGAGTAAATGGGAATATACTCCCTCACCTCCAGGCTGTTGTTTAAAAATGCGGAATCCAGATTGATGGAGCAGACGGATTCGCTCACCATCACGTTCAAAAGCTTCATATCCGAGGGCAGGGTCGGGTAGGAATCCGACTGTCTCGGTCCTTCGATCAGCTGCTCTACAATGAGCTTTTCCAGGGATGTGTTGGTGTTCCGCATCACCTCCCGCTTCTCCTCCACCAGACCGTCTCCGGCGGCATTGGCAAAATACAGGGTCAGCTCTGTCCTTTCAAAGCTGTTCACATCCCGGATCCCTTCCACAAAATCCGAGGCTGAAAGCATACCCACAGGGTTTCCCGTGCCGTCCACAATGGGCTGCTCGGCACAGTAAATACTCAGATAATCGATGCCCTCGATCTGGGTCAGGGTTTTTGTTAAGGCCGCCCGGCACAGGATCTCCCGCACAGAGTCCATCAGCGCATAATTGGCGTCCGCAAACAGATAGAGCACGTTTTTCTCGATCCGGAAGGTGATCGTCTCCACCCGGTCTGGAATGGCGCTCTGGCAGTCCAGCTCCGCTGGGACCGTTTCCATTCTGGACAGCAGCTCCTGGACCAGCACCTCCTGATCCGTCTCCTCCTCCCGGAAGCTGCTTCCCACCAGCTTAAGGCCCGAGGAATCCAGATAGTACACCGTATATTCCGGCGTTCCCTCCGGGACCTCCTCCTTCCTCCCGCAGGCGGCGGAAAGAATACACAGGGCTGCCAGGAAGGAGACTGCGAAAAATGTCTTTAACCGTTTCATGGCTTCTCCTTTCCTGTGGACGGGATATAGATCAGCGGGATCTTCACCGTAAAGGTGGTGCCAATGTCCTCCTTGCTCTCCACCTGGATGGATCCGTGGTGCATAAAGATCACGCTTTTGGTGATGGCAAGGCCCAGTCCTGTGCCTCCGGTCTCCCGGGATCTGGCCTTATCCACCCGGTAGAAACGCTCAAACACCCGTTCCTTATATTCCTCCGGGATCCCGATGCCGGAATCCGATACTTTAATATAGAAGAACTTGTGGTCCGCATCCAGAGTCACCCGTACCCATCCGTCCTCCCGGTTATATTTGACTGCATTTTCCACCAGGTTGTTGACTGCCAGGGAGAACTTCACCTCGTCGATATCCGCCGTCACCTCCCGGATACTCTCAAAGATCAGTTCGATATTCCGCCGTCTGGCAATGGGACGGAGCCGCTTCAGGATCATCTCCACCAGGCCATTGATATTGGTCTGGGTAATATTGATCTCTGCCGAGGACTTATCCATCCGCACCAGGGTCAGAAGATCGTCGATGATCTTGCTTTCCCGGTCGATCTCATCGGATATATCGCCCATGAATTCCTGGTACAGCTCCTTGGGGACCTCATCCATGCTCATGAGGGAATCCGCCAGGACCCGGATGGAGGTGATCGGCGTTTTTAACTCATGGGATACGTTGGACACAAACTCCTGTCTGGACTGGTCCACGGCCTTCAGGCTCTGCAGGGTCTTGTTGATAGCCCGGGAGATCTGTTTGGTCTCCCGGTAGGATTCCTCTGAAATATCCTCGTCCAGGCTCCCCTCTGCCACCCGGTCCAGGAAATCCACAATGGCCCGGAAGGGCTTCACAAAAAATCCAACGGCAAAAAACGCCAGGATCAGGCAAAGGACAAACATGGTCAGCTGGTACAGGGACGCCTTGTCCAGAAGCGCCTCCTCCATATTGAACATGCTCTCTGTGGACACTGTCACCAGCATGACCCCGGCTGTTTTTGAGCTTTTCCTGGTATCCGCAGTCTGGACCGTATCCGCAATGGGCACCGCCAGGATAAAATAATGCTTTTCCGTATCGTACCGACTGGTGGTCTCGCCCTGGAAGCACCGGAGCGTCTCGTCGGAAATACAGATCTTTCCCTCAGACAAGGAAAACGTATCCTTTACGATCCGGAAGCCGGAGTTTATAATGAGGATCCGTCCATTGAAGATATCGGCCAGCATGGAAAGCTCCGTATCCGTTCCCGACGTATCCACGCCGGGATTGCTGAGATATCCGTTCCTGGACATTTTATTGCTCAGGATCTGGCACTGGTTCTGCACGTCGATGATCCGCCGCTCCACCTGCATCTGCCGGGCCGACTGGGCTATGAGCCGGCCCTGGATCAGCAGGGGGATCATACAGCCCGCCACGACGAACAGCAGCATGGGGACCTTTATGCTTGGCGTATGCTTATGATAAAATTCCCTGATCCTGCTTCTGATCCACTTCATATTCCTCTACCATCTTTCTTGTGGCTGTCACCGCCAGACTTCCCGGTCCGATGTGGCAGGAAATGCTCAGGGAAAGCGGAGCGACCATGATATCCGCATGGGGATACTTCTCCTGCAATTCCTTCCGGAACTCTTCTGCCGCTTCCGCATTCTGGGTATGGGCAATGGCCAGATGCGAATACTGGCACTGGCTGTCACCGAGCCTTGTTTCCAGCTCCTTCTGGATGGAATTCAGCATCATGGTCCTGGCCTGCTTCATGGTCCTGGCCTTGGCAAAGGCGTCCAGCTTCTCTCCCAAGATGATGAGCACCGGCTTGATCTTCAGGAGGGTTCCCAGGGCTGCCGCCGCCGGGGTGATCCGCCCGCCCTTTTTTAAGTATTTCAGCGTGTCCACGGTAATAAAGATCACCGAATCGCCCTTGGTTTCCTCCAGCCGCGCCTTGATCCCGGCTCCGTCGGCTCCCCGGGCGGCCAGCATCAGCGCGTCCTTCACCGACTGGTACTGGGTCACGGACACCCTCTGGTTGTCCACCACAAATACCCGTCCCTCATAGGCCTCATCCATGGATAAGGCCATGGCTGTTTCACAGGAGCTGGAAAGCCCGCTGGACATGGGGATATGGACCACCTGGTCATACTCCTTTAAAAGCCGGTCCCAAAGCCCGGTCACATCCGCCGGAGACGGCTGGGAGGTGGAGATATCGGCATCTCCCTTCAGCCGGTCGTAAAATTCCTCCTGTGTCAGTGTTATATCTTCAAAATACGTTTCTCCATCGATCATAAACGGCATCGGAAGGACTGTGACCCCCATTTCCTCTGCCTGCTTCTGTGTAATTCCGCTGTTGCTGTCGGTTACAACCGCAATCTTCATACTTGGGCCCCTTTCTAAAAATTTAATACCCTCCCATTTTACCCGATTTCATGGAGAAATGGAAGCACAAAACAAGAGAAAGTATGGACGTTTTTTTGTTTTTATTATATAATGAACCTTAACCAGCAGAAAGGAAGTTCATCATTATGCCATACTGTCCAAAATGCGATATGGAATTCGTGGAGGGGATCACTGTCTGCACAGACTGCGGCGGCCCCCTTGTGGAGTCCAAAGAAGCAGCCCTGGCCTTACAGGCGGCTGAAAAGGAAAAAAGAGAACAGGAAATGCGTCTTCGCTATGAAGAAATGCAGAAGGCGGCTGAAAAGCTGGAAACAGAAAAGCAGCCGGAAAGACAGCCGGCCGGCACCTATGTAAAAAAGGAGCAGCGCTACGAGGATATGAATTCCTCCGCCTCTGCCTTTTTCCTGGTGGGCGGCGTACTGGCTGTGATCGCCGCCGTAAGCCTCCTGGGGTATCTGCCCCTGCCCCTTTACGGCGTTTCCCGCATCCTGTTCCATGTCCTTCTGATCCTTATGGCTGCCGGCTCCATTGCTGTGGCCGTATCCTCAAAAAAATCTGCGGCCCGGTTAAAGGTCCAGGCAGCGGACGAGGAAAAGGAAACGGAGGATATCCTCCAGTGGTTCTTAAAGACCTACTCTGCCAGAGGGCTGGACGACCAGCTTCTGATGGAGGATCCGGAGCTCTCTGGGGAAGAGCTGGAGCTAAAGCGGTTTGAGCTGATCCAGGATTACCTGGTGACCGGAAGGGATCTGCCGGACCAGTCCTACGCAGACGCGCTCTGTGACATGATCTACGAACGCCTTTACGGAAAAAACTGATATATACCGCAGCCTCCGGGGGCTGCTGCAAAGGAGAAGCCCAGAGGCCGTCCCTTTGCAGCGGCTCCCTTTTCTATTCGTACCGGACGATCTCTTTCTTTAACCGCTTCATGATCTTTTTTTCCAGTCTGGAGATATAGGACTGGGAGATCCCCATGAGATCCGCCACCTCTTTCTGAGTCATTTCCATGCCGTCAGGCTGCTTCAGCCCGAACCGCAGTTCCACGATCCTCTTTTCCCGGGGATCCAGATGGTCGATGGCATTTTTCAGCAGATCCTTTTCGATCTCGTCCTCAATATCCTTATAGATCACATCCTCGTCCGTTCCCAGGATATCCGAAAGGAGCAGCTCATTCCCATCCCAGTCCACATTGAGAGGCTCGTCGATGGAAACCTCCAGCTTCGTCTTGCTGGTCCTCCTTAAATACATGAGGATCTCATTTTCAATGCATCGGGAGGCATAGGTGGCCAGCTTGATGTTTTTTGCCGGGTCAAAGGTATTGATGGCCTTGATCAGGCCAATGGTCCCAATGGAGATCAGATCCTCCACTCCCACGCTGGTGTTATCGAATTTTTTTGCTATGTAGACCACCAGCCGCAGGTTATGCTCGATGAGCCTGGATCTGGCCTCCTTTTCCTCCTCAGTCCCAAAGCAGGCCAGGGTCCTGGTCTCCTCCTCCAGGGTCAGAGGCGCCGGCAGGACATCGGCCCCGCCAATATAGTGGATCTCTCCCTGGTTCTGCATGAGTACCGTGCGAAAGGTCGCTGTCTTTTTCAGCCTGAAGCGGCTGGGCACTGAGATTTTTATGATCATCTTCATTCCTCCTTAAACCACAAATTGTTCCGGGATCAGCATGGTAAAACCGCCGTCCGCCGACAGCGGCTCCCTGGTGACCGCCACCACCGGTCTCTGGATCTCCACGGTCTTTCTTTCCTTTACGATCTCCATCCGCTCAAATATCACCGCCGGGAGCATGCCGGATCTGGTTCCCACCGCCCGGTATGGAATATAGACCACGCCGCTGACCCCATCGCAGAAGCCCTTCAGATCCCCGGCCCATACCACGCTCACCGGCTTCCCGGATACCGGATCCCGGAGCCGGTTTCCCGAATCTGCCAGGGCCTTAAACTCCCTTTGTCCTCCCCGGTAAAAAAGCCGGACCAGGAACCGTTCTCTTCCCCGCTCCTTTTCCCTCAGGACCCTTTTAAAAAAGAGTCCCGCCAGAACCGTCACGCCGGAAGCCACAAAAAGGCTCTCTCCATCCGTCAGCCAGACGTTCTCCTTCAAGGAAAACAGGCTTCCGCCCAGGATTCCGGCCGCCCCCAGAAGAAGGCCGTCCGCCTTCAGCAGCTCCCCGGGCGTTTTCGGAGAAAAAGCCAGCCAGCTCATAAGACTGCCCATACCTGCGGCTGCCAGAAGCAGCCCCGCCGTTCCCGGAAGGACCGGAAATATGGCCAGGATACAGTTGACGGCACTGCCGGCAGCCGCCGCAGCCAGAAGGGCCGGGACACGGACCGGAAGTCTCCCCAGGCAGGAGGCAAGATACAGGGCAAGAAGATCCAGGAAGAAGACCCAGAGGAAAAATAAGTCCAGATAAAACTCATATTCCAAAGGCGCTCCCTCCTCTGTTTTACAGAAGACCCGCAGCCGAAAGCCATAAAACAGCTGCAGCAGAACCTATTATAGTCCGGCCTCCCCATATATTTTGTCAGATTGTCTGGAAAAGCCTTATTATTTATCGTCTTTTTTCTTCATTTCCCGCGGCAGGCACAGCGGATCCGCTTCACATTCTCTTTTGCTGGAATTACTGACAGAACAGTCCTGTTTTTTTGAATTTTGTAGAAGATCTTAAAAGAATATAAGAATTAAAAATAGAAAAATTAATATTGATCCTGTTTTTTATATTGGATATTTTACGACGAATCCGTCTGCGAACTGGTAAGATCAAAGGAGACGCGGCGCCGCTGGAAGCAGCGGCGCCTGTCACATTCTGAATATTTAGAATCTATCTGCGGTTTTTTAAGAAGTCCGGGATATTGATCTGGGTCTCTTTGTGAGCCGGACGGTAAACCGGTGTGCTGTTGGGGATGTTTAACTGGGGAGCCGCAGCGGCTGCAGACTCTCCGGCTGCCGGTACGGTCCTCGGTACGGGAGATACCGGTTTCTGGACAGCGGGAGCCGGTACCTTCTGTTTATAATTGGTAAAATCCTTCATGGCGCGCTCCACAGGAGTGTTGACTCCATGGGCGTCCAGTCCGGTGGCGATAACGGTGATCGTAGCCTCGTCCTCGGCATTTTCGTCGTACATAGCGCCGAAAATGATATTGGCGTCGTCGCCGGCCAGCTCCTGAACGTAGCTGGCAGCCTCGTTGGCCTCGATCAGGCTGATATCGCCGGAAATGTTGATGATCACATGGGAAGCGCCTTCAATGGTCGTTTCAAGGAGCGGGCTGGATACAGCCTGCTTTACAGCCTCCAGGGCCTTTTCGTCGCCCTTGGCCTTGCCGATGCCGATATGGGCAATGCCCTTGTCCGTCATAACGGTCTGGACATCCGCGAAGTCCAGATTAATGAGGCCTGGAACATTGATCAGGTCTGTGATGCCCTGTACGGCCTGCTGGAGCACCTCGTCGGCCTTCTTTAAAGCGTCCGGCATGGTTGTCCGTCTGTCAACGATCTCCAGAAGACGGTCGTTGGGGATCACGATTAGAGTGTCCACCGCATTTTTCAGATTTTCAATTCCGTCCAGAGCGTTGTTCATCCGCTGCTTCGCCTCGAAGCGGAAGGGCTTTGTCACAACGCCGACGGTGAGGATCCCCATATCCTTGGCGATCCTGGCGATCACAGGAGCCGCGCCCGTACCGGTGCCGCCGCCCATACCGCAGGTAACGAACACCATGTCCGCTCCCTTCATGGCCTGTGCCAGCTCCTCCTGGCTTTCCTCCGCGGCCTTCTCGCCGATCTCCGGCTTTGCGCCTGCACCCAGGCCCTTGGTCAGCTTCTCGCCGATCTGCATGGCCGTGGGGGCCTTACAGAACTGGAGCGCCTGCTTATCGGTATTGATCCCGATGAATTCCACTCCCAGGATATTTTCCTCAACCATGCGGTTTACCGCATTATTTCCAGCGCCGCCGACGCCGATCACAAGAATCCTTGCGGCATTCTCTGCCTCATTTATCTTTATTTCTAACAAGAACGTCTCCTCCTTTTAAACTTCCATTGCGTTTCCTTTGCAGAAATAGTCCAAATTAATCTAACATATATCATATTTGATTTTTGAAAAAATATCAACTATTATTTTCACAAACTTTATTTCTTTTTGAAGGTATATGTGGGCGTACTGTTGGTCTCGTCGTAGGTATCCAGATACAGGGTGCCGGAAAGTCCGGAAAGCTCCGGCAGGATGCCAGAAAGCTCCGTCACCTTGCCGTCCAGATTCTCGGAATTGCCCAGCTCCACCACCACGTCGCCGATATGGAGGCGGATCTCCCCGGTTCCTGCCACAGAGCTGTGGTAATCCACCTTGTCCACCTTTACCTCATGGACTGCCAGCACCTGGGTCAGGTTCAGGATCTCTCCAAAGATATCTGGATCTGCCACCGGAAGCGGCTGGTGCAGGATGATGTGGCCGAAATCCAGCCCCGTGATCCACGGCACGCCGGGAAGCTGCTCCACAGAGCTCTCCACGATGATACCGTCCTTATCAAAATACATATAGCTGCTCATATAAGAAACGTAGCCCACCACGCTCTTTTCAAAAACCACCACCTCCACCTTCGTGGGGCTCTTGAATTCAATTTTATACTCCTCGATGAACGGGATGGATTTATGCTCCCGGAACTGGCTCTCATAATAGCAGAACGCCGAATTCCTGGACCACTTTCCGTCAAAGATCAGGTCAATGACCTGCTCCTCCGTATAGTGGCTGTTGCCTGTGACTCTGATCTCCTTAATGCGGACGGCAAACGCCAGGACCGCCAGAAGGAGCAGGACTCCCAGAAGGACCCCCAGCACTGCCAGGGCCTTCCTTCCTTTCCTTCTCCTCCTGTATCCATATCCCGCGTATCCTCTTCTTCTCCTCATCCTTTTACCTGTACTCCCATCCTGTTCCGCCGGTATCCGGCTGTCATGAAGTTCCTAGAGCCAGCAGATCTCCGCGCCCAGGCTCCCAAGATCCCGGCAGAGATCCTCATAGCCGCGCCGGATATGCCGGCAGTTCCCGATCACCGAGAGGCCGTCCGCTGCCAGTCCCGCCAGCACCAGGGCCGCTCCTCCTCTGAGATCCGGCGCCTCTGCGACCGCGGGCTTTAAGGGATACGTCCCTGCGGCCACCGCCGTCTGCCCCTCCATATGGATCCGGGCTCCGAACTGCCGCAATATGGCCGCAGCCGCAAACCTGGCCTCAAAAACCGTTTCCGTGATCCGGCTCTCCCCGTCCGCCACCGAGGCCGCCGCCAGGAAAACCGACTGGAGATCCGTGGGGAATTCCGGATACGGTCCGGTGCAGAGCGAAACAGGCCCGGGCCGTCCTCCCATTTTCAGGCGGATCTCCTTTTCTCTTTCTTTTATGGATATGTCGGCGCCCATGCGCCTTAAATAAAAAACCGGTTCCCGCAGACTTTCCGGCTCCGTTCCTATGACGGTCACGTCCCCCGCTGTCATGGCGGCAGCCGCCAGATACGTTCCGGCGCAGATCCGGTCCCCGCCCAGGAGAAATTCCACCGGATACAGCCGTTTTACGCCTTCCACTGTGATCCGGCTCTTTCCCGCACCGCGGATCCTGGCTCCCATAACGGCCAAAAACCGGCACAGCTCTGTGATCTCCGGCTCCCTGGCACAGTTTTCGATCTCTGTCTCTCCCTCTGCGGTCACGGCTGCCAGAATGGCGTTTTCTGTGGCTCCCACGCTGGGGTAGGAAAACCGGATCCTGGCTCCCCGGAAGCGGTCCACCCGGGCAAGGATCATGCCTCCGGCCTCAAAAAACGAGGCGCCCAGCTGCTTTAAGGCGTACAGATGCAGATCAATGGGCCGCTTTCCAATGACGCAGCCGCCGGGATAGTACGTCACCGCCTCTCCCCGGCCCGCCAGCAGCGGCCCCAGAAGCAGACAGGAGGAACGCATTTTTCCAACGTATTCCTCGGGTATCCTGTGACCGGAGGCCGCCCCGGTATCCATCGTCAGGACTCCCTTTTCCAGGCTGCATTTACAGCCCAGGCTGTCCAGGATCCCCATCATGGAAAAAACGTCCTCGATCTCCGGAACATGACGGATCACCGTTACCCCTCTGGCCAGCAAGGCCGCCGCCATCATGGGCAGCACCGCATTTTTAGAACCCTGGATCCCAACGGTTCCCTTTAAGGGCCTTAAGCCCTGGATCTGTATTGCAGACAAACGGATCCCTCCATATGCAAGCTATACAGTATCCTATGCGGGAGACAGGCCCGGGGTTCCAGTAAATCCTCATCTTTCCAGCCGGATCTGATTGGACACGCTGAGGGCCATTCCCATTTCCACCATAAGGAACAGCACCGAGGTGCCTCCGTAGCTGATGAAGGGCAGCGTGATCCCGGTGTTGGGGATCACATTGGTCACCACGGCGATATTTAAGATCACCTGGATGGCAATATGGGCCATGACGCCCACCACCAGAAGCGCTCCGAACAGGTCCGGCGCGTTGCCGGCGATCAGCATGAACCGGTAGATCATAAATAAAAAGATCAGGATCACCGATATGGCTCCGAAAAGTCCCAGCTCCTCGCAGATAATGGCGAAGATCATATCGTTCTGGGGCTCCGGAAGGAAGCTGAGCTTCTGGATGCTCTGGCCCAGTCCCTTGCCCAGAAGGCCTCCGGAGCCGATGGCGTAAAGCCCCTGAAGCACCTGGTAGCCTCCGTCCCTGGGATATGCCTCCGGATTTTTCCATACCAGAATACGGCTCAGCTGGTAGGACTCCAGGATCCCGGCCTTTTCCAGTGCCACCGCGATCACGGGAGCAAAAAGGAACACTGCCGTTCCCAGGACCATCGCAAGGATAAAGGGCCATTTCTTCCGGCAGGCAATGAACATCATCACAAAGCCGATGCCGAAGATAATAAGTCCGGAGCTTAAGTTGTTGGCCATGACCAGAAGGGCCAGAGGCGCGATCAGGACGATCAGCATTCCCCAGCTCCTCCACTCATCGATCTTCTTTCCCAGACGGGTGATCACCACCGCCAGCACCAGGATCACCGTTACCTTTACAAGCTCTGTGGGCTGGAACCGCACCGACCGGGTTCCCAGCCACCGCTTCTGTCCGTTGACCTCGATTCCCAGGCTGGTGAAATTCACCAGGATCATACAGGCATAGGAGACCACAATGGCGGGGATGGTAAACTTCGCAAAAAAATGGTAATCCATCTTGGAAATGACCAGCATGACCGCAAAGCCCGCCAGGGCTATGTATCCCTGCCGCTTCATATAATAGGCCGGATCCTGTCCCAGTACCTGGGCATTGTAGGAGCTGGAGCTGTAAATCATCACCAGGCCGAACACCGTCAGGAAGATGATGGTAAACAGCAGGCTGTAATCGTAAAAACGCCTGGGCTTTTTCTTTTTGGGCCGGGCCTGGGGGCGGCTGTTCTCCGCCCGTCCCCTCTGCTCCGGATACCCGGCCTTTCTGCGGTCATTTACAGATTGTTCACGCATTCCTTAAAGATCCGCCCCCGCTCTTCATAATTTTTAAACATGCCCCAGCTTGCGCAGGCCGGAGAAAGGAGCACATAATCGCCGGCGTTGGCGTAGGAAGCGCAGACCTGGACGGCCTCCTGCATATCCTCCGCATACATGATATCTGTGAGCCCGTGCTTTTTGGCGCACTCGGCGATCTTATCCCTGGTCTGGCCGATGAGCACCAGATACCGCACCTTTCCGTCAAAGCTTTCGATCCATTCGTCGTATTCCGAATGCTTATCATAGCCTCCGGCGATCAGCAGCGTGGGACCGGGCATGGCGCGGATGGCCTGGATGGCTGCGTCCGGGTTGGTTCCCTTGGAATCGTTATAATAGGTAACTCCGAACCGCTCCCGCACGAACTCGATCCGGTGTTCCACTGCCTTAAAGGCCACGCAGGCCTCGCGGATCACGGGGATGGGAACGCCCATCTGAAGGGAAATGGCTACGGCTGTCATGACATTTTCATGGTTATGGCCGCCGATGATCTGAAGCTCATTGACATCCAGCACCGGCTCCGTCTTTCCGCCGTGGCGGTATACGATCCGGTCGCCGTCCATATATACGCCCTGGTCCAGCTTTTCCCTTCTGCTGAAATAGATCACCCTGCTCTTTAAGGTGGAGCCAAAGGCGCGGAGCACCGGGTCGTCATAATTTAACACGCAGGAATCCTCTTCCGTCTGATTCCTGGCAATCCCTTCCTTTACCTGGATATAGCTGTCCATGGTCTTATGGCGGTCCAGATGATCCGGGGTGATGTTGGTGATGGCCGAAACATTGGGATGGAATTCCATGATAGTCTCAAGCTGGAAGCTGGAAACCTCGGCCACCGTTACGGATTCCTCCGTGGTCTCCCTGGCGTGGGCCGTGTAGGGGTCGCCGATATTTCCCACCACGAATACGCTGTTGAAAAAGTGCTTCATGATCTCGCCGGTCAGCGCCGTCGTAGTGGTCTTTCCATTGGTTCCTGTAATGGCGATGAGTTTTCCCTGGGAGCAGTGATAGGCCAGCTCGATCTCGCTCCAGATGGGAATCCTGGCCTCGTCCAGAACGGCTACAAAGGGCGCCTCCAGGGAGATCCCCGGGCTGATGACGCAGAGCTCCACACCGGAAAGATCCAGCTTCTTCAGTTCTCCCAGGACCACGGAAACCTTTGCTCCCTCGTCAAAATTTTTCCTTAATTCCTCGGCGGAAAGCGTTTCATTTCCGTCGTATAACACAACTTCCCCGCCCTGGGCCAGAAGAAGCCTTGCCGCTGCGATCCCGCTGATGCCGGTTCCGGCAACTAATACTTTCTGTGACATGAATATTCCTCCCTGCTATAATCCTAAGTAAGCAACCAGACAAAGGATTGCCGTGATGATGGAAAATACGGCGACGACTCTCGTTTCGGACCACCCGCACAGTTCAAAGTGATGATGGATGGGAGCCATCTTAAAGATCCGCTTTCCGCCGGTCTTTTTAAAGTAAGTGACCTGGATAATAACGGAAAGCACCTCCACCAGATAGATAAGGCCCACAATGGCAATGAAGATGGGCATCTGCATCATATAGGCACTGGAGGCTACGAAGCCTCCCAGAGCCAGAGATCCCGTGTCTCCCATAAATACCCGGGCCGGATACACATTAAATAAGAGGAAGCCCAGAAGACTCCCCACGACGGCGCCGGTGATGGGGCTGATCCCGCTCTCCTCTCCCAGGGCCACCACGGTAAAAAATGTGGCCACCAGGATCGTCACACTGGTACAGAGTCCGTCCAGACCGTCTGTGAAATTAACGCCGTTGTCCGTTCCAAGGACAATAAAGAACAGGGCCGGCACAAAGAGCCATCCCAGATCCAGGAAATATCCGTTTTCAAAGCCGCCGGTGAAGGGGATCAGCATTTCCGTCCCCACCTCTCCGGAGGTCATCAGATAATAAGCGAAGATCCCTGTGATCACCACCTGGCCCAGAAGCTTCTGCTTCGGGTTCAGTCCCTCGGACCGCTTCATGACGATCTTAATATAATCGTCCAGAAAGCCGATGATCCCGAAGCCCACGGTCATAAACAGCACCGGGATGATCCTGGGATAATCTTTCATATAAAAAAGGGACGTGATCACAATACTGGAAAGGATGATCAGTCCCCCCATGGTGGGCGTCCCCTGTTTCTTTAAATGGGCCTGGGGACCGTCCTCCCGGACCTGCTGGCCGAATTTTAATTTATGAAGGAATGGGATCACGATGGGGCAAAGCGCCGCACTGACCGCAAAGGCGATGATGACCGCCAGGATTGTCTCATTAACCATGTTGCACCTCTGTCTCTTATGTATTGGGTCTTTTTAGTATACGTCCTTTTAAAGAATTAATCAATGGGAAAACACCATTTCCTTAATTTCCAGGCATGCAGGGATCCGGACCGGAAAAATGCTGAAGCCATGCTTTTGCATATTTTTGTCCGGAGCATAACTGGACGGTCACGCCGCATTTTCAGGCTGGATTCCCAGGTAAGGAAGGATATTCTCAAAAATATCGGCGATGACCGGAGCCGCGATGGTGCCTCCGTAATAGATTCCCACAGGCTCGTCAATGGTAATAAGGGCAATGACCTGGGGATCATCCGCCGGAGCAAAGCCCAGAAAGGAGGAGATGTATTTTTTCATGCTCCTGGGAAGCTTTTCCGAGGTAGCCGTCTTTCCTCCGATCCGAAAGCCCTCCACCCTGGCCCGCTTTCCGCTTCCCTCTGCCACCACCTGCTCCAGAATATAGCGCATGGTCCGGCTGGTCTCCTCAGATACCACATTTTTCCTTACAGGATACGTAAACTCCTGGACCAGAGAGCCGTCCCGGCTTTCTGATTTAATGGCAAAATGGGGCGTGATCCGGTTCCCTCCGTTGATGATGGAGGAGGCGGTGGTCACCAGCTGGACAGGCGTGATCTGAAATGACTGGCCGAAGGAAACCGTGGCCAGCTCCACCAGCCCCATGTTCTCCTTCTTATGCATAATGGTGGCCGCCTCTCCCGGAAGGTCGATGCCCGTTTTTCCCAGCAGCCCGAACTGTTCAAAATAATGGTAAAAGGCCTCCGTTCCCAGACGCTGGCCCACATCGATGAATACCGGATTGCAGGAATTCATGGCTCCCTGTAAAAAAGTCTCGCCTCCATGACCGCCTACCTTATGGCACCGGATCTTCCGGTCCTCCACGATCCGGAAGCCCGGACAGGAAAACCGGTCCTCCAGGGAGACCGCCCCGGCCTCCAGACCGGCTGCGGCCGTTATGATCTTGAAGGTGGAGCCCGGCTCATACGTATCGTTGATGCACCGGTTCCTCCACATGGCGTTCAAAAGGTCCTGCTTTTCCTTTTCCGTGGAAAATGAAGCTCCCTCGGCCAGGGAAAAGGGGGAATTGAGATGGAATTCCGGGGCATTGACCATGGCGTAGATCTCCCCGTTCTGGGGATTCATGATGATGACCGAAACGGCCCTGGCCCCCTTCCGCTCCATCACCTGGTACGCGGCCTGCTCCGCATATTTCTGAATATTCACATCCAGGCTCACGGTCAGGGTGTTTCCGGCCACCGGCTCCAGCCGCTCCTCCGCAGCGTTCTCCACCTCCACGCCTTTGGCGTCGGACAAGGTAAGGATCTTTCCGTCCCGGCCTTTTAAATATTTTTCATACATGACCTCCAGGCCGATGATTCCCTGGTTGTCGGCTCCCGTGAAGCCCAGGACCCGGGAGGCCAGGCTGTCGTAAGGGTAGTACCGCTTATAATCCTCATCCACCTTGACTCCTGCGAAGCCATGGGACCGGATCCGGTCTCCCTCTGTCTTATCCACGTTGGTCTTTATGATCTCCCGGGAGGAACGCTTTTCCACCTTTTTCCGCACCTCCCTCTCCGGCAGCCCCAGCTCTCCGGAAAGCATCCGGATCACCTCCTCCGGCTCCTCCACCTGATTGTGGACCACAGAAACCGTACAGACCGTCCGGTTGGAGGCGATGACCGTTCCGTTCCGGTCCACGATCTCTCCCCTGGCCGCCTTGATGGTCCGCTCTCTTTCATGGAGCTCATCGGCCATGGCGCTGTAATGCTCTGACCGGAAGATCATCAGATAGCCCAGCTGGCCGCAGAGCCCGGCCATGAGCAGTGACAGGAATGCCATGGTAACCAGGATCCGCTTCCTGTGATGGGTCAGAAAAGAACTCATGCCGCCACATCCATGTCCCTGTTTTGTTACACATTATATTTCATTTCAGCGGAATTTATGAATGGCTGATCCCGAAGACTGCCTCCGCCTTCCTGATCCGCGCCTCAAGTTTTTCGTAAAAGTCCCCCTCCGCCCCATAGGGAGTCAGGTAAAACTCCTTTAGAATATACATGCTCAGGTTCCTGGACAGGATCCCCTCTGTGTCCTCGCGGGCGATCCGGGACACTTCCCTTAAAAAATAATGCCACCGGGAAATATAGGCGTCATATTTTTCCGCCTCCGGCGTATCGATCCACTTTTTCACCTTGATCTTGGCCCGGTTTGCCTTCCGGCACTCCCTGACCTGGAGAAAATACCGGAAGCTCCCGTTTTCATACAGCCGCCCCAGAGGAAAGATCCGGCAGATCCCCGGCCGGAGGCTGTGGACCGTACAGCGTCCGTTCTGGTCCAGGAATGTGCATTTCTCTCCCACTCCTGTCATTTTCAAGTTGGGAAGTACGATTCCATCCACCACATTAAGCTCTAAATTTTCAGATAAAAGCATCTCTGCTCCCACTCCTGTCCCTTCTGCCAGCCGGTGCATATCCAGGGGATCCAGGACCACGGACCGGCCCATACCCGAACAGCAGGCAGAGCAGCCTGCGCATCCGCCGCAGTCTGCTCTTACCATATCGGAAAGCCCGTAAAGCCTTCCGTCTGAAACCTCATTTAAATCGATCTGTCTTTCCATCCGTCACCTCTCTGTATCTTCATCCCCGGCTGCCCCGGGCCGCCGGGCTTTCTTTCCTCTACTGGGACTCCGTTTCCCCCTGGCCCGGGCCGTCCGTTTCCGTCCCGGCCGCCGGCAGCGTTCCCGCAAGGGTCTCCGAAGCCACCTCTCCGGAGGTCTGGCCTCCGCCTGCCACCGTATCGGGAAGCCCCAGTCCGTCGTCGTAGGGCACAGCCTCCTCACCGGCCGGCTCCGTTTCCGGAATGGTCTCTCCGTCCGCATCCGTCATGGGCTCCGTTTCCTCCGCCTGGGTCTCCCCCTCTTCTCCGGGCTCCAGACCGCCCTGATTCTGGTTGGTGATCCCCTCACCCTGGGCCGCCAGATTTTCATCCTCCGCTTCTGCCGGATCTGTATCCGGAAAGATATTCATATAAGGAAGCACTTCTGTCATGATCTTCTGGAATACCTCTGTGGCAAAGGTGCTGTGGGCCTGCTCTTTTCCCGGCAGGTTGGGCGTGTCGATGACCACATAGGTTAAGACCTGCGGATCGTCCGCCGGGACAAAGCCCGCAAAGGACAGCAGGTAATTGTTGGCGGACCGGGGCAGCTTCTGGGCTGTTCCCGTTTTTCCTCCGATCTTATATCCGGGCACTCGTCCTGCCTTTCCGGTTCCTTCCTCACTGTCCACCGTCAGGAACATGGCGTTTTTCACAAAATCGCTGGTGGCCTGGGATACGGTCTCCCGCACCAGGTTGGGCTCCACCTTCTTCACCACCGCGCCCTGGTCGTTTAAGATCTGCTTCACCACATGGGGCTCATAATAAAAGCCACCATTGATCACCGACGACAGGGCCGCCGCCATCTGGACCATGGTACAGTTGTACGTCTGTCCAAAGGAGTTGCAGGCCAGGTCTGCCGGTCCCATATTGTCCGCATGGAAGATCAGGCCGGCTGTGTCTGCCTCGCCGGGAAGATCGATCCCTGTTTTCTGGCCGAAGCCGAAGATCTCCTGGTAGCGGGAAAACCGTTCCACTCCCATGCGGGCTCCGATCTGCATCATCACGTCGTTGCAGGATTTCATCAGCGACTGCTCCACCGAAAGGACGCCGTGGCCGTAAATGCTGACGCATTTGATCCGGTGGCCGCCCACCTCCTGGGCGCCGTCGCAGACGAAGGTCTCCTGGGGGCCGATGACCCCCTCCTCCAGGGCCGCCGCCACCGTCAAGGGCTTGGCCGGGGAACCAGGCTCGAAGCTGTCGCTGACGCAGAAATTCCTCCACATCTGGTTCCAGGCCTCCGACTTTTGTTCCTCGGTCATGGCGTCGATCTGCTCCTGGGTATACATGGACCCCAGATTTCTCGGATCATTGAGATCGTACCGGCGGTTGGAGGCCATGGCCAGGATCTCGCCGTTATTGGGGTTCATCACCAGCACCGCCGCCGTCTGGCTTCCGATGCCGTTCATCCACTCGTCAATGTACTTTTCTGCGATCTTCTGGATATTGGTATCAATGGTGGAAACGATGGTGTTCCCGTTTTCCGCCGATTTGATGACCTTTTCCATATTGGATTCAGCGTCCAGATATCCGTACTCCCGGCCATTGGTGCCGATGAGCTGGTCGTTGTAGAACTGTTCAATGCCGCCGCTTCCCTGTTTTCCGTTGTCAAAGGAAAAGCCCACCACATTACAAGCCACAGAGCCGTAGGGGTAGACCCGTTTATATTCGTCCTCAAACCATACGCCCTTGACCCGTTTTCTGCTTCTGGCGTCGATGAACTGGTCGTTCAGCTCCTTGGCCCTGGTCTCAAACGCCTCCTTTTCCTCGGCAGGAAGCTGCCGCCGGAACTTCACATAATAGGAATCCGGATTGTCGTTTATGGCCGCCAGGATCTCCTCCCGGTCATAGCCCAGCACGTCCACCAGAGCCGTCACCGTGGTTTCCAGGTAGTTGGCCGAATCCTTGTTGATCTGGTTGGGATCCAGGATCAGGTTGTATACCTTCTCACTGGTGGCCAGATAGGTTCCGTTCCGGTCCACAATGTCTCCCCGCCGGTAAGGCAGGGTGCGGCTGTTGTAGGACGACTGCTGGTTTAAGACGATCTCCGTATATTCCTCGTTCTTCTCATCCACCAGCATATACAGCTTCACCGCAAGACCAAACAAAGCCAGCGTAATTACGAGGACCGTAACCGCCAGCTTTTCCTGCATGTATCTTGAGAATATTTTTTTATTTTTGTTCTGACTACCGTTCCGGGATGTCTTCATACTGTCTAACATACTCGCTTTCTGTCTTGTTATACATCCTTACCTGATCCTTATTGGCATAGACCATTCCCAGCTCCTCTGTGGCGATCTTATAGATATTGTCCAGATCGATGGACGTATTGATCCTGGTCTCCAGGGCGTCATTGTCCGCCTTCTTTTTTTCGATGGACGCCTCCAGGGCCTCGATGTGGTTGAGCCTGGCGGCAATGGACGACTGAAGCTGGAGATAGCTGACACAGAAATAAAGGGTGCACACTGCGGCAATGGTCAGTACGATCACATACGGCAGGTCCATCTGGAGGGCTTTTTCCTGGTTTCTTCTGACTGTAACAGTATGGCTCTGGCTGCGGGCCTCCCTTCTGGGCTCCCTTGGCCTCTCCTGCCTTCTTTCCGGTTCCAGTTTTCTGGCCGCAGTCCCACTCACATACTCTGCCGGTGCTGCTCCCCTTCTGGTCTTTGCTGCCATACCATCACTTCCTTTCCTGTTCTATCCGATTATGCGCGCTCAAACACGCGCAGCTTTGAGCTTTTTGATCTTGTATTTTCTTCCAGCTCCTGTCCGCCGGGGACAATGGGCTTTCTTGTGATGACCTTCCCCCTGCTCTTCCTTCCGCAGACGCATACAGGGAAGTCCGGCGGGCAGATGCATGGGTTCTCACACGTTTTAAACCGGGTCTTGACGATCCTGTCCTCCAGAGAATGGAAGGTGATGATGGAAAGCCTTCCTCCCGGATTTAAAAGATCCACCATGGTGTCGATGGACTCGTCCAGAACCTCCAGCTCCCGGTTCAGCTCGATGCGGATGGCCTGGAAGGTACGCTTGGCCGGGTGGCCTCCCTCGGCCCGTACCCTGGCCGGGATGGCGGCCTTGATGATCTCCACCAGCTCGTCGGTGGTTTCGATCCGCCTTTCCTGACGGGCTTTCACAATGTGCTTTGCAATATTTTTCGCAAACCGGTCCTCGCCGTAATCCCGGATGATCCGGTACAGCTCCATCTCGCTGTATTCATTGACGATATCTGCGGCCGTTTTGTCATTTCTCTGATCCATGCGCATATCCAGCGGCGCATTTTCCCGGTAGGTAAAGCCCCGCTCCGCCGTATCCAGCTGGTAGGAGGACACGCCCAGATCCAGATAGATCCCGTCCACCGTTCCGATCCCCAGGCCGGACAGCACCTCTCTGATATTCCTGTAATTGTTCCTTACGATGGCGACCTTCTCCCCGTATTCCTTCAGCCGCTCAGAGGCTGCCTTTATGGCGTCCGCATCCTGGTCGATGCCGATGAGACGGCCTTCCGGGCCCAGACGCTTTAAGACCTCATACGCATGGCCGCCGCCGCCCAGGGTGCCGTCCACATAGATCCCGTCAGGCCGGATATTCAGACTGTCTACGGTTTCATAAAGGAGAACTGACTTGTGTTCAAAAATCATATGCCAAGACCTTCCATATTTTCTGCGATTTCTTCCATATCATCATACACGTTCTTCTCTGTCCAGAGAGCCTTATTCCAGATCTCGATCCGGCTTCCGACTCCCACCAGGACCACATCCTTTTCCAGCTTCGCAAATTCGCGGAGAACTGCCGGGATCAGGATCCTGCCCTGCCTGTCCACCTCGCAGGCACTGGCGCCGGCCAGGAAAAACCTGGTAAATTTTCTGGCATTGGCATTTGTAAGAGGAAGTGCGTGGAGCTTCTCTTCAAAGGATTTCCATTCGGAATTTTCGTACACAAAAAGACACCCGTCCAGTCCCTTGGTCACAACGAACTCATCGCCCAGCTGCTCCCGGAACTTAGATGGTACGATCAAACGGCCCTTGGCATCGATTGTGTGACTGTATTCTCCAATGAACATTGTCTTCTCCTGCTGCCACGGCGCTCCATGGGAAACCACCGTCTCACCATTATGCACCACTTTAACCCACTTTCCACCACTTCTTCTTTAATATTAGTACATATGAAAGAAAATAGCAAGGAATTTTTAAAGAAAAAACCGCCGGGAATCCTGTTCCCGACGGCTTCAGCTGCATTTTGTTTTTGTTGGACAACAGGGGGATCCCCCTCTTTCGTACCGCCCAGAATACGGGCCAAATAAAAAACGTGAATGCGGAGGACGGCATACGCCGGTTCCGCTAATAGCCGGCCGCCATATACTGCTCGATCAGGGCATCCAGCTCCACACTGTACTGATACACGATGGCATAATCCTCTTTCTCATCAATACTCCGATTCAGCTTTGCTCGCATACATTCGATCCTTTGGATCAGCTCCTCACGCTCTTCATTCAACCCACTCATCTATGCTGTTTCCTCGCTTTCCCCTAGTCCCTTCCTTCGATGGAACAGGAGAACAGCCAGGGAAATGACTGCGATCACCATGGATAATACCTGGGAGACTGCAAGTTCCGTTCCCGGGATCAAAAGCTGGTCCGTCCGGAGCCCTTCGATCCACGCACGCCCGATTCCATATCCGGTAAGATAAATCAGTAACATTTCTCCTGTAAATCTTTTTCTCTTTCTGTACCAGAGCATGAATAAAAGCAGTCCCAGGTTCCACATGGATTCATAAAGAAACGTCGGATGGACCTGGATATACTGGATCCCGTTTTCTGTGATCAGATGATCCAGGAGCTCCTGGGATATCATACTTTCATTGACAATGCTCCGCTTGATCCGCATGGCAAACAGGCCGTCCGTATAGCCTCCGAAAGCCTCGCAGTTCACAAAATTTCCCCAGCGGCCGATGATCTGCCCCGTAACAAGACCAAGGCAGGCGCTGTCCGCCATGGACAGAAACGAAATCTTCCGCTTTTTCGTAAACACGGCCAGCGTAAGGACCGCAGCAATGATCCCGCCGTAAATGGCAAGGCCGCCCTTTCGTATATTGAAGATCTCCGCCAGATGATCCTTATAATATCCCCACTGGAATACCACATAATAAAGACGGGCCCCGATGATCGCAAAGATCACCCCGTACAGCATGAAATCCAGATAGATCTCCGGATCCTGTCCCCGCCTTTTTGCATCCTGCTGGGCCACCAGAAGACCCACGATCATCCCGATTCCGATGATCAGGCCATAATATGCAAAGGATACTCCAAAAATGGAGAAGCTTTTTGTCGTATGCTGGACGGATATCCCCAGGTGTATAAAGCTTAAATCTGCCCCTTCCGCCATGTTTAACACTCCTTTTGTCGTTTATGTTTCCTATTTTACTCCGAAATACTACAAAAAGCAAACAAATTCGCATGACACCGTATCCCTTATTTCGACAAAAGCCGCCCTTTCTGCCGCCTGGCATACAGCCGTTTTCCTTGCATTTTCTGGCCGGGGCCTATATACTGAAAGCAGAAAATACTGTTTATGGGAGGCAAAAAAATGGAAATCAGCACGTATTTAGACCGCCTGGAGGACTGCCGGGAGCCTATGATCCGCTTCCGCCGGGACCTGCACCGCCATCCGGAGCCCGGCTGGCGGGAATTTTACACCACGGCCCGGATCATCGGCGCCTTGAGGGAGCACGGGATTCCCGTAAAATATGGAAAGGAGATCATCCACAGGGACTTTCTCTGGGGATATCCTGCCCAGGAGGAGCTGGACGCATGCATGAAACGCGCCGGCAGCCAGGGCGCCGACGCCGGCATCATCGAAGAAATGGAGGGCTTCACCGGAGCCATGGCTGTGATCGACACTGGAATACCGGGACCGGTGACGGCGCTCCGCTTCGATATCGACTGCAACGACGTGGGCGAGGACATGGATCCCTGCCGGCTTCCGGTGAAAAACGGGTTTTCCTCTGAAAACAGCGGCTGCATGCACGCCTGCGGCCACGACGGCCACGCTTCCCTGGGACTATTCGTATGCCTGGCCTTAAACGCCGTCCGCGGGGAGCTTTCCGGCGTCATTAAGGTCATCTTCCAGCCGGCGGAGGAAGGCGTCCGGGGCGCCCAGTCCATTGCCGAAAGCGGCGTTCTGGACGATGCAGACTGGTTTCTCTCGGGCCATCTGGGCATGGGCTGGAAAACCGGCGAGCTTCTGGCCCTCACAAACGGCTTCCTTTCCACCACCAAGGTGGACGCGGTCATCACCGGCTGCTCCTCCCACGCGGGGGCCGCGCCCCAGGACGGCAGCAATGCGATCCTGGCCGCCTGCTCAGCCACCCTGGCCATGCACACCGCCTGCCAGGATTCCCGGGGAGCCGCCAGGATCAATGTAGGGACCATTTCCGGAGGCAGCGGCCGGAACGTGGTGGCCGACCAGGCGGTCCTTCAGCTGGAGACCCGGGGCGAGACCACCGAGATCGAACGCACGGTCTTTGGCAGAGCCATGAGCAGCTTAAGGGGTGCGGCTGAAATGTTCGGCTGTACCGTGGATACGAAGATCATGGGCAGCGCCTCCGGCGCAGACAGCGACGCCGACCTGGAGCCCTTTATAAAGGCGGCCGCCGACCGGATCCCGGAGATCACCCGCTATGTCCCCTCCGGAGGCTTCACCGGCTCTGAGGACGCCGCCTATCTCATGTCCAGGGTCCAGTCCCACGGAGGAAAAGCCGCATACATGTGCATCGGCTGCGATATTGCGGCGCCCCACCACAACGCCCGGTTTGACATCGACGAGCAGGCGCTGGTGACGGGACTGAAGCTCTATGTTTCGGTCCTCTGGGAGCTGCTCCACGAAAAGTCATGATTTATGCCTTGTGAAAAAGAAACGCATATGCTATGATTACTGGGTGGCCGCACGCCCTTTTCCAGCGCGCGGCCCTGCGGTCCCCGGCGGGACCGCCTGGATGAAAAATGCCTTATATGCAAAAGGAAAAGCAAAGGAGAACATAGACGTATGAAATTAGGTATCGTTGGCCTTCCTAACGTAGGAAAAAGCACATTGTTCAACTCTCTGACAAAAGCCGGCGCCGAATCCGCCAACTATCCGTTCTGTACCATCGACCCCAACGTGGGCGTGGTTCCCGTTCCGGATTTCCGCTTAAAGCTTCTGACAGACCTCTATAATTCTGAAAAGACCACGCCTGCCGTCATCGAATTCGTGGACATCGCAGGCCTTGTAAAGGGCGCCTCCAAGGGCGAGGGCCTGGGAAACCAGTTCCTGTCCAACATCCGTGAGGTGGACGCCATCGTCCACGTCGTCCGCTGCTTTGAGGATCCCAACGTGATCCATGTGGACGGCAGCGTGGACCCGCTCCGCGACATCGAGACCATCAACCTGGAGCTGATCTTCTCCGACATTGAGATCCTGGACAGACGGATCGCCAAAAACGGCCGCGGCGCCGCCAACAACAAGGCCCTGGCCAAAGAGGTGGAGCTTTTAAAAGCCTTAAAGGCCCATCTGGAGGACGGAAAGCTGGCCAAAAGCTTCCCCTGCGACGATGAGGACACCAGAGACTTCATCGGCACCCTGAACCTCCTGACCTGGAAGCCGGTGATCTTTGCCGCCAACGTCAGCGAGGACGATCTGGCCGACGACGGCGCTTCCAATGAATATGTAAAGCAGGTCCGTGCGTTTGCCGCAGAAAATGACAGCGAGGTCTTTGTGATCTGCGCGCAGATCGAGCAGGAGATCGCCGAGCTGGACGACGACGAAAAGAAGGAATTTCTGGAGGATCTGGGCTTAAAAGAATCCGGCCTGGAAAAGCTCATAGCCGCCAGCTACCGCCTCCTGGGTCTCATCAGCTACCTGACTGCCGGTGAAAAAGAAACCCGCGCGTGGACCATTAAGGTGGGCACCAAGGCTCCCCAGGCTGCCGGAAAGATCCATTCCGATTTTGAACGCGGCTTCATCAAAGCCGAGGTGGTCAACTACCAGGATCTTCTGGACTGCGGCAGCTACTCCGCTGCCAAGGAAAAGGGACTGGTACGGATCGAGGGAAAGGACTATGTGGTAAAAGACGGAGATGTTGTGTTATTCCGTTTTAATGTGTAAATATAAACTTTTCCATTGGAGCTGCTGCCAAAGGGACGCTCAAAAGCCTTCCCCTGGCGGCAGCTCCTTTTTGCGCCTGCCGCAGAAATCCCATAAGAAAAAAGCCTGGCCCTCCGAGGCCAGACTCTTTTCACAAGGAGTTTTACATTTATTTTAACGATAGATGGAATAACCGAATTTTACCTTCCGGTAGATCTTCCACACGATCATTGCCGGAATACAGGCCGTGATCGCCAGAGTCGGGACGCCTCCCAC
>CAJMRM010000011.1 GCA_905215775.1 uncultured bacterium
TTCACATAGATGGTACCGTTTTCCACCTTGGATTCAGCTCCAAACTGAATGTCGTTAATCGGAATGATTCCTAATTCGAGTTTCATTGTTTACGCTTACCCCGCTTTCTTAAAAACTACAAAATTTTTTGAATCGCTCCCTCGATCAGTGACAGATCCACTGCCTGGAAATCTTCCAGGAGGTTCTGCGGCCAGTCCGGAGTTTTCCGGATCGACTGGAATTTACGGCAGGCCGTGATTCCATTTTCAATCGTGATCTCCTGCTGGTAGAATTCTTCCTTGTCCACAGGACGGTCGGATATCATCACAGATTTATAAGGAGTCTGATTGGGCTTCAGGCTTCCCGTCATCGGATGCGTTTCCAAACACCAGCCGTTCTGGATATAATCCCGGACTTTCACGAGTACGTCCATATAACTCTGTCCATCCAGATATTCCACCTGTATCTGGTCACCGTATTTTACCAGACACATCTGGTTATTTGTAATAATCCGATACATTCTTCCCTCACCCTTTATTGATACAGGAAAACCCTGTTTCAACCATTTTATTTATTGATCACAGGAATACCTTGTATTGATATTTCCTATATATAGAATGTACCACATTTTTTTCCAAAAGAAAAGGGGTATGAAGTTTTTTTCTTAACTTTTTTTCTTTGTGCATGAAATTTATTTCTTGATTTTGAAAAACATTTCATATATAATTGTATGATGATTGGACAATTATCAAATCTTTTATACAGAAAGGCCAAACCATGGACAATAATGCCTTTAATTCCACATACTATATGGAGACAAAATCCCCCTCCTACGCAAGAACCCTCCTGGACTGCAAGCGTGTGGCAGCCTCCAACGCCAACGTTCTCCTGATCGGGGAATCGGGAACGGGAAAGGACGTGGCTGCCCAGTACATCCACGCGCTGAGCCGGCGGTCAGACCGGCCATTTATTGCCGTAAACTGCAACGCCTATACGGAATCTCTGCTGGAGCCAGAGCTTTTCGGCGTGGAGCCAGGGATCTTTTCTGACACCATCCGGCGGCGTGTGGGGAAATTCGAGCTGGCCGACCACGGCACTCTGTTTCTGGACGCCATCGGTGACGTCAGTATGACCACCCAGGTAAAGCTCCTGCGTGCCATCGAGACCAAAGAGATCGAGCGCCTGGGAGGAAACAACAAAAAGGTACTGGATTTCCGTCTCATCGCCGCCACCAGCCGGGACCTTCCCACCAAGGTCATCAACGGAGAATTCCGCGAGGACTTCTTCTACCGGATCAGCACCATCGTGATCCGGATCCCTCCCTTAAGGGAGCGGAAGGAGGATCTGGAGGGGATGATCCATTTCCTATTAAAGAAGGCCCAGGAGGAAAACGAGATCCGCATTGACCGGATCGAGGATAAGGTTTGGGAGTTCCTCATGAATTATGACTATCCGGGCAATGTCCGGGAGCTGAAAAATACCCTGGACCGGATGGTGGTACTCTCCCAGGATCACGTGATCACTGCCGAGGGCATTCCGATCCTTTATAATCTGAAGCGCACGACTCCGATCTCCACCTATTCCGCCCACCAGCTTGTCACCTGGAAGGAGTTTAAGCGGCGCAGCGAAAAGGAATACCTGGAATGGGCACTTCGCCAGACAGACTGGAATATTTCTGCCGCTTCCCGGGAGCTTTCCCTGAGCACCCGGCAAATTTTCAACAAAATCAATGAATACGATATAGAAAAAACGTTTTAATTTACATTTTTCTGAATCTTTTCTTACATGCATTGAATCCTCTTTCTTTATATGATACTCTGGAATCAACAAAATGGGCTGTCTATAATGAAGGGAATGGTTTTATGAAAAAGAAGCATGCATCAAAATTCGCCGCAATTATTTTTCTTCCCATGGCCATCGCTTTCGCCCTGGGACTGACCGCCTGCGGAGCCAGCGCGGCCGGTGCAAAAAACGAAGCCGCCCCGGAGGCAGAAACGACCGCTGCCGCCGGGGATATGAGGGTCGAAACCGCCGCAGAAACCGGGGAAGGTCTTCAAAGCCCGGCTTCCCTCTCCTCTCCGCAGACCACCGGCCGGAAGCTGATCCGGAATGTGGAGCTTTGGGCTGAGACAGAGGATTTTGACGGTTTATTAAGGTCCATCCAGGAGCAGATCTCTAGTCTTTCCGGCTATGTGGAGCAGTCGGATCTCTCGGGCAGCAGCATCCAGTATGACAGCCGCCCCTCCCGACGGTACGCTTCCATCACCGCCCGGATCCCGGCAGACCGGCTGGACTCCTTTCTTCAGTCTGTGGAGGACCAGGCCAACGTGACGGAGCGTTCGGAAACCACCACCGATGTGACCCTCCAGTACAGCGATCTGGAAAGCAGGAAAAAAACGCTGACCACGGAGCAGGATCGGATCTGGGCGCTTCTGGAAAAGGCCGATACCCTGGAAGCCGTCATCGCCCTGGAGGAACGTCTGTCAGAGATCCGGTATCAGCTGGAATCCATGGAGTCCCAGCTGAGGCTCTACGATAACCAGGTGGATTACAGCACCATATCCATCCATATCTCTGAGGTGGCCGTTTATACGCCCACCGGTTCCCAGTCCATTGGGACGCGGATCCAGGACGGCTTTAAAAGAAATCTCTCCTCTGTAAAGGCGGCGGCCGTGGATCTGTTTGTTTTAGTGATCTCCACCCTTCCCATCTGGCTTCCGGCGCTGCTGGTATTCGCTGCGGCAGCAGCGGGAATCCGGCATTATATAGGAAGAAACACCGGAGGGGAACGTGGGAGGAAACATAAAAATCCAAAGAAAAAACAGGACGAGGTTCCGTCCAAAGAACCTTCTCCAAATGATCCGCCTTCGGATCCTTCCGCCAGATAAAGTAAAAATGGCGCTGCAAAGGGATGGGATCTCCCTTTGCAGCGCCTTATTTTTATGGTCGGATCTAATTCTCCTTCTTCTCCACTTCCACCGGCCGGTTCACTCTCCCGGCGATCTCCTCTTTTATATCGGAGATAAAGCAGGAAAGCTCTCTGGAGCCCTCGTCGCCCTTGAAGCGGCTTCTTACGGAAACCGTACCGTCGGCCTCCTCCTTCTGTCCCACAACCAGCATGTAGGGGATCTTCTGAGTCTGGGCCTCACGGATCTTGTAGCCGATCTTCTCGGAGCGAAGATCGATCTCTGCCCGGATCCCGGCCTCATCCAGATCAGCCTTTACGGACTTTGCATATTCTTCATACTTCTCAGAAATGGGAAGTACCTTTACCTGCACCGGAGCCAGCCATGTGGGGAACGCACCGGCAAAATGCTCGATCAGGATACCGATGAAGCGCTCCACAGAGCCAAAGGCCACGCGGTGGATCATGATGGGCCTGTGCTTCTCTCCATCTGCGCCGATATACTCCAGGTTGAATCTCTGGGGCATCTGGAAATCCAGCTGGATGGTTCCGCACTGCCAGGTTCTTCCGATGCAGTCAACCAGGTGGAAATCGATCTTGGGACCGTAGAAGGCGCCGTCGCCCTCATTGATCACATAGTTCAGGCCCAGGTCGTCCAGAGCGCCCTGGAGCGCGCTGGTAGCCATCTCCCAGTCCTCGTCGCTTCCCATGGAATCCTCCGGTCTTGTGGACAGCTCCACATGATACTCAAAGCCGAACAGCTTATATACGCTGTCAATGAGCTGGGCAACGCCCTTGATCTCATCGCGGATCTGCTCCGGCATCATAAAGATATGGGCATCGTCCTGGTTGAAGCAGCGCACACGCATGAGACCATGGAGCTGGCCGGATTTTTCATGGCGGTGAACCAGTCCGATCTCTCCCATACGGATGGGAAGATCCCGGTAGGAACGGGGCTCAGACGCGTATACCAGAATTCCGCCCGGACAGTTCATGGGCTTAACTGCGTAGTCCTCGTCGTCGATGACCGTTGTATACATGTTATCCTTATAATGATCCCAATGGCCGGAGTTCTCCCAGAGCTTCCGGTTCATGATGATCGGGGAAGAAATTTCCACATAACCGGCCTTCTTATGGATCTCGCGCCAGTAGTCTAACAGTGTGTTCTTTAAGATCATTCCCTTGGGAAGGAAGAACGGGAAGCCCGGGCCGGCCTCATGCATCATAAACAGGCCCAGCTCACGGCCCAGCTTTCTGTGGTCACGCTTTTTGGCCTCCTCCATCATGGTCACATAGGCCTCCAGGTCCTCTTTCTTCTGGAAGGCAGTGGCATAGATCCTTGTGAGCATTTTATTCTTTTCGCTGCCGCGCCAGTAAGCGCCCGCAATATTCATGAGCTTAAAGGCCTTGCCGATCTCCTTTGTGGTCATCAGATGGGGGCCGGCGCACAGGTCTGTAAATTCTCCCTGCTTATAGAAGCTGATAACGGAATCCTCAGGCAGGTCCTCGATCAGCTCCACCTTATAGGGCTCGTCCTTTTCCTTCATAAGGGCAATGGCCTCGGCCCTGGGAAGCTCGAAACGCTCCAGGGGAAGAGCCTCCTTGATGATCTTCTTCATTTCAGCCTCGATCTTTTCCAGATCGTCGGCTGTGATAGGATTCACCGGATCCACATCATAATAGAAGCCGTCTGCGATGGACGGGCCGATGGCCAGCTTTGTATCGGGCCATAAACGCTTAATGGCCTGGGCCATCACATGGCTGGCCGTATGACGGAGTGCCGAAAGACCTTCTGCGTCCTTGGCAGTCAGTATATTTAACTGGCAGTCGGAATCCACCACAGTCCGAAGATCTGCCTCCTCTCCGTTGATCTCTGCAACACAGGCCATTCTTGCCAGGCCCTCGCTGATATCCTTTGCAATGTCAATGACAGCCATGGGCTGCGCGTACTCTTTCACAGAGCCGTCTTTCAGTGTAACTTTCATTGTGATCTCTCCTTTTCAATATATGGAAAACAGGAACCGGCAGGACGTCGTTCCTTTAACGTAAAAAGTCCCCTGCCACAGACGCCTGGTCTATGGCAAGGGACGAGTTTACCCGCGGTTCCACCCTGCTAGCACGGGCCGGATATAGGGCCCATACCTCTTATTTCTGATGATAACGGAATCACCGTTCCCGATTAAGGGACACTCCAGGGCGGTCTTCAGCCAAAGGTCGTGTAAAGCGCTTCCAGCACATGGCGCTCCTCTCTGGACAGTTCCTAAAGCCTACTCTTCCTGTCTTCGTGTTGCTGTTTGAACTTATGCTTTAGTATAGCACTTGCTGGGGATTTGTCAAGCATTTGTTTGCTGCCATGACCAGACCGGCCGCTTCCATAAGAAGCTCATCCTGCTGGCCGGCGTCCGTATCCTGCCCCGGGCCTACGCGCCCGGAAGGATCTCCAGAAGATGCCTGAAATATTCCGGCAGCGGTGCTGTGAATTCCATATACTCTCCCGTTGAGGGATGGATAAAGCCCAGGATCCCGGCGTGGAGGGTCTGTCCCTGGAGCTTATACGGACATCTGGCCGGTCCATAGACCAGATCTCCCAGGAGCGGATGTCCCAGACTCGCCATATGGACCCGGATCTGATGGGTACGGCCGGTCTCCAGGCGGCACTCGATCTGTGTGAAGCCCGAAAAGCGCTTTAGCACCCGGTAATGGGTCACGGCAGCCTTGCCGTTCTGATGGTTGATGCACATTTTTTTCCGGTCCTGGGGATGACGGCCAATGGGCGCATCCACCACTCCCTCGTCCTCCTTCACCACTCCATGGACAATGGCCTGGTAACGCCTGGTAATGGAGTGCTCCTTCAGCTGGGCCGCAATGGAATTATGGGCCTGATCATTTTTGCAGGCAATGAGGACGCCGGTGGTATCCATGTCGATTCGGTGGACGATCCCCGGACGCAGAACACCATTGATTCCAGACAGATCCTCCCTGCAGTGGTACATCAGGGCATTTACCAGGGTCCCCGTATAATGACCGGCCGCCGGATGGACCACCATGCCCTTGGGCTTATTGACCAGGATCACGTCGCGGTCCTCGTAGAGGATATCCAGGGGGATATCTTCCGCCAGGATCTCCGGCTCCACCGCCTCCGGCACCTCAAAGACCAGCCGGTCGCCTTCGGCCACCCGGTAGCTGGCCTTCACCGGAGCTCCGTCCGCAAAGACGCCGCCGGATTTCATGAGCTTCTGAAGAAAGGAGCGGGAATATTCCCCGCACTGCTCCGCCAAAAATTTATCGACCCGGTCGCCGGAGGCTTCCTCCGTCACAAAAATTTCTTTTTTCACCTGGCCCTCTCCTTCCCCGAAAAGAAGTCCAGCTCCCCGTCCTTATAATAAAAGCCGGTCAGAAGGACCAGAAGGACGGCAGCAGTCACCACATAGCAGTCTGCCACGTTAAAGATCGGAAAATCAATGAGGCTGAAATAAAGGAAATCCACCACATAGCCCTGGACTGCCCGGTCGATCATATTTCCCACGGCGCCGGAGGTCAGGAGCACCATGGAAAAATACAGCGGCATATACCGCCGCTCCCAGGGCATCCGGGAAAGGAACAGAAGGACCACAACGATCACTGCAGCTGCCACCAGGAAAAAGAATACATGTTTTCCCTGAAGGATCCCGAAGGCCGCCCCCCGGTTTTCTGAATACAGAAGCTCAAATACCCCCTCCCAGATCACAAAGGGGCCGTTCCCCATTAAATTTTCCACAGCCAGCCGTTTCGTCCACTGATCCAGTCCCACTGCCAGAGCTGTCAGAAGGCCGAAAAGGCCGTACCGTTTCCACAAGCTGTTCATGTCATTCTCCTTATCTGAAATCCCGGGAGAGGATCATCCTTCTCCGGAGCACTGGATAATGGCATCCAGAGCCCCCCTCATCTCCTCGTCGGTCACGGTCCGGTCCACATAGGCATGGCCCAGGCGGTCCAGAAGGATGAATTTAATGACCCCGGCTTCCATTTTTTTATCGTTTTTTGTAGCTGCCACCACAGCCTCTTTTGTCAGCTCCCCTGCAGATACAGGCATATCAAAATATTCCATGGCCTCCCTGTACCGGGCCGCTTCTCCCGCCGGCACCGTTCCCCGTTTCACGCAGATATCCAGGGCGGCCAGGGCTCCCAGGGCAACACAGTGGCCATGGAGCATGGAAAAATCCTTTAATTTTTCCACCGCATGGCCCAGGGTATGGCCGAAATTCAGCACGGCCCGCTCGTTCTGCTCCGTTGGGTCCGCCTCCACCACCTGCCGTTTGATCTGGTTGCTCCCATAGATCAGGCGGCGGCACACGGAAAGCTCCCGGTTCCGGACGGCCTCCCGGTTTTCCAGGATCCATTCATAATACTCCCGGTCCCGGATCAGCCCATGCTTAATGACCTCCCCCATACCGGCAGAAAACTGCTCCGGAGGCAGCGTCTTTAAAGCAGATACATTGGCGTAGACCAGCCTCGGCATATGGAAAGCGCCCACCATATTTTTATACGAATCAAAATCCACTCCGGTCTTTCCTCCGATGCTGGAGTCCACCTGGGACAGCAGGGTCGTGGGGATCTGAATGAAATCCACGCCTCTTAAATAAGTGGCCGCAGTGAAGCCGCAAAGATCTCCCACTACGCCGCCGCCAAGGGCCGCCAGCCAGTCCTTCCGGTCGAACCGGTTCCGGATCAGGTGCTCATACACTCCCTTCACCGTATCCAGGCTCTTATGCTCCTCTCCCGCCGGAAACACATAGGACGTCACCTGGCTGAAGCATCCCGAAAGGAGCTTCTTTACCTCCTCCAGATACAGGGGAGCCACATTGGAATCCGTGACGATGCAGAGCTTTCTCCCAGAGCTTCCCAGCCTCTTTACCTCCTCCGGAAGGCGTCCGAAGGTATCCTCCAGAACACTATCGTAAATGGGCACCCCGTCCCGGCAGACTGCCATCCTGCTTTCTTCTTTTTCTGAAACTGCCATAACAGGCCTCCTTCTGTCCTCATCGGTATTTTAAAAATATGACGGAGATCCTCCCCTTTTTGGTCTGTCCCCCATTCCTTGAAAAAAGGAATTTTCCCACACCGCGGATGGACAGGATCTCTCCCGGCTCCATCTGCCTCGCAGGCGACAGGGCCCTCTGTCCGTTGATAAAGACCTTTTCACCGGCGATCAGGGCGGCCGCCTTTGTCCTGGACACGCGGCCGCAAAGGGCCACAACGGCGTCCAGACGTACTGAGCTTACGGTTCCCGGCACCTCCTCATATTCCGGCTCCAGGAGGTCTTCTGCGGCCTCGCAGACCGTAACCTCCACCGCGGTGCGGCTGACCATATCCAGGTTTTCCAGCACATAACGGCTGATCTTTTTTAAGACCAGAACGTATCCGTCCCGGTCCTTTACCACGATATCTCCGATCATCGCCCGCTCGATCCCCAGATTCATCAGGCCCCCCAGAAAATCCCGGTGGGTCAGCTCCCCGGAAAATTTCTTATTCCGGGCTGAGATCCGCAGGCACTCAAAGGGCGGATCCGTCAGCTCTTCCTCATAGGAAGGAAGAAAACAGACAACCTTCCTTTCTGACCCGGGGAAGCCGCCGGCAAGAACGTATCTCACCGGCGGCAGTGTGCCAGAAATACTCTGGAAAATTGTCTGCTCGTTTAAATTCAGGAAATCCGTATTGGAGGGCATGTCCCTGTTAAAACACAGCTCCGCCAGCTCCAGGACTCTTTTTCTGAAAAGCTGTTCTTCTTTTTCCATGGCCATCCTATAAGTGGATGTTGAGACCGGATACGTCGATGTTTCCGCCGGAAAGCAGATCCTGAAAGTCGCCGGAAAGCTCAACAGACTGCGGGGTTGCGATAAATATGTAATTGGATATCTTCTGAAGATTTCCGTCCATGGAATAGGTGGCTCCGGAAGTGAAATCGATGATCCGCTGGGCCGTTTCTGTATGGATCCCCTCCATATTCAGAACCACAGCCTTCCCGGCCAGAAGGTAGTCACAGATCTCTCTGGCATCCTCCAGGGACGTGGGCTTGATCAGGGAAACCTCCATGCCGCGCCGCATGGGAACCACCTTGTTATTGGAGGCAGTTCTGGGAAGGAACCTGGGCTTCTGCGCCTCCGGCTCGTCGTAGTCGTCCTCATAGCTGTCTCCGCCTTTTTTAAACAATCCCTTTTTCGCGGGTTTATCATCATCCTCATAGTCGTCATCTAAGAAGTAATCGTCATCACTGTCCTCGTTTAATCGCATAGAATCCATCAGTTTGTTCAGGAAACTCATTCTTTCTTCTCTCCAATCTGTCTGGAACCAAATATACCGGTCCCTACTCTTATCATGGTGGCTCCTTCCTCCACAGCGACCTCAAAATCTCCGGTCATACCCATAGAAAGCACACTCATAGTACCATTATCAATGTTTTTACTTTTGATGTCAACATATAATTGATATAATTTCTTAAAATGTTTTCGATTTTCTTCTGCATTTTCGACATTTGGCGCAATGGTCATGAGTCCTTTTACGCGTACATGGGGGAGAGCTCTGACCGATTCCAGAAGCGGGATCACCTCTTCCGCCATCAGGCCAAACTTGCTCTCCTCTCTGGCCACGTTGACCTCCAGAAGGATATCCGCAGTCATTTCCTTTTTTGCGGCCTCCTGCTCGATCTTTTCCGCCAGATGCAGGCTGTCCACCGAATGGATCAGTACGGCTTTCCCGACTACCTGCTTTACCTTATTGGTCTGCAGATGACCGATCATATGGAATCTGGCATCCTCCGGCATCTCCGGGTACTTTTCCAGGATCTCCTGGACCTTATTTTCTCCAAAATCCCTGGCTCCCGCCTCATAAGCCTCCTGAAGCATGGACAGGGGCTTCGTTTTACTGACTGCAATGAGGGTCACCTCCTCCGGACCTCTTCCGGCCCTTTCACAGGCGGCATCCACTCGTTCTCTTATGGTCTTTAAATTTTCTGCTACTGACATGATTCTCCTCCGGTTACTGATAAATAACGGTGCCGTTGGCCTTTACGGCCCTGGCATCCAGCACAATATGGTCATAGACCGAAAGGCCGTAATCCGTGCCCTTGGCCACAATGTCGTACTCGTCGTTGGACGTCAGGATCTCAACCTTCCTGAAATCCGTATATCCCTTATTGATATTATAAACTCCGGTCACAGAGGCCCTGGCCCCAACCTGGTACCGGTCCTGGGAATTTTCCTTCACCAGGTAGTCTCCCGGCCTGAACTCACTGTTCTCTCCGGCATCCACATAGTAATACGTATCATCCGAATTATAGATGTCGCAGGAAACCAGCACGGCGCTGGCTCCGTTTTCGGTGTACGTTTCCTTCAGGAAGCCCCTTCCGCCGCCGGCCAGGTACTCCTTGGGGATCAGATAAAATTCCACATCCGTAACGGCGCTTTTGGGGATCTTCAGTCCGCTCACCTCTTCGGTGATGATCTCAAAGTCCACAAACCGGTCCGAGATGAACTGCTCCATATATTTGGAAAAATCCAGCTTTCCATAGGTTTTTCCATCTCCTCCGGTGATCATGGAAAAGGCGCCGGAGGTCTTCAGATCCTTTCCGGCAAACTTTACCGTCAGAGAGGTTTTCCCATTATAAAGGGCCGCATCCTCCTCGGTCATCTGGAATACCAGGGACCAGTCGCTGGAGGTCACCAGCTTGTAGGCCGGTTCTCCTACCCCCACCAGCTTCCCGGATTTCAGGATATTTTTCGTATATCCCGTCCGGTCAAACATTTCCTCCGTCACCTGGTTAGGGGCCACTCCCTCCAGGGAATCCACCATATAGGAAACGACCCCCGACTGATCGGCCCGCACCTGGACAAAATTCACGCCCATTTCTGCCACAACGCTGTCCAGGTTTTTCAGAGCATCCACGCTCACATACTCCAGCACCTCCGAATCCAGCGTATATCTCGTATCATAAACGGTCTTGAAATCGTTCTCATCAAAGGTCTGGCTGAAAGAGGAGAGCTGTTTTTTCAGGGACGTAAGGTTGTCCCTGGATAAGGCCACAGAGCCGTCGGTCTTTTCTGCCAGCAGCTCCGAAAGCTTTCCCGTTTCGTCCACGGAGTAGATCCTGGTTCCCACAGCCGCCTTTTTTCCTTCACGCAGATAGAAATTGATGTTTCCAGCCTGCTCCGTATATTTTACAGTCTCCGTCCGGAACGCAATGCCCGTATGGCGCTGGTCATTGACGATGCTGCCCTCGGGAACCTCGTAAAACTCGATCTTTTCCCTGCGCACATATGTATATACATAAAAAGCCATGTACGCAAAGATCAGCGTAAAAATGATCATTCCCACATTTATATTCATGGGACGGCGATACCGGATCACCTTTTTATTCTTTTTCTTTTTTGCCAACTGCTCCCTCCGTTCAGAGTGCTTTTTTCATATCTTCCCTATTATATATGGATTAAGCGGAAAGTTCAAGTTTCTGTGAAAATTCCGCAAAAAAAGAGCTGCTGCAAAAGAGTGGTCTCTAAACTTCCCTTTTGCAGCAGCTCCTTACTATTCTTACGAAGGAGCGGTTATTTTATAAGGCCACCAGCACCATATCGTTCGCGGAATCCGGAAGCTCTTCCCCGTCCATGGAAATGCTGAGCACAAAATTTACATGGTATTTTGTACTTACCTGGTCAAGCTCTGCCAGAGTCGCGGAAATATCCTCGCCCTCCAGTCCGGCAAGCTTTAAGAAGCTGTCCAGGTACATAACCTCCAGATCATGGTCCTGGGAGATGATCCCACAGATAAAACCAACAAAAGCCTCAGCCGTATGTACCGGGAACTCTGCCACATTGATCAGACGGATCTTGTTGCTCAGTTCATACATATGCTTGGAGCTTTTATCTAAATATACGATGGAACCCTTGGATTCTTTCACGGCATTGTTGGCCATGTCCAGTAAATATTTTGTTTTTCCTTTTCCTTTTTTTCCAGCGATAATCTGCACCATAACGATCTCCTCCTTGGATTTTATATAATTTGTATAAAAAATCGTTTTATTATGATATGATTATAGACTATTTGCTTAAAAATTGCAATGACTATTTGTCAATTTTAGAAATAATATTTGTCATATCCTCATACAGGTTCGCCCGGCTGCCGGCTCCCATGATCACAGACGCATATTCCCGTCCGTCCTCCGTCCTGGTCCCCATGATGAGGCAGTATCCCGCCGCCTTTGTGGTACCCGTCTTTCCGCCGAAAACCGTCAATCCCTCCGGTGTCTCTGCCTTACCGTTCATATAATAATTTCCCACGGTCCAGGTGGCCGTCTTCTGGCTTCCGTCGCCGGCCGTATAGACCGCCGTGTGATCGTGGGCGCCGATGATGGTACGGAACGTATCATAGGTCAGGGCTTCATGGAACATCAGATACAGATCATAGGCCGTGGTATAATGGTCCGGATCCGTAAGGCCGTTGGCATTGGCAAAGTGGGTGCCTGTGGCCCCCAGGCGGGCCGCCTCCTGGTTCATCATGGATACAAAGCCCTCGATGGAGCCGCCCACATGGACTGCGATGGCATTGGCCGCATCGTTGCCGGAAGGGATCATCAGACCGTACAACAGATCCTCCAGGGACATCTGGTCTCCGGGGACCACACCCGCCATGGAGGATCCGGTCTCCGTAATGACGGCCTCCTCCGGCACAGTCACCAAATCCGACAGATTCCCATATCTCAAAGCCACAATGGCCGTCATGATCTTCGTGGTGCTGGCAGGATTCATGCGCCCTGTGAGATCCCTCTGATAAAGGGCTGTCCCTCCGTCCAGGGGCAGGACTCCGGCGGCCCGGGCAGAAAGCTCCGCCGCTCCCTCCCCGGGGCTGTCATCGGTCTCCCCTGGCACCGCCAGGCCGGCGGCAAAGCCGGCAGCGCGCTCCTCTCCTTCCGCTTCCGCAAAGCGGACGGCCCGCTGCTCATACGAATACCCGTGATCCAGGCTGTTTCCTCTGCCGCATCCGGTGACCAGAACTGCGGCGGACACGGCAAGGCAAACGGCTCTGGATAGCCTGCATGCTCTCTGACGGATCATTTGTACATTTCCCGCCACTCCAGGTCGCCCCGGTCCAGAGCCTTGATCAGCAGCTCGGCCGTGGCCAGGTTGGTGGCCAGCGGAACATTATGGATATCACAGAGCCTTACGGCCTTATTGACATCGGGCTCGTGGGATTTCGGCGATAAGGGATCCCGCAGAAAAATCACCAGGTCCATATCGTTGCTCTCGATCTGGGCCCCCATCTGCTGCTCTCCGCCCAGATGGCCGGGCAGATATTTATGGATATTCAGATTGGTGACCTCCTCGATCAGCTTCCCGGTGGTTCCGGTAGCATAAAGGTTATGCTTACATAAGATGCCCTTGTAAGCAATGCAGAAGTTCTGCATCAGTTTTTTCTTGGAATCATGTGCGATCAGTCCTACATTCATACTGTTCCCTCCTAAAATTCCAGCTTTCTTTGCTGTAAACCGACATTAAGTAAAATACCAATTCCTATATAAAGACTTGCCAGGGAGCTAACGCCGTAGCTGATGAACGGCAGCGGAAGGCCGGTGTTGGGAAACACGCCGGTGGCAACTGCAATATTGGTAAATGCCTGGAACCCCACCAGTGCCGCCATGCCGGTGCAGAAAAGCCGCCCGGCCATATCCCTCGCCCTGGACGCCATTCCCAGACACTCGAAAACAAACAGCAGGAACAGCAGAAGGACGGCCATACAGCCGATAAAGCCCAGCTCTTCACCGATGACGGAAAAGATAAAGTCTGTGTGCTCTTCTGACAAGAAATTTCCGTTTTTAACCGAAATGGCTGTGTCATTAAAAAGTCCCTTTCCGTAAAGCCGGCCGGAGCCGATGGCCATTTTGGAATTGTCCTGCTGGAGATTCAGTTCCGCATACTTCCCAGGATTGATAAAGGCCAGGATCCGGTTTACCTGATACGGCTCCAGAAAGGGCATCATATTGTTTTTTGCAAGCCAGACCACCAGGGCCAGGGAGGGCACCGCCACAGCCAGGGTACCCGCGATCCATTTGTAGCTGATCCCCGACATGTAGATCATGCAGAGGAGAAAAAAAACGATGACAATGCTGGTGGACAGATCCGGCTGCTTCAGGATCAGCGCCAGAGGCACAGCCGCCAGCGCAGCCGCCGTCACCAGCACCGAGGGCCGGTTGATCCTCTCCTGGTTCTTCTGAAGGAACCAGGAGAAGAAAAAGATCAGTCCGATCTTCACAAACTCCGAGGGCTGGAAGCGGCCGATGACGGGAAGGTCGATCCACCGTCTGGACCCGGCTCCGAAGCCGCCAAGCTGGCCTGCAACGATCACCGCCAGAAGGATGCCCACGCAGCCGGCATACACCAGCACGCAGCATTTCATCAGCTTCCGGTAGTCCATCAGCGAGATCACGATGGCCAGCATAAGGCCGCCGAACATACCGATGAGCTGGCGGTTCACATAGCTTCTGTCACCGCCCACGGCGCTGTTTATGACCACGACGCCCACCAGGTTCAGGGCCAGTACATAAAACAGCAGCCGGAAATTATAATTTCTGAAGTTGTACTCTGAAAACATTAAAGAAAAGTCCCCTTTGTGCTGAGGACACGGATGGGGATGCTGGCATAGAGGACCGGAAAACGTCCGCAGGCCTCAGGCCCATCCATCTGGGTGATCTTGATCTCCAGCCCATCCGTATCGATCTCCATGTATTTTGATATCGCTTTTATCATATCGTCCTTGATCATTTCAAGGATCTCCGGCGTGCATCCGGCCCGGTCCGAAATGAGTAAGAACTGAAGCCGCTTTTTTGCAATGGTCCCGGAGTTCCTTTTCGTCAGGATTTCCAACAGATTCACCATCCCCTAGGCCCGCTTTAAAAAGCCCTGGAACCGGGAAAGGATCCCTCTGCCCTTCTCAAGATCCATCAGGGGTACCTCCTGACCAAGCACCCGTCTGCAGATATTGAGGTAGGCCTGTCCCGCAAAGGGGTTCATGCCCACGATCGGCTCTCCCTGGTTGGTGGAAACGACGATCTGGGCATCGTCGGGAATGGCTCCCAGGATCGGGATCCCCAGAATATCTGTCACATCCTCGATGGACATCATATCGCCCCGCCGCACCATATCCATACGGATCCGGTTGACGATAAGATCCGTCTTTGTGATCTCACTGGCCTCCAGGAGGCCGATGATCCGGTCGGCATCACGGATGGCGGAAACCTCCGGCGTGGTGACCACAAAAGCCCTGTCGGCGCCCGCAATGGCATTTTTAAAGCCCTGCTCGATCCCTGCCGGACAGTCCAGGAGTATAAAATCAAATTCCTCCCTCAGATCGTCCACCAGCTTTTTCATCTGGCCCGGGGACACGGAAGACTTGTCCCTGGTCTGGGCGGAGGGAAGCAAAAACAGGTTCGGATATCTTTTGTCTTTTATAAGGGCCTGCTTCATACGACAGTTGCCCTCCACGACGTCCACCAGATTGTAGACGATGCGGTTCTCCAGTCCCATGACCACGTCCAGGTTCCTGAGGCCGATATCGGTATCGATCAGTACGACCTTCTCCCCCAGCATGGCAAGACCAGTTCCGACATTCGCAGAGGTCGTCGTCTTGCCTACACCCCCTTTACCGGATGTAACAACAATGACTTCACTCATAAGAATATCCTCCTGTATTCAGTTGTGGCAGCAGCCGTCCAGGATCTGGAGAACAGTTGCTGCTTATCTATTCTATTTTACATGATAAACAGAAAATTTTCCAGTCCTAAATGAAATTTAATGCACTTAAAAAGCTCTTTTTTATGGGTTCCGAACAAATCCGGCCATTTTTGACAAGAATCATCATGGGGCCCCAGCCCAGGAGACGGCCCTTTTCTGCCTTCTGGTAGGCAAGGTCCGAGATCTTTATCTGGGAAGGCGCCATCTCCATGGCCACCACCACAGCGTTCCTGTTTCCGGAAAGCCCGGCCTGGACCGTTCCCTTTAAGCTCCCCAGGATAATGACGTTTCCCTTGGCCGATACCCTGGCCCCGCAGTCCACATCGCCGATGACGACGATGCTGGCCTCGGATTCCAGAACGTCCCCGTTCCGCAGGTTTCCTTTATAGAACTGGCCCGTACTGGCGGAAAGCTCCATGAGCTTTTCATTTAACGCCTTCTCACATCTGCGGATCCGCTCCGCGTCCGAGTCGATGAGACACAGGATCTCGATCCCGGAGTTTTCTGTAATGGCGTTGACCACGGAAAATTCCTCCTCCGGCGACAGCCTCCTGCCCTCCAGGGTCAGCGTCATCTGGGCGGATCCCCAGAACCTTGCTGTCTCCCTGAATTTCTTTTTTACTGCCTCCAAAAGCTCCCCGAAGGGAAGGGCCGGATCCAGATACACCGTCATCCCGGCCTTGTTCCCCTTTATGACCACTGGGTTCTGCATGAAAGAAGCCTCCTTTTTACTTTAAATCCCGGACGCCTGCCCGGGCCGCCGTTCCTTAGTCTCCGATCTCCACGTTGGAAACGTTCAGGGCGCTGTTATTTAAGATATAATCCAGGTCTGTGTAGCCGTAATAGTACCGGTAGATGTTTTTGGCCGCCGTAGCTGCGTTGGACGAGGAATAGCCGTAGGGAATATTGACGGTCACAGCGATCTCCGGATCCTGATAGGGCGCAAAGGACACGAAAAAGGCATGGTTGATGATATGGCCGTTCTTTGATTCCTCGGCTGTACCCGTCTTACCGGCAATATCCACCTCCAGGTCGCTGAAGATCTTCTTGGCAGAGCCATCCGAGATCACCTTTCTCATGCCGCTGTGGACCACGTTCCAGGTGGATTCGGCAATATCCACCGAAGACCGCACCTCCGGCGTATAGTCGGTGATCAGATTTCCCTGGGAATCTGTGAGCTTATCCAGAAGACTCAGATCGAACACGGTCCCGCGGTTTGCAATGGCCGTAATATAGCGGGCCAGCTGCACGTTGGAGTAGGAATGGTTGGCCTGGCCGATGGAGGAGGCCTCCGGCTTTTCCGTGGTCATCTGGGGGCTCTTTTCCGAGATCTCAATGCCGGAGGTTTCGTCCAGTCCGAACATGGCCGCATATTTCCGGATCTTCTCGATGCCGAGCTCCGGAGAATATGCGCCGTTTTCATCCATGGAAAGCCGGTGTCCCATATCCGCAAAGAACACGTTGCAGGAATTCATGATTCCGTGCTCCACGTCCAGAGGACCGTGCTGGCCCGGAAAGATCCAGCATTTTAAATCCGGCCTGATCTCGCTGTATTTACCGGTACAGTTGACCGTATCCGAAAGGCCGATGACCTTTTCCTCCAGGGCGGCCACAGCCACGATGGGCTTGAAGGTGGAGCCCGGAGCCTTCTGGGCCTGGGTCGCATTGTTGAACAGCGGCAGGGACATATCGTTGTTCAGCTTATTATAATACTCTGCGTCCACTGTACCGGAAAACTTGTTGTTATCATAGCTGGGATACGTCACCAGGGCCCGTACCTCTCCCGTCTTCACATCCGTCACCACACAGCCGGCCGAGCATGGATCCAGGGCCAGCTGGGCCGGAGTGATCTCAATATCCGAGATCTTCTGACGGATGAACTGGAAGGCGTACTCGTCTCCGTTGGCCTCCAGCATCCGAACCTCTGTCTCATCGTAGGCCAGGATATTCTGGGCATAAAGAGCCAGGCACAGCTCCTTTCCAGTGACCGTCCCTCCGCCGATGAGATATTTATAGATCCTTTTGGAAAATTCGCTGTCCGTCTCCAGGTCTCCGATCACATCGTCCACCAGGATCTGGTAGATATGGTCGGCATCGGAATATTTATCCTCCACCTTGAGCTTCGTGGTGTCGATCCAGTTTTCAGCGATGCCCTTATGAAGATACTCCCTCAGGCTCACCGTTTCCGTCGCCCAGGCTTTATACGCCTCGGAATCCCGGTCGATGCGGTCTCCCACCACCACCTCCTGGGATACCAGATAGGAATAAATATACTGCATGTAGGATTTCTGATCCTCTCCCAGGGAGGACATGGGCAGGGCGTTTTCATTGAGAAGCTCCGACCGGATCCAGGAAAGGGTCTGCTCCCTGGACTGGCTGTACTTGGCGTATATGGACTTCTCCACCTGGGACGCCTCCGGAGCCGAGAATGCGTCCATATCCAGCACATTGTTATTGATCAGCTGGAAGTATACGTCCTTTACCGGAATGGGGATGTTGGAGCCTTTTTTATAATCCGCCTCCTCCAGATCCCGGTTCACCAGCTTGTTGGTGATGATCCCGGCCAGCTGCTGCTCCAGGAGATTATAGATTCCGATCTGCAGATCCCGGTCAATGGTCAGATACACGTCGTTTCCCGCCTTGGGATCCGTCCGTTCCACCACCTCCACGATCCGTCCCGTGCTGTTCACATACATGGTCTGGGAGCCCTTCTTTCCCTGGAGCTCCGGCTCCATGGACGCCTCGATGCCGGTCTTTCCCACCAGATCCGTCAGCTCATAATCGGGATTGGTCTCCTTGAGCTTCTCCAGCTCGTCGTCCCACACCTTTCCTGTGTAGCCGATAATGGGGGCAAAGTATACGCTGTCATTGTATACACGGATGGTGGTCTCCTCAATGGACACCCCCTTCAGATCCGCCGAGTTTTCCAGAACATCCGTCATGGTCTCGCGGCTCACGTTGGAGGCGATGGTGGTGGTCATATATTTCCGGTAGGCCGTAAAGCCCATGGTATAACGGATATTGATGATCCCCAGGGCCTCCTCGTCCGTCAGTTCCACAGGATTCCCATTCTCATCCGTCAGCTTATCCAGCTCATAGGCTTTAAATTTGGCGTCAAACATCTCCCTGGGCGTAATGTCCGAAGGTGTGCTCCCGTCCTCCGCATCCAGGCCAGACGCGGACTTTAAGCCGTAGTAATCGCTGATGAACCGCTTTCTGGCCGTTTCGCCGGAGGTGGTATAGACCATTTCCCCGGAGGGCTCGATGGCCACGGCAAACTCTCCCTGTACCTTTTCTCCATGACGGTTTAGGATCTGCACCAGAAGAAGGAGCATCCGGTTTTTTCCTGCCGTGGTGGTATAGTCGCCGTTGTCCTGGATCGTCACGTTATAGGCCAGCTGGTTATAGGCCAGAAGATTCCCGTTCCGGTCAAAAATATTGCCCCGGGTCCCCGCCAGCTTTATGGTCTTTTCCGTTTTGGCCATATAGTTTTTCTGGTATTCCTCGCCTTCGATGATCTGGAGCCTGAAAAGCTGTACAGCAAGGATCCCGAACAGGAATACAAAAAGCACTCCCAGGATAAAGGTCCTGGAGGATAGGAGCTTTTTCAGGGACTCCTTCAGTATCTCATACAGATCGTTAAGCAATGGTCGTGTCTCTCCTTTTTTTCATCTCTTCCAGCTTCCTGCTGATGAACAGGAACAGGCGGTAAACAGCCAGGGTCGTCACCACCGTGAACACCGTTTCCGGGAGTATGATATTTACAAGATAATACCCGAAGCCCAGGCGTCCCCGGAACAGAAAGCCGAATACGTACAGATACAGATTGTATGCCAGCTCATTGACCGCACTGAGGGCCAGAGGCAGCGTGATGTAGTCCTCATAATAATACCGGGTGGCGATCCCGTTCAGGTATCCCATCCAGATATAGAACAGCGTATAAAATCCCATGGGGCCGCCGGAGGAAAGGTCCATCAGCAGTCCGGCCACCAGCCCGTAGCACATCCCCGATGCGCTCCCCCGGATAAATCCGAAGGAAAAGATCAGGATCAGCAGCAGGTTCGGGTAGGCCGAGAGAAACGGCAGCAGCGGGAACACGCAGGTCTGGACAGAAAACGCCAGCAGGATCAGCAGCAGGTTCAGCGCAGTCTGTTTTAAATTACTATTCATCAAATTCGGGACCTGCCTCCTTTAAATCTGTGATCACCAGCACTTCCTGGAGACGGTCGAACTGGGCCACCGGGATCACATAGCCGGATTTCGTCAGATTGTCGCTGTAATCCACCGTGATATCCGTGGCATATCCGATGAGGATACCCGGCAGAAATTTTTCACTGATGTTGGAGGTGACGATCATATCCCCGTCCCGGATATCGTCGTCCTTTTCCATATAGCCCAGATTCAGCCGTCCCTCCTTGAACAGCTTCAGGTCCCCGGAGACCATACATGTATCCCCGGACTGCTGGGCCATGGCGCTGACCTGGCTGGAATCGTCGATGATGGACCGGACTGTGGCATAATTGGCCCCCACGTCGCTGACGATGCCCACAAGGCCGCCGCCGGCAATGACGTTCATATTTTCCCGGATCCCGTCGTCCGCTCCCTTATCGATGCGGAACACAGAAAACCAGTTTCCCGAATCCTTTGCAATGATCCTGGCCCCCACCTTCTGGTACTGCATATACTGGGTGTCCAGCTCATACAGCTTTCTGAGGCGCTCCAGCTCCTGCTGCTCCGCCCGGAGCCTGGTATTCTCCTCTGTAAGCTCGTCCACCTGGGCCTTCAGGGCCTCGTTTTCCTTCATGGCGTCCTTTAAGCCGGCCAGGGTACTGGCCTCTTTATAGATGCTCCCGCCCACCGCGTTGATCCCGGACTGGATCGGGACCAGCACATAGCCCACCGCGTTCCGCAGCGGATTTAAAAGACTGCCGTTTAAGGACGTAATGCCGATCATGCAGACGCAGACCGCCGACAGTCCGAATAAAAAATATCTGGTGTTTTTCATTATTACAGAATTCCCCGTTCTTTCAGGCTCACATAGGAAGTATCCCCGATTATGATGTGGTCTAACAGCGGAATGCCCATTAATTTCCCCGCCTCCTCCACCCGTTTCGTAAACAGGCAGTCCTCCCGGCTGGGAGTGGCATCGCCGCTGGGGTGGTTATGGAGCAGGATCACCGAAGAGCCCCTGTAACGAAGGGCCTCGATGAACAGCTCCCTGGGCGTGGCCAGGGAGGCGTTGACCGTCCCCTTGGAAATATCCACGTCCCGGATCAGTACGTTTTTCGTATTGAGCACCAGGAGCTTCACATGCTCCTGCTCCATATGGCGCATCTCCTCCATAAAATAATCGGCGATCACCGCAGGATGGTCAAAGACCAGCTCCCCGCCGGACCGGACCGCCTTCCAGATCCGTCTGGAAAGCTCTCCCACAGCCGCCAGCTGGATGGCCTTCACGTTTCCAATGCCCCGGACCGCCTTATAGTCCGGCAGCGTATGATGAAGAAGGCCGGGAAGTCCCGGAGGATCTCCCAGCGTCAATATTTCCTCCGCCAGGGTCCTGGCAGAGATATCCCTTGTACCGGTCCTCAGGATCACGGCTAAAAGCTCCGCGTCCGATAAGACCCCCACGCCCTGCTCCGCAGCCTTTTCATAAGGCCGCTCGGAAGCAGGCAGGCTTTTCATGGTTTCAGTTTTCTTTTCATTCATTCTGGTACACCTGGCCTTTCCGGCTCTCCAAGTACCCTGCCTCTCCCGGTGTCAGATGAAATGATACGTCAGAATGGCGATGATCACGCCGATGATGCTGGCCATGGTGATCCGGATGCTTAAGCCAAAGGTTATGACCAGGATCCCCAGGTTCAACACCAGGGGATCATTGAGTCCAAAGGACTGGCCAAAGTTCAGCCAGGATAAGAACGGCACTCCCGACGCCGCCTCCCCGATGAAGCCGCCTAAGACGATACCGGATAAGACCATGAGCAGAAGCACCCAGGAATTTTTGCTTCTCATGATATTACCTCGCGTATGCTACACAATATAACACATTTTCCCATTCAATACAATGCGTCCGGCCGGAAACCGCCGCCGTCACTTCTTAAAAGTTTCTTTAAATTTTTTAAAGATTTATGATCCCCGCGTCGCAGAGCTTCTGCAGGGACATCAGGATCCCCAGCTTTGCGTGGTACCAGGTGAGCCCGCCCTGGAAATAAACGGCATAGGGCGGCTTAATGGGCGCGTCGGCGGAAAGCTCGATGGAGGCGCCCTGGATAAAGGCTCCGGCCGCCATGATCACGTCAGAATCATAGCCCGGCATAGCCCAGGGCTCCGGCGTCACAAAGCTGTCCACCGGCGCTGCCGCCTGGATCCCCTCACAGAACCGGATCACGCCCTCGGGAGTTCCGAAGGTGATGGCCTGGATGATATCGTGGCGGCTCTCGCTTCCGTTGGGGACCACGCCAAAGCCCAGCTTCTCATACAGGTTTGCAGCAAACACAGCGCCCTTTAAGGCCCCTGCCACCACCGTGGGGGCTAAGAACAGGCCCTGGTATAAGGACTGGCTGACGCCCAGGCTGGCGCCCACCTCTTTTCCCAGACCGGGGGCCGTCAGACGGTAGGCCGCCCGCTCGATGCAGTCCTTTCTCCCCACGATATAACCGCCGATGGGGGCAAGGCCGCCGCCGGGATTTTTGATCAGGGAGCCGACGATCATGTCCGCGCCCACATCCGTAGGCTCCAGGGGCTCCACGAATTCGCCGTAGCAGTTGTCCACCATACAGATCACGTCGGGCTTTATTCCCTTTATGAAGGAGATCAGTTCTCCGATCCGCGCCACAGAAAGGGTGGGACGGGTGGCATAGCCCTTGGACCGCTGGATCTCCACCAGCTTTGTCCGGTCGTTGATGGCCTTTCTGATCCCCTCAAAATCAAAGCTGCCGTCGGGAAGCAGGTCCACCTGGCTGTATGTGATGCCGAATTCCTTTAAGGAGCCCACGGAATCCCGGATACCGATAACCTCCTCCAGGGTATCGTAGGGCTTTCCCACCGGGGACAGGATCTCGTCTCCAGGCCTCAGGTTGCCGGAAAGGGCCACCGCCAGGGCATGGGTTCCGGAGATCAGCTGGGGACGCACCAGGGCATCCTCGCCGTGGAAGGCCCTGGCATACACCTCTTCCAGGGTATCCCGGCCCAGATCGTTATAGCCGTAGCCGGTGGTGCCCGCAAAATGGATATCGCTGACCCTGGCCTCCTGCATGGCCTTGATGACCTTTAGCTGGTTATACTCTGCCACTCCGTCGATCTCCTCGAACCGTTCCTTTAAAGCAGCCTCTGTCTCTCTGGCAAATTTAAGCACTTTCTCGGAAATTCCGAGCTGTTTATACATTCCTGTAAGTTCCATGACTTCGTTTTCGCTCCTTTTTCTCTCCTCCGGCCCTGCCGCCGGTTCCCGTTACTCTATGATCTTCCGTTCCTTTAGATCCCCGGTCATCCATTCCAGGATCCTGTCCCGGTCAAAGGAAAACCGCTCCTGGTCCACCCAGGTCACGTCCCGCTCCCGCTTAAACCAGGTCAGCTGCCGCTTGGCAAAATGCCTGGTATCCCGCTTGAGGATATAGACGGCCTCCTCCAGGCTGGTCTCCCCGGAAAGATGATCTAAAATTTCTTTATATCCCAGGCCCTGCATGGACACCAGATCCCTGGTGCAGCCCATGGCCTTCAGCTTCTCCACCTCGTCCACCAGACCGTTTTCCAGCATCTCGTCCACCCGCCTGTCGATGCGGGCGTAAAGCCTTCCCCGGTCCATGGTGAGGACGTAATAGGCAAAATTGTACGGTGAGGTCTTTTCTCTTTCGGCGGCGTTGTGGGCAGAGATCTTTTCCCCTGTCTTTTCATAAAACTCCAGGGCACGGATCACCCGCTTTACATTGTTTTCATGGATGGCCTCTGCCGATTCCGGATCCCGCTCCCTCAGCATCTGATGGAGGATCTGCGGTCCCTCTGTCTCCGCCAGCGCCTCCAGCCGGTGCCGGTATTCCATATCGCCGTCGTTTTCTGTAAAATCGATGTCGTATAAAAGGGCCTGGATATAAAAGCCCGTCCCTCCGGCCACAATGGGGATATGGCCGTTTTCCCGGATCCGTTCCATGGCCCTCTTCGCCATATCCTGGAAGACCACCACGTTGAAGGCCTCCGCCGGCTCCAGAACATTGATCAGGTGGTGGGGGACCCCGTCCATCTCCTCTTCCGTTACCTTGGCAGAGCCCACGTCCATATGGCGGTAGACCTGCATGGAATCGGCGCTGATGATCTCACCGCCGATGCGTTTGGCCAGGGCCACGGAAAGCGCCGTCTTTCCCGACGCCGTGGGCCCTGTCAGTATGATTAAAGGCTGTTTCATCACACGATCCTCTTGAATTTCTTTTCCATTTCATATTTGCTGATGGAAATAATGGTGGGCCGCCCGTGGGGACAGGAGTATGGGTTTTCCAGTCCCAGAAGCTCGTCAATGAGCCGGTCTGCCTCCTGCTCTGAAAGACGGCTGTTTCCTTTGACTGCCGCCTTGCAGGACATGGAGGCAATCCGGTCATAGACGGCCTCGGGTCCCGCGGCCCCGCTGTCCTCGGAAAGCCCGTCCAGCATCTCCATCAAAAGCTCCTTCTTCGCCAGGGAAAACAGATTGTCCGGCACGGCCCGCACGGCGTACTCGCTGCCGCCGAAGGGCTCGATCTCAAAGCCCACCCTGGTAAAAACGTCCATATGCTTCTTTAAAAGCTCCTCCTCCTGCATGGAAAGCGTCAGGATAATGGGAGGGCTGATGAGCTGAGAGGTATACTCCCTGGATTTTAAGGATCGGAAGGTCTTTTCGAACAGTACCTTTTCATGGGCAGCATGCTGGTCGATGATGTACAGACTTCCGTTGTATTCCACCAGCCAGTAGGTATCGAATACCTGGCCGATGAGCCGGTGGCGGAGCCTGGCCTTTTCCGAGAGCAGGCGGCCGTCGAACATCTCCATCTGCTCTGCAGCCTGGACCGGAGGCTCTGTGCGATGGACCGGCGGCTCCGATGTCCGGACTGGCGGCTTCCCGGAGCGGGACACTCCCTCTTCCCTCCCGGCAGACAGCTTTCCTGGGCAGGCAGCCGGTTCTGGAAGGGCTTTTGGCTTCCCCTCCGGCGGCTCCTTCGGACGGACGGACCGTTCCGGCACGGCGTCAGAGGCCTGCGGAAGCGGCGCTGGCCGGCTTCCCGCCGTAAAGGGAACCGCTGCCCGTCCTCCCGCCTCCGCCTTCCGGTCTCCGTATGGGGACCGCTCCTCCGTGACCCCCATGGCTGCCATCCGTTTTTTCTCAAAGGGCTCCGGAGCCCGGCGGGAGGCCTCCTCCCCGGAAGCCCCATTCCCGGCTCCGGCGGTTCCCGGCTCCCTCTTCTCCTCTGCCTCCCTCTGTCCGGCGATCTCCACCTGGGGGATCAGCTCCCGGCCGGACAGGGCGGCCTGGATCATCTGGCACACCGTTTTATATAGGAATTCCCCGTCCCGGAACCGGAGCTCCATTTTAGAGGGATGGACGTTGACATCGATGTATTCCGGCTCCACAGCAAAGTGCAGCATGGTAAAGGGATATTTATGCTGCATCATATAGCTCTTATAGCCGTCCTCAATGGCCTTGGCAATGAGACCGCTTTTTATGTACCGGCCATTGATGAAATAATTCTCATAATTCCGGTTGCCCCGGGCAATGGAAGGCCTTCCGATGAAGCCCGATATCCGGAACATCTCGGTTTCCACAGAAACCGGAAGGAGCTCCGCCGTGATCTCCCTGCCGTAAATGGTATAAATAATATCCTTCAGGTTATGGTTTCCCGAGGTATGAAGCTTATTCTGGTTATTGACGATCAGGCGGATGGAGATCTCCGGGTGGGACAGGGCGATCTTTTCCACCAGATCCGCCACATGGGCGCCCTCGGTGGCCGCAGTCTTTAAAAACTTCCTCCGGGCCGGGGTGTTGAAAAACAGATTCCTGGAAATGAACGTGGTGCCGTCGGGAGCTCCCACCTCCTCCAGGCTCTTCTCCTGTCCTCCCTCGATCTGGTAGCGGCAGCCCGTCAGACTGTCTCCCGTTTTGGTGATCAGCTCCACCTGGGAAACGGCGGCGATGCTGGATAAGGCCTCACCCCGGAACCCCAGGGAGGAAACCGTCAGAAGATCCTCTGCCGACCGGATCTTACTGGTGGAATGGCGGAGGAACGCCAGCGGGAGCTCCTCCCTTTTTATTCCGCAGCCGTTGTCGGTAATGCGGATAAAGCCGATGCCGCCTTCCCGGATCTCTGCCGTGATGGCCGTGGCTCCTGCGTCAATGGCATTTTCCATCAGCTCCTTCACCACAGAGGCCGGCCGTTCCACCACCTCTCCTGCGGCGATCTGGTTGATGGTCTTTTGATCCAGCACCTGGATCGGCATAAAGAATCCCTCCCTTTTCCGTCCGCCTCCTACTGCCAGCGGTTTTTCAGTCTGGTCTGGAGCCGGTATAAGGTATTTAACGCATCAATGGGGGTCATGGTGGAAAGCTCCAGATCCCCCAGCTCCTTTATGATATCGTCGTCCTTTACAGTATCAAAAATAGACATCTGGTTCAGATCCACCTCGTCGGGCTTTGCCACGGCCTTATGCTGGGCGGGGGAGGCCGACGTCTGGACGATCTCCCTGGCATGGGCCGTGATATCGGCGCTGGAAAGCTCCTCCACCAGCTCCTTGGCCCGCTGGATCACCGAATCCGGCACCCCGGCCAGCTTGGCCACCTGGATGCCGTAGCTCTTATCGGCTCCACCCTTTACGATCTTCCGCAAAAATACGATGTCATCGCCCTGCTCCTTGACGGCAATGCAGTAATTGTTGACGCCGTTTATGGCGCCCTCCAGCTCCGTCAGCTCATGATAGTGGGTGGCAAACAGCGTCTTGGCCCCCAGAAGCCTGGGATTGCTGATGTGCTCGATCACCGCCCATGCGATGGAGAGCCCGTCGAAGGTGCTGGTGCCGCGGCCGATCTCGTCCAGGACCAAAAGGCTGTTCCTTGTGGCGTTTCGCAGGATATTGGCCACCTCCGTCATCTCCACCATAAAGGTACTCTGCCCCGAAGCCAGATCGTCGGAAGCTCCCACCCGGGTGAAGATCCGGTCGCAGATGCCGATGCTGGCCTCGTCTGCCGGCACAAAGCTGCCGATCTGGGCCAGGAGGACGATCAGGGCCGTCTGACGCATATAGGTGGATTTTCCGGCCATGTTGGGGCCTGTGATCACCGAGATCCGGTTCTTTCCATTGTCCAGATACGTGTCGTTGGCCACAAAAAGATCGTCCCGCATCATCTTCTCCACCACCGGATGGCGGCCGTTCCGGATATGGATGACGCCCCGTTCATTGATCTTCGGCTTCACATAGTTGTTGCGCATGGCCACCGAGGACAGGGCAGTGAACACATCGGCTCCGGCAATGGCCTTGGCCGTGCTCTGGATCCGGACCACTTCTCCGGCGATCTGGTCCCGGACGCCGCAGAACAGCTCGTATTCCAGAGAATAAAGCCGGTCCTCGGCTCCCATGATCACATCCTCCAGCTCCTTTAACCGGTCGGTGGTGTACCGCTCGGCGTTGGTCAGGGTCTGCTTCCGGATGAAATAATCCGGCACCAGCTCCTTAAAGGAATTGGTCACCTCAAAATAATAGCCGAACACCTTGTTGAATTTGATCTTCAGGTTTTTGATCCCTGTTTTTTCCCGTTCCTGGGACTCCAGCTCTGCCAGCCATGCCTTTCCCTCGGTTTTGGCCTTCCTGTACCGGTCGGCCTCCTCGCTGTATCCGTCCTTGATGATCCCGCCTTCCCGCACCGTAATGGGCGGCTCCTCCACAATGGCCCGGTCCACCAGCTCGTAAAGATCCTCCAAAGGATCCAGCTCCTCATGGAGCTCCTTTAAAAGACCGCAGGAAAACTCGTTCAGCAGACGCTTAATATGCGGCAGCATGGACAGGGAGGTCTTAAAGGCCAGCAGGTCCCTGGGATTGGCCGTCTTATAGCTGATACGGCCCAGGAGCCGCTCCAGGTCATAAACAGAATTCAGATATTCCCGGATCTCCTCCCTGGAGATGAAGTTCATGTTCAACTCCTCCACCGCAGCCTGCCGTTTTTCGATCTCCGCCTTCTGGATCAGAGGCTGTTCCACAAAGGATCTGAGCAGCCTGGCTCCCATGGCCGTCCGGGTCCGGTCCAGGACCCAGAGAAGGGAGCCCCGCTTCTGCTTTTCCCGCAGCGTCTCCACCAGCTCCAGGTTCCTTCTGGTGGAGGTATCGATCATCATATACTGGCCGGAGGTATAGGGCGTCAGCTTCGTCAGCTGGGACAGGTCATTTTTCTGGGTCTCATAAAGATACTGGAGCACACAGCCGGAAGCGATCATGCCGTTTTCATAATCTCCCAGCCCCAGCCCCTCCAGGCTCAGGACCTTAAAATGCTCCTTCAGCACCTTCCGGCATACATCGTCAGAGAAGAACCGGCTGTCCAGGGAGGAGACGGCCATCTGATATCTGGCCTTTAATTCCTCCACATTGAGGCCGGACATATAAAGGGCCTCATTGCAGACCAGCTCCGAGGGGGAAAACTTATTGATCTCATCCAGAAGCGCCCGCTCAGAGCCTGCCTCCGTGACAAAAAAATCGCCGGTCGTAATATCGACCGTCGCTATCCCATAATTGTTTCCCATATAAACAACGGCCATCAGGTAGTTGTTCTTTGTCTCATCCAGCGCCTGGTCGCTTAATATGGTTCCGGGCGTCACCACCCGGATGACCTCCCGCTTCACCAGGCCCTTGGCAAGCTTCGGATCCTCCATCTGCTCGGCAATGGCCACCTTATAGCCCTTCTGCACCAGGCGGTTTAAGTACGTTTCCACAGCGTGGTGGGGGACGCCGCACATGGGCGCCCGCTCCTCCAGGCCGCAGTCTTTTCCAGTCAGTGTCAGCTCCAGCTCCCGGGACACGGTCTTGGCGTCCTCGAAGAACATCTCATAAAAATCCCCGAGACGGTAAAACAGGATACAGTCGGGATATTCCTTTTTCGTCTCCAGGTAATGGGTCATCATTGGTGATAATTGTGCCACTTTCTTACCTCTTATCTCTTTGTTCCCATGAAATAAAAGCCCCTGGCCTCATCCAGGGATATGTCCACGATCCTTCCGATCAGAGATGCGTCTCCCGGGAAATGGACCACGGTGTTGTTGGAAAGGCGGCCGGTGACATACCCCGGCTCATGGGTATCCATTTCCTCCACCAGCACCTTCTGGACCGTTCCCTCGTCCCGCTTCACCACCTGGGCGGCAATCTCCTGGACCTCTTTTAAAAGCCGGTCGAACCGGTCCTTTACCACGTCTTCCGGGATCTGGTCCTCCATGGCCGCTGCCGGTGTCCCGGTCCGTCTGGAATAAATGAACGTAAAGGCGCTGTCATAGCGTACCTGTCTCACCACGTCCAGGGTCTCCTGGAAGTCCTCCTCCGTCTCTCCCGGAAAGCCCACGATGATGTCCGTGGTCAGGGCGATATCCGGCACGGCAGCCCTGAGCTTATCCACCAGCTCCAGATACTGCTCCTTCGTATACTTCCGGTTCATCTGCTTTAAAATCCGGCTGCTGCCCGACTGGACAGGAAGATGAAGATGTTTGCAGATCTTTCTGGAATTTTTCATCACTTCGATCAGTTCATCGGACAGATCCTTGGGATGGGAGGTCATGAACCGGATCCGCTCCAGCCCGTCGATCCGTTCCACCCTCCGCAGGAGCTCTGCAAAGGTGATGGGCTCCTCTAGGGTCTTTCCATAGGAGTTGACGTTCTGTCCCAGAAGCATCACCTCCACCACGCCGTCTGCCACCAGGCCCTCGATCTCGCGGATGATGTCCTCCGGATTGCGGCTGCGCTCCCGCCCCCGCACATAGGGAACGATGCAGTAGCTGCAGAAATTGTTGCAGCCGAACATGATATTCACGCCGGACTTAAAGGAGTATTTTCTCTCCACCGGCAGGTCCTCTACAATGGCGTCGGTGCCCTCCCAGATATCCACCACCATCTTTTTCTCCGCCAGCCGCCGCCAGATCAGCTCCGCCAGCCTGAAAATATTGTGGGTCCCGAAGATGATGTCCACATGGCGGTAACTCTTTCTTATCTTCTCCACCACCTGGGGCTCCTGCATCATACAGCCGCAGAGAGCGATCAGCATGTCCGGGTTCTTTCGCTTCAGGCCTCCCAGATAGCCCAGGCGGCCGTAGACCTTCAGATTGGCGTTTTCTCTTACGGTACACGTATTATAAAGCACAAAATCGGAGTTTTCGTCCGTTCCCTGGACGAACCCGGCCTCCTCCAGGATGCCTAAGAGCTTTTCCGAATCCCTGGCGTTCATCTGGCAGCCGAAGGTCTGTATGAAGGCGGTGGGGCGGCGTCCCTTTTTCTGCTCAAATTCCCGGACCCAGTCCTGGCATTTTGCCATAAAATAATACTGGCGGGCGGGCTCCTCCGCAGGGGGAGCGGAACCGAATTCTGTTTTGTCTAAATCCGTTCTATTATACATTTTTCTGATGTTCTTTCCCTTCTGATATATAAAAAAATTTAAAAACCGCTGCCGCATGCTGTGCGGACCAGTCCGGCCCACAGGCCCTTTGCTCTGTGAAGCAGTAAAAGCCGGACGTCCACTTATTATATATCAATGTACCTGCAAAAGCAAACAGAAAAATCCCTGCATGTCCTACTGCCGGATCTGTCCATTCCCGTAAATGATATATTTGGTGGAGGTCAGGGCCAGAAGTCCCATGGGCCCCCTGGCATGGAGCTTCTGGGTGCTGATGCCGATCTCCGCCCCGAAGCCGAACTCAAAGCCGTCGGTAAACCGGGTGGAGGCATTCACATACACCGCCGCCGCGTCCACCTGGTCCAGGAATTTCTGGGCATTTTCATAGCTTCCGGTCACAATGGTCTCTGAGTGGCCGGTATTGTAGCGGTTGATGTGGCGGATGGCCTCCTCCACAGAATCCACGATCCTGCAGGAAAGGATATAATCCAGATATTCCTTTCCCCAGTCCTCCTCTGTGGCCGCCGCAAAATCCGGAACGATGGCCCGGGAGGCTTCGTCTCCCCGGATCTCTACCTTTTTCTCCAAAAGCCTGTCCTTTAAGCGCGGAAGAAACCGTTCCGCCGCGGCCCGGTGGACCAGCAGGGATTCACAGGCGTTGCAGACGCCGATTCGCTGGGTCTTTGCGTTGAACACAATGTCCAGGGCCATGTCCAGATCTGCGGATTCGTCCACATACACATGGCAGTTTCCCGTCCCCGTTTCGATCACCGGCACGGTGCTGTTCTCCACCACGCTGCGGATCAGTCCCGCCCCTCCCCTGGGGATCAGCACATCCAGGTATCCGTTGAGGCGCATGAGCTCTGTGGCCGTCTCCCGGCTGGCATCGGTGACCAGCTGGACCGCATCCTCCGGGATCCCGCATTCCTTCAGTCCGTCCCGGATGCAGGAGACCAGGGCCCGGTTGGAATTCAGGGCGTCGCTGCCGCCCCGCAGGATCACGGCGTTTCCCGTTTTGAAGCACAGGGCAAAGGCGTCGGCCGTCACATTGGGCCTGGCCTCATAAATGATCCCCACAACCCCAAGGGGCACCCGCTTCTGGCCGATGAGCAGGCCGTTGGGCCGTTTTTTCATGGAAAGGACCTCGCCGATGGGGTCCTCCAGCCCTGCCACCTGCTCCATCCCCGCAACGATCCCGCCGATGCGTTCCGGAGTAAGCAGCAGCCGGTCCAAAAGTCCCTGGGCCATGCCCTTTTCCCTGGCAAGCCGGATATCCGTGTCATTGGCCCTCAGGATCTCCTCCTGCCGGTCTGTGATCTCCTTAGCCGCCCTCCGGATCCCCTCCGTTTTCGTCCGGGAATCCATGACTCCCAATATGTAGGAAGCGTCCTTTGCTCTCTGTCCGATCTCTTTTAAATCCATCGTTCACTCCTCGCTTTCCCTGCGGCCCGTTCTTTTTCCCTGAGACGGCCGCATTCAAAGATCCGTTCCGGCGTTATGACCGTATCCACCGGACGGTCATGGGCTTCTCCCGGAAGTGTTTCCACCATCTGGAAGCCATAGGCCAGAGCCAGGGTCCCATGGTCCGGCTCCCGCTCCAGGAAGCAGTCATAGTAGCCGCCGCCCTTTCCAAGCCGCATGCCGTCCGGCGTAAAGGCCATCCCCGGCACCAGCACAGGCGCCGTTCTCCAGTCCGCCCTCGGACAGCGGCCGCCCGGCTCCAGGATGTGAAACGCCCCCTCCTCCAGGTCTTCCATGGAATGGATCTCAAAAAAATCCATCCGCGGCATTGCCTGGACGCCGCCGGACCGGGAAAGGGCCACCCTGGGAAGGGCCACCCGCTTTCCCTCTTTTAAAAGAGCCTCCAGAAGCTCCCGGGTCCCGGTCTCCCAGGAAAGAGCCATATAGCCCAGGACCCGGTCCGCTCCGGCGATCTCTGGCCGGGAAAGGACTCGCCGGCAGACCTCCCGGTCCCAGGCCGCCTTCTCTTCCGCATCCACAGCCTTTAAACGGCCGCGCATCTGTTTTCTCAGATCAGCTTTCTGTGTGTCCCACATTTCCATACTTCTTTCCCAGGTCGGTAACGGTCCCGTCCTTTTCCTTAATGGAGATATTGTTCAGGGTCCCCCTTAGATTTTTCCGGACCGTTTCAATATATTCCTTTCTGAGAGCTGCCTGCTCGTTCTTTTCTTCCTCTGTCAGTCCCACGGACTGGGATTTATGGTAAAGTGCGTTGATCCTGTCGATCTTTGATGCATCCATATTGCTTCTCCTTCTATATAATAATCCGCCCCGGGGAGGGCAGAGCCGTTCTCTGTCCCGGCTTTGGGGCTATGGGTGTACGCTCTCAATATAATCAAGAAGCGTGAAATCCGGACTCCGATGGGCGGTAAACAGGGTCCCCTTTTCCCTTCCCTCCAGGATATCCCAGATCACCTCCACATTGTCCCCATTGGCGATGACCATGTCTGTGCCGCTGCCTGCGGCGATCTTTGCCGCATAGAGCTTTGCTGCCATGCCGCCGGTGCCCACATCGCTTCCGGACGTGGATTTTCCCATGGACATGAGCTCGTCGGAAAGCTCGTCCACCTGGCTGATGAACTGTGCGTCCGGGTTCTTTCTGGGATCATCGGAATAAAGGCCGTCGATATCCGAAAGAAGGATCAGAAGATCCGCTCCGATCAGGGCGGAGACAATGGCGGAAAGCCGGTCGTTATCGCCGAATTTGATCTCGTAGGTGGAGACCGTATCGTTTTCGTTTACCACCGGCACAGTTCCCAGCTTCAGAAGCTCGTCAAAGGTATTCCTGGCGTTTTCCCTGGAGGTGTTGTCCACAATGGTATTTTTGGTCATAAGGATCTGGGCCGCCGTCTGGTTGTATTCAGAAAAGAGCTTCTGGTACACCATCATGAGCCTGGCCTGGCCCACAGCCGCATAGGCCTGCTTTTCCGCCACTGTATGAGGCTTCTGGCAGCCCAGGGCCTGCCGGCCCGCCGCAATGGCTCCCGAGGATACCAGGACCACCTCTTTTCCCATGCCTCTGAGGTCGCTGATGACCCGGATCAGCCGTTCGATCTTAACCAGGTTCACGTCTCCGGTCTCCGGATGGGTCAGGGAAGAGGAGCCGATCTTTATTACGATCCTCTTCTTGTCCTTCAGGCTTTCTCTTGCTGTCTCTTTCATGCTTCATCTCTCCAATCCCAGGATTTTCTGTAACCGTCCCATACCCGTTTCCGCTCCTATGACGGGCGGTACCGGCGGATGATCTCCTCCGCCACCTTAAGGCCGTCCATGGCCGCCGATGTGATCCCTCCGGCATACCCGGCTCCCTCCCCGCAGGGATACAGCCCCTTCACGCTGCTTTCCAGATTCTCGTCTCTGAGGATCTTTAAAGGGGAAGAAGTACGGCTTTCGATCCCCGCAAGAAGCGCGTCGGGCCGGTCAAAGCCCCGGATCCGTTTTCCAAACTCTTCCATTCCCTCTATAAACGCCCGGTTGAGGGCCTCCGGCATCAGCTCCCGCAGATCCGAAAGGGCATATCCGCCGCAGAACTGGGGAGCCACCTCACCCAGGGCCTCCGATCTGCGCCCTTCCCGGAAATCTCCGTAAAGCTGCACCGGGATCCTGCCATCTCCCAGTAAAAATGCCTTTTCCTCCAGTCTCCGCTGAAATTCCACGCCTCCCAGGGCGCCCGGGACCGGAAAATCCTCTGGCGTCACAGAAACGATGATGGCGCTGTTGGCGTTCTCTCCGTCCCGCCGGAAATTGCTCATGCCGTTGACCGCCAGCCTCCCCTTTTCCGATGAGGCGTTGACCACATAGCCGCCGGGACACATGCAGAAGGAATAGACCCCGCGGCCGCTTTTTGTGCTGGCCGTCACCTTATAGGGGGCGGCTCCCAGCTCCCCGGCGTCCTCCTTTCCGTACTGGGAAAGGTTGATCATCCTCTGCGGATGCTGGATCCTCAGGCCCACGGCAAAGGCCTTGGGCTGCATGACCACCTTCTGCTCCCACAGGGCAGAAAACAGCTCCCTGGCACTGTGGCCCACAGCCAGTACCACAGTCCGGCTGGAGATCCTTTCTCCTCCGGCCAGGAGGACGCCTCCGGTCCTTCCGTCCTCCATGAGGATCTGCTCCACCCGGCAGCCAAACCGCACCTCGCCTCCGGCGTCCTGGATCCTCTTCCGGATATTTTTCACCACCTCCCGGAGCACGTCCGTTCCGATATGGGGGCGGCTATCGTACAGGATGGAGGCGTCTGCTCCGGCCTCCACAAAGGTCTCCAGCACCTTTCCGTTCCTTCCGGACACATCCTTTACCAGGGTATTCAGCTTTCCGTCGGAAAAGGTTCCGGCGCCGCCTTCCCCGAACTGGACGTTGGAATGAAGGTCCAGGCTCTCATCCCCGTTTCTCCAGAAGGCCTCCACCTTTTCTGCCCGCACCTCCACCGGATCTCCCTGCTCCAGAAGCACCGGTGAAAAGCCGTTTTCCGCCAGGGCCAGAGCTGCAAAAAGACCGGCCGGGCCGGCCCCGATGACCACCGGACGGTCCCTCAGGACCTCCTTTCCGTGGGACGGATACTGGTATCGGGCTTCCGTTTCTATCTGGATATTGCGGCTTCCCGCCTTTTTTACAGCCGATTCCTCTTTTTTCCTTTCTGTCAGCTTCACATCCACGATATAGCTGTACAGGATCCGGTCCTTTTTCCGGGCGTCAATGGAGCGCCGTACCACATCCACCCTCCGGATCGAGGTTTCCGACACCTTTAAAAGCCTGGCCGCCTTTTTCTTAATGGCCCCCGGGCCATGGCCCACTTCCAGGGCAAGCTGATTGATTCGGATCATATGTAATTACTCCTTACCTGTGGCGCTGGCTCCGGCCGCATAGCCGCTGGACCAGGCCCACTGCAGATTATAGCCGCCGCAGATCCCGTCCACATCCAGGATCTCTCCGGCAAAATAAAGTCCCGGCACCAGCCTGGATTCCATCGTATAGGGATCCACCTCCTTTACGCGGACCCCGCCCATGCACACCTGTGCCTTATCAAAGGAATTGGCCGCCGTCACCTCCACCATGGTGCGCTTTGCGATCTCTGTCACCGCCTGAAGCTTTTTATCCGGAAGCCTTCCCACCGGCTCCTCTCCCCGGATCCCGGCCGCCTTCAGAAACAGGGCCGCCAGCTTTTTATGAAAGATCCCGTTTAAAAAGCTTCCGGCCATCCGGTCCGGCAGATATTCCCTCTGTTCTTTTAAAAGGGAGAAAAAATCTCCGCTTCCCAGGGACGGAAAAAAGTCCAGGACCGCCATCACCCGTTTTTTCCGGTCCAGGGCTTCGGAGGCATACCGGCTCACCTGGAACACCGGGATCCCGGAGATCCCGTAATCCGTCAGCTGCAGCTCCCCCCGGTCCGAGGCCAGGAGATCCTCCAGCTCTCCGTGCCGCCCTGCCGTATAAAGGCTCACCTCCGCCTCTGTGCGGACGCCGGCGATGGATCGGAAAAACTCCCCCTGGCACTTCAGCTGTACCAGGGCTGGAAGGGGCTTTACGATCTTATGGCCCAGGGCTCTGGCCAGCTCATAGCCGCTGCCGTCGGAGCCTGTGGCCGGAGCCGCCCTGGAGCCCGCCGCCAGGATCAGGAAATCCCCGCCAAAAAGGCCGCAGGAGGTCCGGACGGAAAAGCCCTTTTCTTTCTTTTCTATGGACTCCGTTTCACACTCCGTCACAATGGAAACTCCCAGACTCTCTGCCTTCTCCCTTAAGGCATCCAGAATGGTCTGGGCCTGTCCGGAGACCGGATAAACGTAGCCGTTCCGGTCTGTGACCACCACGCCCATCCGCCGGAAAAAAGCGATCGTATCCGTCACGGAAAACCGCCCGATGGCCGTCATGGGGAAATCTGCGGTACTGCACCGGTAGCAGGCCGGCGTCAGATTCCGGTTGGTCAGATTGCATTTTCCATTTCCCGTGGAAAGGATCTTCTTTCCCACCCGGGCCATGTGCTCCAGGACCGTCACCTCCGCCCCGTTTTCCGCCGCCGTGATGGCAGCCATAAGACCGGCGGCTCCACCGCCGATGATGATCCCTTCTGGTCGTCCCATAATTTCCTCCTTTTGCATGGCGCTGCAGTAAAAAATGTTATCCCTAGTATATCCATCCGGCGTTTAAATTGCAAGTCTTAACTGGTGTAAGATTCCAGATAGCTGAAAATTTCTGCCATTGTAGGAAACCAGATCCCCTCCATGAGCCGTTCCTGCTCGGCGGGGGGAAAATCCGCAAGAGGCATATGGGTGAACAGGTTCACCGTGGTCTGGCTTTCATCATAGACAATGAGATATCCCTCCTCTGCCACCAGGCAGAAGCTGTCCTTTGCGGGCTCCGGCTCCACTGCCTCCTGATTAAGGACCAGATGGACCGGTTCCTCCTTTCCGCTTTCCGCCAGCGCCGGCTGTTCCACGGATTCTGTCATCTGGACTTCAGCGGCCTGGCGTTCCTGCGGGCGAATGGTCAGAACAAATAAGGACACCAGACAGCCTGCCGTCAGTACCAAAAAGAAAAGAAAGCAGGATACATATTTTTTCATTGGAAATCACTCCTTCTGAAAACAGTATCTGCTTTCTTTCCCTGTTTTAAACAGATTTCACGGATTTTTCAGCGATCGCCCGGCTTACATCAGGCGAAACCGCCGGAATACCTGTAAAAGCCGGGTTCCTCCTGGCATCTGGCGCAGCTCGTCCTCATCCAGACAGCCAAGCTTCACCAGCAGGATCCCGTAAACTGCCATTGCCGCCGCCACGGCTCCCAGGGTGCAGACTGCGTTGCTGCGGATCCCCAGATGGATAAGTTTATAGACGCCCGCTGCCGCCGCTCCCATGACCGCCGAAGCCGCCGCCGGCAAGAGGATGGTCTTTTTCACCTCCTGGCGGTAGCCCAGGATCTTCCGTATGGACCGGTGGTTCAAAAAGCACATGATCACTGCGAACAGGATATTGGCAAATACCATGGAGAAGATCCCCATATGGAACACCAGGACCATGACCTCCATGGCCGCCAGATGCAGGACCAGGGCTGCCAGGGCATGGACGATCGGAAGCCGCATCTGGTCAATGCCCTGTAAAATGGCGTTGGTCACCGTGGACACAGAGTAAAAGACCACGGCAATGGACCCGTACAGGGTCATCTGGACCGCCAGGCTGTTGTCGCCCGAAAACAGCAGGTCGTTCACCGGCCCCGCCAGGACGGTCAGGCCCACCGCAGACGGAATGGCGATCAGGAGCGAGAAACGGATCGCCGCCGCCACCTTCTTTTTCACCATGCGCCGGTTCCCGGCGGCCACAGCCCGGGACACCGACGGGATCAGGGACGAGGACAGGGCATTGGAAACAGCCATAGGAACGTTGATCAGAAGGTGGTATTTTCCTGTATACACGCCCCACTGGGAGATAAACTCCTCCTCCATTCCCAGGGTCTTGAAATTATAGGCCAGGAGTCCGTTGTCCAGAACGCTGTTGACGTTATAAATGGCAGAGCTCATCACCACCGGCACCACGGTAAAGAATAAGATCTTTGTGATGGTCCTGTAACTCTCCACAGAGCCGGACCGGTCCCTGCGGACCTTTTTCCGGATGGTCCTCTGATAAGCGGCAAACAGGAGCAGCAGGAACAAAAGGGCCGTAAACGCGCCGGCTCCCGTTCCGATGGTGCCTCCGGCAGCTCCCCAGGCATTGGAATAGCCGGACCCGGTCTCTCCCTTCAGGATCTCGACCTTTATGGCCTGGTTAAACAGCCAGCTTCCGGCTCCCACACTGACAATGGCGTTTACGATCTGCTCGAAAACCTGGGAAAGGGCCGTGGGCACCATGGTTCCCTGGCCCTGGTAATAGCCCCGGAACACGCCCAGATACGCCATGATCCAGACCGTGGGCGCCAGGGTTTTTAACGCAAACGCCGCATAGGGCATAAAAAAAACTTCTCTTGCAAAGAAGTCGGCTCCAAACCAGATGACAGCTGCCGCCAGGGCTCCCACCGCCGTGGCGTAGACCAGGGCTGCCCGCAGGATCCGGACGGAGTTCCGGTACTGCTTCCTGGCCAGCCGGGCAGACACCATCTTTGATACGGCCAGAGGAAGGCTGTAGGAGGATAAAAGAAGGGCGATGTTGTACACGTTAAACGCCGTTCCGTAATAGCCCATTCCCTCGTCCCCGATAATGTTGATCATGGGGATCCGGTACGCGATGCCGATGATCCTCACCACGATGGAGGCTATGGCCAGGATACTTCCCTGGACCACAAAGTTGGATTCCCCTCCCGTTTTTTTCGGCCGGGAGCCGGCCTTTTTCCGGCTGGCTCCCCGTTCTCTCATTTCTCTGGTCTCCTTGTTACTTCCCATAAATCTCAGCCTTATCATACCGGTCTGCACCAATGATGCAGATCCAGGTCTTTCCCTTATTTAATGTGATCTCGTTGCCGTCCAGGTCGTAATACCGGGTCACACCGAATTCCCCGTCCTTTTTCCAGGTGATCTTCTGATATTTCCCGTTGGTGAAATAGTATCCCTCACGGCCCTTATGTACATTGATGTTCAGATACGGAGTAGAGGCATAGTGGCCCCATTCCACATATTGGAAGATGATGTTCTTGACTGCGATGAGGCCCTCGTTTCCCTTATGATGGCTTCCGTACTGGAAACGGTGGTACAGGCCGTCCGATTCCTGATACTCAAACCAGGGCTTGTTCATGGGATAGCCGGGAACCACCTTAAAAGCATCATCACTGTCCGGAACGATCTGCTCCTTTCCCCTGGCAAACTGGAAATGGCCCTCATAGGAATCTCCATAGCCGGTGCGGTAGCCCAGCTTTTCAATGGCCTTATTGATCCGCTCCCCGCTGGTATAGGCGTTATGAGGCGCCTTCCGGTCCTTGGTGCGGTAATAGGCTGTGCCGCCGATGCCGTCCAGACCATTGATATTGTCCACATTGCTCAGATATTTTTTGGCAAAGGTACTCTGGCCGTAGTGGGCAAAGATGGCATCGTACTCTCTGGCAAAATAGGTATAGTAGGTGCGGGCGCTCCGGACCGAACCGATCCGGTCCAGGCCGTCGTAGTCCTCGATCAGAGCCATATACCGGTTCATCTCCCCCTCCACCGGCACCTCATAGACCACTCCGGCCCGGTTGATGCCGTACTGGGGCAGGGACTCCTTGTCATTGCTCATCATCACCGCCAGCGGGCGGCGGTTTCCGATGGCCACATCCACCATTTCCCCGGTGAGATAGCTCCGGATCTTCCCGTCCACCTCAATACGCTCCACCGGCTCCTCCGGTTCCGTTTCCGGCGGCTCCGTTTCCGCCTCGGTCTCCAGGACCACCACCCGGGTGGGCTCGGCCTCCGTTTCCGCTGCCGTGGTCACGGCCGCCTCCTCATACTTCTTTCCGCACCCGGAAAGAGCTGCCGCCAGCGCAGCCGCCGCCAGCACTGTTATTACCCCTCTGCCATGCCTTTTCATCTCCTGTAACCCCTCCGTTCCAGAATTTCCCTCTGTTTTTCCTCCATATCCAGCCGTTCTTCTTCCTCCATATGGTCATAACCGCTCAGGTGGAGCATGCTGTGGGCCACTAAAAATGCCAGCTCCCGGGTTTCCGAATGGCCGAATTTTTCTGCCTGTTCCTTTACCTTTTCCACGGAGATCACAATATCCCCCAGCATCAGCTCTCCCGTATCCGGATTGAAATATTCCTCCGGCGTTTCCTCCAGGCCGTCAAAATCTCCCGGCGTCTCAAAGTCGCACATGGGAAAGGAGAGCACGTCGGTGGGCCGGTCGATGCCCCGCATGTCCAGATTGATCTGGTGGATCCCCTCATTGTCCGTCAGGATCACGTTGACCTCCGCGTCATACGGACATTCCACATAGTCCAGAGCCTCCACCACCACATTATGGATGATCTCCTCGTAGGGAACCTCCAGCCGTTCTTCGGCCTCATACTCGATGGTTACTGTCATTTCTTCCGTCCCTTCCGGCCTGGCGGTCCGGCTTTTTTGCACCTTTGCCGCGGGCCTCATATTCATCATATGCCTTTACGATCTTCTGTACCAGCGGGTGGCGCACCACGTCATCGCTGGTAAAATAGCAGATTCCGATATCGTCGATGTTCTTTAAGATCTTAAGCGCCGTATCCAGTCCGGAAACGGTTCCAGAGGGAAGGTCCTTCTGGGACTGGTCGCCGGTGATGATCACCTTGGATCCGAAGCCGATCCGGGTCAGGAACATTTTCATCTGGGCCTGGGTGGTGTTCTGGGCCTCGTCCAGGATAATAAACGCATTGTCCAGGGTACGGCCCCGCATATAGGCCAGGGGAGCCACCTCGATCAGCCCCTTTTCCGCGTTATGCAGATAGGACTCGGCGCCCATGATCTGATACAGGGCGTCGTACAGGGGCCGCAGATACGGGTCGATCTTGCTCTGTAAGTCGCCGGGCAGAAAGCCCAGCTTTTCTCCGGCCTCAATGGCGGGCCTGGTGAGGATGATCCGGTTCACCTCTCCGCTCTTAAAGGCCTGGATGGCCATGGACATGCCCAGATACGTTTTTCCCGTTCCGGCCGGCCCCACGCCGAATACGATCATCTTTTTCCGGATCAGATCGATATACTGCTTCTGTCCCAGGGTCTTGGGCTTTACGGGCTTTCCGTTGATGGTGCGGCAGATGATATCCTTATCGATCTCCAAAAGCGCCTCATCCTTCCCCTCAAAGGAAAGGGCCAGGGCATAATCCACATTCTGCTCTCCCACCTCTTCTCCCCTCCTGGAAAGCTCGATGAGGGTGGAAAAAACGCTTTTGGCCTTCTTTACTGCGTGGTCCGGCCCGATGATCTTGATCTCCCCGTCCCTGGCGATCATGGACACATGGAGCGTCCTTTCAATCTTTTTTAAATAGCAGTCGAACTGTCCGCAGACCTTCCGCTCATGCTCCGCGGGAATGTCTATGATTGTCTCAATTAAACTCATTTACTGTCTGATTCTCCTCATGTTTTTCCGGTATGGGAACAGGCTTTGCAATATCCTCGATCACGGTTACTGTCCCCTGGATCTTCCAGCCGGATTCATCTTTTTCTATTTTACCATCATTTGCAAGGATTTGTATACCTTTTTCCTCTAATTTTTCCATATATTCCTCCATATACCGGTCTTTTGCGGCAGAAACCTCCGCTTTTGTATACGCCCGCTCATAGGGAACGTATTCCAGGGCCGTAACGATCCCCCCATATACCGGCAGATAAAAGTCCTCAAAAAGCTTCAGCTGGCTCTCCTCCATAAAAAATTCCCACGGATTTTCCCCGTAAGCCGGCATGAGAAAGTAAAAGGTCCTGCCAAATATACTGAAAAATACCCCGCGCCTGACCCTTCCCGTCCGGCTCCTTGTCTCGCAGGTCAGGGGAAGCCGCTTTTCCGCTTCATATACCGTCCTTGCGTAGACCTCCGCATCTGCCCGGATCTCATGGGAGGCGGTCAGAGTCTCCGAATCATCGTAAATGGGGATCGTGCCGCTCACCAGAAGCTCCCCGGCGGCCACCGGATCTCCGGCTCTTACCTTAAGCAGGCCGTTCCGGACCACACACCGCTCGACGATTCCGTCCTTTTCTGCCGCCAGGTCACAGGGCGTCCGGTCCGGCTCCTCCGGCGACAGCATGGCCTCATTCTCCTTGATCCGCACCGTGAGCCTGGTCCCGCGGATCTCTGCCGATACCCAGGTGATCTCCGCAAACTGGTTTCTCAGGCTCTCCTCCAGCGCTTCGCAGGAAACCAGGGATTTTCTCATGCCGCAGGCCACCGGGATCGTTTCCATATAGTGCAGGAGCGTCTGGTCCGTGAACCGCAGGTTTCCCTCAAAGGAAATATCCCATATAAAAAAGGACATTCCATAAAGGAACAGGAAAAAACAGACGAATCCGGCGGCCAGAGGCTTCCTCCTCCGGTTCCGGAAAAGGATAAAGGGAAGGCCGTACTTTTTCCGCAAAAACAGGCGGACGCCGGCCTTTCTCGCCACCGGCTTCATTTTTTTATAATCCTCCCCTGTGGTCCAGAAAAAAACGCGCCCATCCCGGTCCGTCCCGATCCCGGTCACAAAAAGCTCCCGGCGGGCCGCAATGTTGAAAAACCGCTCCCGTCCCAGGCCGGTGACCTCCGCCTGCACTCCGCCCTTAAAAAAAAGCCGTCTTGTTTCCCTCAAAGTCCGTCACCCCTCATCAAAGCCGATGGCATCTATTTTTCCCGTGATCTCCATCTCATCCTTGTCATAATAGTGGATCCTCAGGCGCTTCCCATTGATGGAGAGCCGGTATTTTCCGGCCAGGATCTTTATGTATGTATCTGAATATACCAGGATGCTCCTGTAATTTTCGATCCGAACCATGGACCGTCCCATGAAGGTCAGAACCATCTCTCCCCGGCAGGCGTCCAGCGGAAGTCCCAGGGACTCTGCCAGTCCGCTCATCCCGTCCCGTTTCCTTTTCAAATCCTGTCCCCGCCTTTTGCAGATTCATGCTACTATATGCAGTTCCGGACAAAAAAAGAAGATATCCCTGTTACGGAATATCTTCTTCATTACGCGTTTCATTCAATGATTAGTTGTATTTACGCTTTCTTGCCGCTTCAGACTTTTTCTTACGTCTTACGCTGGGCTTTTCATAATGCTCTCTTTTACGAATCTCCTGCTGAATACCAGCCTTTGCGCAGTTTCTTTTGAATCTGCGTAAAGCACTGTCTAAGCTCTCGTTATCTTTAACAATTACGTTTGACATCGCTCACACCTAACCTCCCTCCAGTTGTGTAATTGTGCATAATACAACTGTTTGGGTATTTTTTAGCACTGGTATGATTATATCATAAATTACACATTCGTCAATAGATTTTTTTGGAATTATGAAAAATTTGTAAAAAACTGGCTGATGCCGGGTTATCTTACCTGGGATTCTACGGTTTCGGCCACCTTTGCCAGGGCCTCGTCCACGCCTGCCGGGTTCTTTCCGCCGGCCTGGGCCATGTTGGGACGGCCGCCGCCGCCTCCTCCCACCAGGCCCGCAATGGCCTTAATGAGGTTTCCGGCATGGGCTCCCGCCTTCTGGGCTCCGTCGGTGGCTGTGGCCATCAGGCTCACCTTTCCGTCCAGGACGGAAGCGATGACAATAACGCCCTCGCCCAGCTTCTCCTTTAACTGGTCGCCCAGGTTCCGCAGGCCGTTCATATCCACTCCGTCGGCACGGACTGCCAGGACCTTCACGCCCTTAACCTCCTGTACCTGATCCATCACATCGCCCATGGCCTCCTTGGCGAGTTTGCTCTTCAGCTTCTCGTTTTCTGAGTGGAGCGCCTTGATCTCCTCTAACATTGCCTCGATCTTTGCAGTCAGGGCTCCCGGAGTCGTCTTGGCTGCCGCCGCCGCCTCATGGAGCTCCTTTTCGGTTTCAGCATAATGGGCCATGAGTCCGTCGGAGGTCAGCGCCTCGATCCTTCTCACTCCGGCCGCGATCCCTGCCTCAGACAGGATCTTAAAGGAGCTGATGGAGGAGGTGTTGGCCACATGGGTCCCGCCGCAGAGCTCTGTGGAGAAATCTCCCATTCTGACTACCCGGACCGTTTCTCCGTACTTCTCTCCAAACAGGGCCATGGCGCCTGTCTTTTTCGCGTCCTCCAGACTCATCTCATCCGTCACAACAGAAAGACCTGCGTGGATCTCTCTATTTACGATCTCCTCCACCTTTTTGATCTCCTCGGAAGTCATGGCGGAGAAATGGGTAAAGTCAAAGCGGAGACGGTCTCTGGTCACTAAGGAACCGGCCTGCTCCACATGATCTCCAAGCACCGTCCTGAGGGCTTTATGGAGTAAGTGGGTGGCGCTGTGGTTTCTGGCCGTTAAGGCGCGGTTCTCCTCGTCCACTTTTAAGGTCACCGTATCCCCGGTCCTGAACATTCCCTTGGTCATCACACCCACATGGCCGACCTTGCCGCCCTGGAGATGGATCGTGTCCTCCACGGCAAACTCGCCGTTTTCCGATACGATCACGCCGGTATCGGCCTGCTGGCCGCCCATGGTTCCGTAGAACGGGGTCTCCTCCACCAGGATGGTTCCCCTCTGGCCGTCCGTCAGAGCCTCCACGATCTCATCCTCGGTGGTCAGCACTGTGATGGCGGAATCATGGACCAGACGGTCATAGCCCACGAATTTCGTGGTGACAGCCGGATCGATGGACTGGTAGACGGTCACGTCTGCGCCCATGTAGTTGGTGGTCTTTCTGGCCTTTCTGGCCTTTTCTTTCTGCTCCTTCATACAGGCGGCAAAGCCCTCTTCGTCCACCTGGAAGGACTTCTCCTCCAGGATCTCCTTTGTAAGATCCAGCGGGAAGCCGTAGGTATCGTAAAGCTTGAAGGCATCCGCACCGGAAAGGGTATTGGAGCCGCTCTTCTTCATCTCCTCTTCCATATCGGAAAGGATAGCCAGGCCCTGGTCGATGGTCTTATTGAACTTGTCCTCTTCCTCTGTAAGGACCTTAAAGATCATCACCTTCTTCTCCTCCAGCTCCGGATATCCGTCTTTGGATAAGGCGATAACTGTATCGGAAAGGTTGGCTAAGAACTTTCCTTCGATCCCCAGCTTTCTTCCATGGCGGGCAGCCCGGCGGAGCAGACGGCGGAGCACATATCCGCGTCCCTCGTTGGAGGGCATGATCCCGTCGGAGATCATAAAGGTGCAGGATTTAATATGATCCGTTACGATACGCAGGGAAACGTCTGTTTCATAGTCCTTCTGGTACTCTTTTCCAGCCAGCTGGCATACCCGGTCCAGAAGCGCCTTGTTGGTGTCGATGGTGAACAGGGAATCCACATCCTGGACCACCACAGCCAGACGCTCCAGGCCCATGCCGGTATCGATGTTCTTCTGGGCCAGCTCCGTATAATTTCCATGGCCGTCGTTCTCAAACTGGGAGAACACGTTGTTCCATACCTCGATATAGCGGTCGCATTCGCAGCCTACGGTGCAGTCCGGCTTTCCGCAGCCATACTTTTCTCCCCGGTCATAATAGATCTCAGAGCAGGGGCCGCAGGGACCTGCTCCGTGCTCCCAGAAGTTGTCCTCTCTTCCAAAGCGGAAGATCCTCTCTGCGGGAACTCCGATCTCCTCGTTCCAGATCTTAAAGGCCTCCTCATCGTCCAGGTAGATGGACGGATAGAGCCGGTCGGGATCCAGGCCCACCACCTGGGTCAGGAACTCCCAGGACCAGTGGAGGGATTCGGTCTTAAAATAATCTCCGAAGGAGAAGTTTCCCAGCATTTCAAAGAAGGTGCCGTGACGGGCGGTCTTTCCGATATTCTCGATATCGCCGGTACGGATACACTTCTGGCAGGTACATACCCTGCGCCTGGGCGGGATCTCCTGGCCGGTAAAATAGGGCTTTAAGGGAGCCATACCGGCGTTTATAAGAAGTAAGCTGTTGTCGTTATGCGGAACAAGGGAGAAGCTCTTCATAGCCAGATGATCCTTGCTCTCAAAGAATTCAAGGAACATTCTCCTCAGTTCATTCACACCATATTTCTGCATGGTCTTTTGCCTCCTGGTTACTGTTTATTTCTTCTGTCTCTGAATTTTTTCCCGCAGACAACGCCAAAGAAAGCGGCGGCCCCAAGGATCAGGAACTTTCCTGCGGTTTCTATAAAAGCAGCGAATAATGCGGTCATAGACTCCTCCTTTTCCGGCTGTCCTTCAGATTCAGACGCCTGTGCATGATTCAAATGGCACATTTATATACAGTATATCATAATCTCAAATCCCCAGATATGCAAGAAGAAAATTCAAATAATAAAAACCGGGGCTGGAAGCTCCCCGGTTTTTATCATGATCCTGAAGCCGCCCCATCCGGCGTCCGCTCCAGGATCTCTTCATATTCTTCCATCAGCTCGTAGCATCTGGCCCGCGTTTCCTCCGCCATGGCCTTTCTGGACTCCAGAGTCTGGTTCTGGGGTACCGCCGACGCGTCCGCCGCTTTGGAAGCCGCCTGGTCCCTCTCCTTCATCCATTCCAGCTCCGAGATCCGCAGGGCCTCCGCCTCCTCCCCGGACATCCTGGCCCGGATGGAGCCGTAAACCAGGTTCAGCTCCTTGTCCCACAGGCTCCAGAGCTGCTCTGCCGCCGCATAGGCGGAAACGGCGTTCTCCTCTTTCAGACTCCCCTGGTACTGCCAGGACAGCTCCCTGGCCTTTTCCAGGCGGTCCTCCAGCTCTTCTTTTGTAAATACACTCCTGGCCTCCGCGATCTCCTGTCCGGGAGCCGAAGCCTCTGAAGGCACCGCCGGATCCAGAGGGGATTTTACCGTTTCTGCTGCGGCCATATCCGCCTCTGCCTCCGGCATCCCTGTTTCATCCGTTTCCTGCTGCTCCGCCGCTGTCTCCGGGGCGGCCATGGCCGCCCGGGGCGCCGCCGGACCGTTTCCTCCTGCTGTCTGGGGGGCTTTTTCCGCCCTTTCCCGGCCGCCTGCGTCCGCCGGTTCCATCATCCTCTTTAGGGAAGCCTCCGGTACGGATGCTTCCCTGGGCACAGATATCTGTGCCCCGCGGATCTCCGTTTCCGTTTCGGCCGCCATGGCGGCCTCTGTGCTCTCCCTCACATAGCTGCTGGTAACGCTGGTCGTAAGGATCCCGGCAGCCAGGATACAAAGGACTGTGAGCCACATTCCATTCCGTCTGTTCATATATCAGCTCCGTTCGGTATGTTCTTTTATTTCTGGTCTGTTTCGATTTTTCTCTTCGGATACCGGCCCTCTGGACCCTTGAGCCTGGTATCATGAAATAAAGATAACATAAACGGAACCACTTGTGAACACAAATCGCAAATTAGTAATATTTTGTAAGATTATCGTAACTTTTTTCACAGGTCCGGCGTCACGGCCTGTCCTCCGGGATCAGGGCTCCAGTCCCGGATCGGTCAGAAGGCCGGTCCCGTCTGCCGCCCCTGTGGCCAGCCGGTCGCACCGTTCGTTCTCCGGATTGCCGTCGTGGCCCTTGACCCAGAAAAAAGTGACCACATGGGGCTCCATGGCTTTTAAAAGCCGCTTCCAGAGATCCGTATTTTTCACCGGCCCGCTTTTGGGCCGCTTCCAGTCATGCTTCACCCAGCCGTCGATCCACTTCTGGTTGAAGGCGTCCACCAAATACCGGGAATCCGAATAAAGCTCCACCTGGCAGGGCCGGTTCAGTGCCTCCAGCCCCGCAATGGCCGCCATCAGCTCCATCCGGTTGTTGGTGGTCCGTACATAACCGGCAGACAGTTCCTTTTCGTGGAGCGTCCCCTCCTTGTCCACAAACTGGAGAACAGCCCCGTAGCCGCCCGGCCCGTCGGGATTCCCGCGGGCCGCGCCGTCTGTGTATAACGTTACTTTCATGAAAGATCCTTTCCCTCCGCCGCTCCTTTACAGATCCCATTTGTCGCAAAGGGCATTGACGTCTGCTGTAAATTTCTTTATGTCCTTGTTGGCGCATTCCCGGTTTTTCCGGATCACCCGCATCAGGCGCTCGCCGGCAGCCAGAAGAAGCTCGAAGATGGTCCGGTTCTCCTTCTGCCGTTCTGTTTCTTTGCGGATGGGAACGCCCACGGTCTGCTTAAGCCACGCTCCTGCCGCCAGATCATAGACCGATCCGGAGAACGGAGCCGCCGCCTCAAATCCATACTCCGTATGGAGAAGGCCTGCAAAGCTGGTGCACACATTGTCGTCGCCGTGGACCAGGAATACCTGGGACGGCTTTTCCTTAAAGACCGAAACCCATGTGATCAGCCCGTTCATGTCTGCGTGTCCGGAAATTCCGTCCAGCTTTTCGATCCGCGCCTCCACGTCGATGGTCTCGCCAAAAAGCTTCACCACCTGGGCTCCCTCCAAAAGGCTCCGTCCCAGAGTCCCCACTGCCTGGTATCCGGCAAAGAGGATGGTACATTCGGGACGCCACAGGTTATGCTTTAAGTGGTGGCGGATCCGGCCGGCATCACACATGCCCGCCGCAGAGATGATCACCTTGGGGGTCATATCAAAGTTGATATTTTTTGAATCCTCGCTGGTGATGGACAGCTTAAGGCCCGGGAAGCCGATGGGGTTGATCCCCCGCTTCACCAGATCCATGGCCTCTTCATCGTAGCATTCCATAATGTTTTTTGTAAACACCTGGGTGGCCTCCACCGCCAGGGGACTGTCCACGTAAACCTCAAAATCATCATGGCCCTTTATGAGCTTTTCTTCCTTTATCCTTCTCATGAAATAAAGGATCTCCTGGGTACGACCCACGGCAAAGGCCGGGATCACCAGGTTGCCGCCCCGGTCCAGGGTCTCCTGAAGGATATGGGCCAGCTCGTCGATGTGCTCGTGGGTCCGGTCATGGGTCCGGTCGCCGTAGGTACATTCCATGACCACATAGTCCGCTTCGTCGATATAGCTGGGGTTTTTGATCAGCGGCTTATTCTTATTTCCGATGTCACCGGAGAATACGATCTTTTTCTCCAGGCCCTCTTCTTCCATCCAGACCTCGATGGAGGCCGAACCCAGAAGGTGGCCCACATCGGTGAACCGGATCCTGAGTCCTTCGGTCAGGGTCAGCACATCCCCGTAATGGCAGGGGACAAAGTGGGTCAGTACGCCTTCTGCGTCATTTATGGTGTAAAGAGGCTCCACCTCCGGCTTGCCGGCACGCCTGGCCTTCCGGTTTTTCCACTCCGCCTCCATTTCCTGGATATGGGCGCTGTCTTTTAACATGATATTGCACAGATCGCAAGTGGCCTGTGTGGCAAAGATCTGCCCCCGGAAGCCCTTCGCATAGATCAGCGGCAGAAGTCCCGTGTGGTCGATGTGGGCGTGAGTGATCAGGATATAATCCACATCCGGGATCGGAAACGGAAGTTCCGCATTTTCATAAACATTCCCCCCCTGCTCCATTCCATAATCAACCAGGATCTTTTTCCCGCATGCCTCCAGGCAGTGGCAGCTGCCGGTCACTTCATGGTTGGCGCCAATGAATGTTAATTTCATAGAACCCCTCCTGTCGTTTGTGTGATACCGGTCCATGACCGCTTTTAAATAGTTATATAATTATAGCACTTTTCAGATAATAATGCAAATCATTCCTCCATTACTGTCATTGATTATTTTCTGCAGCGTATCCTGGAGCTTTGCCTGGCAATCCTCCGTCATCTGGGAGATCTTGGCCTCCATGCCGTCCTCCACGATCTGCTCCACGGATTTCCCGAATATGCTGGTCTCCCAGACCCCGTCCTCCTTCTGTGCGCTTTTCTTTATGTAGGCGATCAGATCCCTGGCCTGCTCCTCGCTTCCCACAATGGGCGCGATCTCTGTCTCGATATGGGCCTTGATCAGGTTGATGGACGGGGCCTGGGCATGGATCTTGATGCCGTATTTATTGCCGTGGCGGATCAGCTCCGGCTCCTCCAGGACGATCTCCGACTTCTGGGGCATGACGATGCCGTAGCCCCTGGCCCGCACCTGGCTTAAGGCATTCTTTACCTTTTCATACTCGCTCTCCATGGACGAAAGCCTGGCCATGGTATGGAACAGCTCATACTCATCCCGCACAGGCACCCCGGAAAATTCGCTGATGACCTTAAAATAACAGGATTCCTCGGTCTTTACCTGGATCTCCACGGTCCCGTTGGCCATTTCCATGCGGCTGACGGTCATCTCCCGGATCCCCTCTCCCGCCGGAGCCAGGTTTTCTCCGCCCACGTCCTTCATCTGGTCTGTCCTCTTTAGGATCTCCCTGGCGCTTTCAATGGCCGCCGCCTTCAGGGGATGATCCTCCGGAAGGATCTCCATCCATCTGGGAATATGGAAACGGAGCTCCGTCACAGGAAACTCCGTCAGCACCGTGGCCAGAATGGTCTCGATATCCTCCTTTTTCAGCTGCTCACAGTTCATGGGAAGGACGGTGATCCCATGGTCCTTTTCCAGCCTCTGCGCCAGCTCCCGGGTCTCCTCCGCGTAGGGTCTGGCAGAGTTAAGGAGCATCACAAAGGGCTTTCCGATCTCCTTCAGCTCCCGGATGGTCTCGTTTTCCGCATCCAGGTAATCGCTTCTCTTCAGCTCTCCAAAGGAGCCGTCGGCCGTCACCGCGATCCCGATGGTGGAATGGTCCCGGATCACCTTCCTGGTCCCGATCTCCGCCGCCTGGGTAAAGGGGATCTCATGGTCATACCAGGGCGTTTTCACCAGCCGCTCCTCTCCGTTTTCCTCGTGTCCGGCCGCACCCTCCACCATAAAGCCCACACAGTCCACCAGCCGCACCCGGGCCGTGATCCCGTCCTCCAGGGAAAGCTCCGCCGCCTCCTTGGGAATAAATTTGGGCTCCGTGGTCATAATGGTCTTTCCGGCGGCGCTCTGGGGCAGCTCATCCCTGGCAATGGCCTTCCCATGGCCCTCCGGCAGCCTCGGAAGCACCATCAGCTCCATAAACCGCTTGATGAACGTGGATTTTCCCGTGCGGACCGGCCCGGTCACGCCGATGTAGATCTCTCCGCCCGTCCGGGCTTCAATGTCCTTATATACCTGAAAATTGTCCATGAAAATACCCCCTTTTTATACTACCAGAGTATATGCAAAGGGGGTATTTTACAGAACTGGAAAAAGCCTATTCCTCCCAGGGAAGGGAGGTATTCTCGATGCGCTTGTCCCGCATCATTAAATCGGTCACCGCATCCTTTGCGGGTTTTCCTTCAAACAGAACCTGGTTCACTGCCTCCACAATGGGCATGGGGACGTAGTATTTCTTCGACAGGGCCAGGGCCGCCCGGGCTGAATAAACGCCCTCCACCACCATCTGGACCTCCTTCATGGCCTCCTCCATGGAATAGCCCTTTCCAATGAGGATCCCGGCCCGGCGGTTCCGGCTGTGCATGCTGGCGCAGGTCACGATCAGGTCCCCGATCCCCGTAAGGCCGGCAAAGGTCTGGAAGCTGCCGCCCATGGCCATGCCCAGACGGCTGATCTCCGCAATTCCCCGGGTGATCAGGGCTGCCTTTGTATTATCGCCGTATCCCAGGCCGTCGGCGGCTCCCGCCGCCAGGGCCACCACATTCTTTAAGGCGGCTCCCACCTCGATTCCCAGGACGTCCGGGCTCGTATATACCCGGAATACGGGGCTCATAAAGGCGGACTGGACAGTCTCCGCCACCTTTTTCTTCCTGGAGCCCGCAACGCAGGTGGTGGGAAGGCCCCGGCTCACCTCCTCCGCATGGCTGGGTCCAGAAAGGACTGCCGGCTCGCACTGGGGGATCTCCTCCCGGATGATCTCCGTCATGGTCTTTAAGGTATCCTCCTCGATTCCCTTGGCCACATCCACGATGATCTGGCCCTGGGGGCAGAATTCCTTCATTCTCCGCGCCGTACTTCTTACAAATACCGACGGGACGGAAAGGACCAGCAGATCCTTTTCCTTCATGGCCTCCTCCAGATCCGCCGTATAGCGGATGGTATCCGGAAGGATCACCTCCAGAAGATTTTTATGCCGGCGGGTGGAACGCATCTCCTCGATCTCCTCCGGGATCGCAGACCACAGGTCCACCTGATGGCCGTTATTATTTAAAAGCACTGCAATGGCGGTTCCCCATGTACCGGAACCGATCACACCGATTTTTCCCATACGTAGCTTCCCTCCTGTTATTTTGCCTTATTTCCCCACAATTTATTTTCTGTGCCCTTCAGAAGCCTCTTGATATTGGCTCTGTGGCGCCAGATGGCCATGACCATAAGGATCCCGGCCACTGTGAAAAATTCTGCCAGATTGCCCTCTGCCACCGCGTAATCGCCTCTGAGGCCGTAGAACACCATCTGGATAAAGAAGGATACCACCACCAGGATCGAACCCAGGGACACGTATCTGGTGAGGATCACTGCTCCCAGGAAAAACGACGCGCACACCAGAGTCACCCGCCAGTCCATGGAGACCAGGATCCCTGCCATGGAGGCGATCCCCTTTCCGCCCTTAAAGTGCAGATAAAAGGGGAAATTGTGGCCCAGGACCACCCCCAGGCCCGCGTAAAGCACATACAGGTCCACGCTGGGGCTTCCCTTCATCACCAGCCGCACCAGCAGGCAGGCAAAGACCGTCTTTAAAAAGTCTCCCAGGAATACCAGAAGCCCCGCCTTTTTTCCCATGACCCGCAGCGCGTTGGTGGTCCCGGAGTTTCCGCTGCCGTACTGTCTGATATCGATATGGTGCATTTTTCCATAGAGATACCCGGTCTGAAACAGGCCGAATACATACCCCGTCAGAAGACATAAGATCCTTTCCATGGTCTACTCCTTTTCCTTCCGTTCCCGGATGATGAATTTTAAGGACGTGCCCCGGAAGCCAAAGGCCTCTCTTATCTTATTCTCCAGATATCTGGTATAAGAGAAGTGCATCAGCTCCTTGTCGTTGACGAAGATCACAAAGGTGGGCGGCTTCACGGACACCTGGGTCACATAATAGATCTTTAACCGCTTTCCCTTGTCCGACGGCGGCTGCTGCATGGCCACGGCCTCGGTGACGATCTCGTTTAATACGCCGGTGGCCACCCGCAGGTTCTGGTTTTCCCGGACCATGTCGATCAGGTCAAAGAGCTTCTGCATCCGCTGTCCCGTAAGGGCCGACACAAACACGTACTCCGCATAGGGCATGTACGCCAGGGTCTCCTTGAGCTTATTGGTATATTCATAAATGGTCTTATCCGTTTTTTCAACGGCATCCCACTTATTGACCACAACGATGATGCCCTTGCCCCGGTCATGGGCGATTCCGGCGATCTTGGCGTCCTGCTCCGTAACGCCCTGGGTGGCGTCAATGACCATCAGCACCACGTCGGCCCGGTCCACGGCCGTCACCGTGCGGATGATGCTGTACCGTTCAATATCCTCTTTTACCTTGCTCTTTCTTCTGAGTCCCGCCGTATCGATGAATACGTATTCGGTGCCGTTATGGACCACCTCCGTATCCACGGCGTCCCTGGTGGTTCCGGCAATATCGGAAACGATCACCCGGTTCTCACCCAGCATTTTATTGATAATGGAGGATTTGCCCACGTTGGGCTTTCCTACGATGGCCACCCTGGGGCGGTCGTCCTCCTCGTCGTCGTACTGGTCGGGAGTGAAATGCTTTGCCACCTCGTCCAGAAGCTCTCCCAGGCCCAGCCTGGAGGCTGCGGATACAGGAACGGGATCTCCGATGCCCAGATTATAAAATTCATATACGTCGTTTCCGAACTTTTCAAAGCTGTCCACCTTGTTGACAGCCAGCACCACCGGCTTCCTGGATTTTCTCAGCATGTCCGCCACCTTGGAGTCGGAATCCACCAGACCCTGACGCACATCCACGATGAAAATGATCACATCGGCCGTGTCGATGGCGATCTGGGCCTGCTCCCGCATCTGGGCCAGGATGATATCGCTGGAATCCGGCTCGATGCCGCCGGTATCGATCAGCGTAAAGGAGTGGTTCAGCCAGGTACAGTCTGCATAGATCCGGTCCCTGGTCACTCCCGGGGTATCTTTTACAATGGAAATGGCACTGCCGGCCAGCACGTTGAACAGCGTGGATTTTCCCACGTTGGGGCGGCCCACAATGGCTACGATTGGTTTGCTCATATTGATCTCCTTTTTATGGATGTTTTCTCTTAAAGGACCTCTCCCTCTTCCGAAAGGTGCAGGTCTTTCATGGACGGCTCATACATGCCGTGCTCGGTGGTCTGTTCCTCGGCGGCCTCCCGGTCCAGGATGGCCGAAGCCAGATCATATCCGCTTGATTTTACTATATTTATGGGAATCTGTAAAGCGGCCTCAGCCTGGGCCCTGGTCATATCGTCCAGGAATACCTCCTCCCCGCTTTTAAACATCACCGACGGAAGCAGCAGACGGTCTCCCAAAGGCTTTCCCTTCAGCTGGGCCACCAGATCCTGCCCGGTGATCAGACCGGCCACGGTGATCATCTCGCCGAAAAAATCGTTGCGGATGGGATAAAGATGGAGCTTCCTTCCCGGATATACCGCCTCCAGCTGGTCCAGCAGCCGTTTTAAATAGGGATACGCCAGGAAGCCTGTGGCCATGGACAGCTCCTCCGTCTTCCCGTCGTCCTCTCCTCCGTCCAGGGCATCCATAAATTCCTCATACAGGAGCCGGATCATCCCGACGCCGTTTTCCAGCTGGATATAACCGTCGTAACGGCTCTCCTCCGGAAGCTCCCTTCCCGCTAAAATATACCACTCGTCACTGGCATGGATAAAATGGAGCTTATGCTTTTCATACATTTTTTTCTGCCATTCTTCGATCAGATCGATGACCTGGCAGGCGTCCTCCTTTGTGAACGGCTCCAGCGGATACAGGCCGTTCCGGAATTTCGAAAGTCCCACAGGCACCACTGATACGCTCTGCATATGGGGCGCATAGGCGGACAGCTGTTCAATGGAATACCGCAGCTCCTCGCCGTCATTAATACCCTTGCAGAGAACGATCTGGCCGTTCATCTCCGTTCCCGCCTCGTAAAGGCGGCCGATCTTTTTCAAGGCCTCCCCGGCAAACCGGTTGTTGAGCATCCGGCACCGCAGCTCGGGATTCATGGTCTGGACCGAAATATTTATGGGGGCCAGATGGAACCGGATGATCCGGTCGATGTCCTTATCGCTCATGTTGGTCAGGGTAATGTAGTTCCCCTGGAGGAAGGACAGCCTGGAATCGTCGTCCTTAAAATACAGAGTTTCCCGCATTCCCGGCGGCATCTGGTCGATGAAGCAGAAGATGCATTTATTCCGGCAGGAACGGTATTCGCTCATAAGGCCGTTTTCAAAGGAAAGGCCCATGTCCTCCCCGCCGGTCTCGATCTCCAGCTCCCATTCCTCCCCGTTCTGCTTCTGCACAGTCATAACGAAGCTTTCGCTGTCGGTCATATAGTCATAGTCAAAGATATCCTCGATCTCTTCCCCGTCTATGGTCAGCAGCACATCTCCCGGCTCCAGCTCCAGCTCTTCGCCGATGGAGCCCGGAGCCACCGCTGTTATTTTATGTCCCTTGTTTTTCAATTTCTATCCCCTTCCGGCAGTGTCCTAAGCCGGTATCTGCCTTCTCCATCATACCAATCTTCCGCAGATTTGTAAAGAAATGATGTTCTTTTTTCTAAAATAGGGCGGCGGCTATTGACGAAAAACATCGAACAATGGTATAAATGATATGAGTGAAAGAATGTCCCGTCCCAGGGACGGGAAAAATGGTAAAAAGCGGAGGAATCTTTGACATGTCGAATCAGTACGTTTTCAATGACCGTCTTCCCATTGCGCCGTTAAAGATCGCGGCTCTGGAAAGCTGTCAGGACCTTGCAAAAAAGGTCAATGACCACATTGTAAACTTTCGTCGCAACGATACGGAGGAGTTAATGCGCAGACAGCAGGACCTTCAGTACCGCGGCTACGATGTGGACTCCTATCTCCTGGACTGCGCCTGCCCGCGTTTTGGCAGCGGCGAAGGCAAGGGAGTTATCCGGGAGTCTGTGCGCGGTACAGATGTGTTTGCCATGGTGGATGTGACCAACCACTCCCTGACCTACAAAATGTCCGGCTATGTGAACCATATGTCTCCGGATGACCACTACCAGGATCTGAAGCGTATCATCGGCGCCTGTGCGTCCACAGCCCACAGGATCAACGTGATCATGCCGTTCCTTTATGAGAGCCGTCAGCATAAGCGCACCAACCGGGAATCCCTGGACTGCGCCATGGCCCTGGAAGAGCTGGTCCATATGGGCGTTTCCAATATCATCACCTTTGATGCCCACGATCCGCGGGTCCAGAACGCCATCCCCCTGTCCGGCTTTGACAACTTCATGCCCACCTACCAGTTCGTAAAGGCCCTGTTCAAGCACGACCAGTCCTTAAAGATCGACAAGGATCATCTGATGGTCATCAGCCCCGACGAGGGCGCCATGAACCGTGCCGTATATCTGGCCAACAACCTGGGCGTGGATATGGGTATGTTCTATAAGAGACGTGACTATTCCAAGGTCATCAACGGCAGAAACCCCATCGTGGCCCATGAATTCCTGGGAAGCTCCGTGGAAGGAAAGACTGTGATCATCATCGACGACATGATCTCCTCCGGTGAAAGCATGCTGGATACCGCCAAAGAGTTAAAGGAAAGAAAGGCTGCCAAGGTAGCCGTATGCTGTACCTTCGGACTCTTTACCAGCGGCCTCGATAAATTCGACGAGTTCTTTGAGAAGGGCTATATCGACAGCGTGGTGACCACCAACTTAAACTACCGGGCTCCGGAGCTGTTTGAGCGTCCGTGGTATGTGGAGGCAGATATGAGCAAATATATTGCTGCCATCATCAACTCCTTAAACCACGATGTATCCATCAGCAGCGCCCTGTCTCCCACAGACAAGATCCAGAAGCTCATTAAAAAGTATAACGCCGGCGGCTTCAATCGTTAATCAGGAGCCGGCCGCATAAGCCAGTCCGCTTAAACGGAACGGGGATCCCGCAGATCATAAGGATTTTTCCTTTTTCTGCGGGATCCCCGTTTTCCGTCCGGCTCTCTGTATCTGAAGCCTATTTCCCGGCAAACGCCTTCTGATATACGTCGTCCTGCTCCGGAAGATGGGTCACATATCCCACCGGGATCCGGTTTCCGGTGGCCTCGATCACAGCCCTGGCTCCCTCTTCCCGGAAGGCGCCGCAGAGCTCGATGCAGTCGATCCCCTCTTCCTCCAGCTTTTTTGCAGTACGGGCTGCGTCCTCAAGATCTGAAACGCCGATGATCCGGGCCGCTCCGTTATGGATCTGCGCCTGGTCCTCCCCGCTGTTGAATTTTCCCATGATCAGAAATGCAAATTTCATCCCGCTTCCTCCTTCTTTATAAATGACAGTTTTCAGTCCCGTCGTTTCCGCCGCCCCATCCGGCCCGCACCCGGTCTCCGGCAGAAAAGCGGCTTCCCTCACGGCCGAAACGGTCTGCCTTGATCACACTGCTTCCATTCTCCAGCTCATAAAGCGTATGGGCTCCCATAAAGCTGACTGACCGGACGGTATAGGCGCCGGACGGATCCTTTTCCATCCACACATCCTCCGGCCTTACGATCTGTACCCGGCCGTTTTCCTCCACATAGTTGGCCTTTCCCACAAAGGAAGCCACATACCGGCTCGCAGGAGAAAAGTAGATCTCCCTGGGGGTCCCGGTCTGGACGGCCACTCCCTTTTCCATGACCACGATCTTATCCGAAAGACTCAATGCCTCCTCCTGGTCGTGGGTCACAAAGACCATGGTGATCCCCAGCTTCTTCTGGAGCTCCTTCAGCTCCTCTCTCAGCTGTACCCGGAGCCCTGCATCCAGGTTGGAAAGGGGCTCGTCCAGCAGGAGGATCTTGGGTCCGGTGGCCATGGCGCGGGCCAGGGCCACTCTCTGCTGCTGGCCGCCGGATAATTCTCCGATCCTGGCTTTTTCATACCCGGAAAGTCCCACGGTCTTCAGCTCCTCCATGGCAATGGGGACCGCCTCCCTCTTCTTCATCCCCCGGAAAAACCGGAGTCCGTAGCAGACGTTGTCCAGCACGTTCAGATGGGGAAACAGCGCGTAGCTCTGGAACACCGTGGACACGGGCCGGCGCTCCGGCGGAAGGGCCGTGATGTCCTCCCCTTCCAGGAGGATATGACCGGAATCCGGCCGGATAAAGCCGCCCAGAAGATTCAGGGTCGTGGTCTTTCCGCAGCCGGAGGGGCCCAGCAGCGTCACAAACGATCCCTCCTCGATCTCCAGATCCAGGTTTTTTAACCCCTTTTCTTCCTCATATATCTTTTTAAGGCCTTTCAGCTGTAAAAACATCTTATTTCCCTCCCCGTTCTCTTCGTTTTGTCAGACTCATAAACGCCATATTGATCCCCACCGTGACAAGGATGATCAGGACCGCCTGGACAGAGGCAACGCCGTACCGGCCGTTTTCAATGGACTGGAACAGCTCCGCGCTGGCCACGTTTTTTCCCGGTGAGATCAGGAAGATAATGGCTCCCACCGACGTCATACAGGACGTAAAAATGGAAATAAAGCCAGTGGCAAAGGTAGTCTTGAGCAGAGGCAGGATCACACCGAAGAGCACCTCCAGGCGGCTGGCTCCCAGATCCCTGGCCGCGTCCTCGATCTTTCTGTCGATCCCCGAAAACATGGCGTTGGCCGACTTATTGGTCAGCGAGATCTGGCGGAACACCAGGTTCAGGATAATGATGGCCGACGTGCCGCGGATGTACATGGGCGGATGGCTGAAGGCCGCCACATACCCCAGTCCGAAAAAGGTCCCCGGGATGATATAGGGAAGCAGGGCAAAAAATTCTGCCGCCCGCATTCCGGCGATCCTTCTCCGGTGCGTATAGTAAGACAGAAGGATCCCTAAAAAGGCCGATACGGCGGCCGCCACAGCCGAATATACCAGGCTGTGGCCAAAGGAATTCCACTGGGACCGGGGAAGCTTCCCGAAATAGTCCAGGGTAAAGGTAAGGGATCCGGAGGCCGTATTGGAAACTGCTGACAAAAAGATATTTCCATATTTCAGCGCCATCACCAGAAAGAACAGCCCGGTCACCGTCCAGGCGGCTGCGGCAGCTGCCCCTGTGAGCGTGTAGGCCGGCTCCCCGTCCATGGAGTTCCGGTCTGTTCCCCCCGAAGACTCGTTCTTTTTGAGACTCTGATAGTAAAAGTAAAAGGCTACGGCAGCTGCGGGCACCATCAGGATGCTGATGGCCGAGGCTCTCCCCAGATTGGCCGTGGAGATCACCTGGGTATAGGCCTCTGTGGCCAGGACCTTAAAATTCCCTCCAATGACGATGGGCGTTCCAAAATCCGCCAGGTTCATGGTAAAAAGCGTAAACAATACCGAAAGGAGCCCCGGCCGGATCATCGGGAGGATCACAGAAAACAGAGTCTTTTCTGGCGAGGCACCCAGGTCCCTGGATGCCAGGATCAGCCGCTGGTCCATATGGTCAAAGGACGGGAGCAGCATCAATGCTGCAAAGGAGATGCTGCCGATCATCTGGAGGATCACGATCCCATGCCATCCATAGGGGTTGACGCTGAGCCCCAGAAGCTGGTGCGTGATCAGTCCCCGTCTTCCAAAAAGGAAGATATACGCCAGCGCCGATACAAACGGCGGAGAGATCATGGTGAAAAGCAGGGATTTTCTCAGAAACCGCCGGAACCGGCCCGGAGCCGCATAAGCCGTGAGGGCGATGAAAAACGCCGCCGCCGTGGTCAGCACGGAGGACAGCGAGGATACCCACAGACTGTTCCGGATCAGCTTAAGGCTTTTCTCAGACGCCAGCTCTCTGTAATATTCCAGCGTAAAATGGCCGTCCTTAAAAAAGCTGGTGGCTACCACCGAAACGATCGGATACAGGATGAACAGGGCGATCCCGGCCAGCACCATGGCAAGGATCAGCAGGTCCCCTGCCCCCGCCCATGGATACCTGCCGTTCCGTCTTTTTTCTGTACGTGGATTCATGATATTTCCTTTCCTGTCTGGTTCTCAATGGTGTGAAAAGGGCGGGTATCTCACCCGCCCGGTTTTATGTCTTATTATTTCGCGTCTTTTTCACCGACCATGGCGGCCCACTTCTCCAGAAGCGCTTCTCTCTGGCTTCCGAATAACAGTACGTCCTGATCGATCAGCTTTTCTGTGTCCACGTTTCCGATGGCTTCCGGAATGGCCACGTCGCCGCGGGCCATGATCCTGGCGTCTGCCTCACGGAGCGCCTCCTGTCCTTCCTTGGAAAGGAAGTAATCTACGAACACCTTGGCTGCATCCTTGTTCTGGGAATTCTTAAAGATGGCGATGGGCGCCGGTGTCCACGGGATCATATCCTCCGGATAGATGGCAGTAACCGGATACTCGTCCTCCATGGCAAAGGTGCCGCCGGTCATTGCCAGCACTGCGATACCGAACTCGCCGGCTGCGCATTTGGGACCCGGCTCGCCGCCGCCCTGTGCGTAGAAGTCCACGTTCTCGTTGATGCCCTTCCATACTTCCCAGCCTTTTTCCTCGCCGTAAGCCTGGATGGTTCCGTTTAAGATCGCGTACTGGGTTCCGGAGATCGCCGGAGAAGCCATGATGATCTCCCCCTTATATTTGGGATCTGCCAGGTCCTCCCAGGTCTTGGGAGCTTCCAGGTTCTTCTCTGCCAGAACGTCGTTGTTTACCAGGAAACCAGCCGGAACCAGGGCAAGGCCGGTCCAGTAGCCGTCTGCGTCACTGTATGCCGGATTGATGGCCTCTGCCTCCGGAGAAACGTACTGCTCCAGATAGCCTAAATCTGTGGCAGAAATATAGCTGTCCACGCCGCCTCCGAACCAGATATCTGCGGTGGTGTTCCCGTTCTCTGCCTGGAGCTGTGCCAGGGCCTTACCGGTGGAGATCTCCACATACTCGACCTTAATGCCGGTCTTTTCTGTGAATGCGTCAAATGCAGCCTCAGCACCGCCGTAAGCCAGCATCACGCTTAATGTGGTTCCCTCATAGGGCTTTTCTGCCGCTTCCGTTTCGGCCTTTGTTGTCTCCGCCTCGCTGGATGCCTCTGTCTCAGCCTTTGTGGTCTCGGCTGCCGTTGTTTCCGCAGCGGTCGTCTCAGCAGGTTTGCTCTGGCATCCGGTCAGGGACGCGCCCAGAACGGCTGCAGCAAGAGTAGCTGCCATCAGTTTCTTTTTCATAATACAGTCTCCTTTGTGCTTCTTTTTCTATATCAGCGCAGACCCCTAAAAGGTATCCACGATCCGATATCCCTTTCCTTCTTCATAAATGGCCGGCTTTAAGCCCCCTTTATGAAGGGCCGCCACGAATTCCTCCAGATTTTTCGGATTTCCCGGAACCATGGTGGCATATTTCCCCAGCTGGCTGGTCCAGTGGGCGTCGCTGGCTCCCACGGTCTGCATATCCCGTGCCTTGCAGATGGAAAGCGCCTTCCGGTTGGCCTCCATATCCGTACTGCCGTTTAAGACCTCCACTCCGTGCAGCCCCTGGATCTCCCAGAGATGTTCCTCAAAGCCCCGGTTATTGTTGCGGAAGGGGTGGCAGGCCACACAGAAGCCTCCGGCCGCGTTGACCTGGTCCACAAATTCCTGGGCCGGGATCCGCCGGTCCGGAAAATGGTCGATGCCAAACGCCGTAATGTCTCCCCAGAGCGAAAAATACTCCACTCCCACAAAGATCGGGAAGCCGGTCTCCCTGGAATACTGCTCCGCCGTTTCCTTCAGTCCCATGCTGTCATGGTCTGTGATGCAGACGGCATCCAGCCCCCGCTCCCTTGCGGTGGCAACGATTTCCTCCAGCGTCATCTTACTGTCACTGGAGCATGTGGATTCATGTAAGTGCATATCTACCAGCATCTGTATCTCTCCTTCCCTCGGGCCCCCGCTATTTTATCACTCCCGCAGGGTTTCGTCTAATAGAATTAACCGATTTCCCATCCGGTCTGTATAGCTTTTCTCTATACCTTGGACGGCTTTGCCTTTTTCTTCTTTCTGGCTGTGACCTGCATATCCTCTTTCTTCAGAACCCGGCAGATATTCTCCTTGATCCGGTTGGAAAGAAAGGCATACTGGATCATCTCCTCCTCGCTGAAGCCGGCGTATTTTGCCATTTCATAGTCCTTTCTGGCCGTTCCCAACTCCGCCAATACCGGCTCCGCCGCCGGAAGAAGGATCACATCCGCCTGGTCCTCTGTCTGGATAAACTCCTTCATGGACAGCTTCTGGAGCGCCAGGGCCAGGCGGGCCCGGGACATGCCGGTGATATCCGCCAGCTCCTTTAAGGTGTCCACCCGCGGCTTCTGGCTGAGGTAGACCAGGAGGCTGATCTCCGGCAGGGTCAGGCTGTACCGGATGGCCACCGGCTCCACGTAATGGTCCAGCAGCTTCCGGTCCCGGTACGCGTCCAGCAGGGCCCCGTCGCCCCTTAGGGCGTCATGGTTCACGCTGCTCCTTTCATCCCCCAGGCGGACGGCTCCCGGAAAAATAGACAGGGGGACCGCTCCGTCTCCGGCGGCGGCCAGGAGAAACCGGTACACGAACAGGCGGTTCTTTTCGTAGTCCTCCTCCGTCAGCACCGATTTATAAAAATCGTGGTAATATTCAAAGACCATGCGCTTCATCTTAATGGTCTTTGTAAGACTCAGCCCCTGGCTCACCAGGGAGCCCCTGGTCTTAACATAATAGTAGACCGGAACCCGCAGGGCGTACACCGTCTTTACATGGCGCAGGTACTCCAGGTTGAACATGAAATCCTCGCACCAGCTGATGGTCTTATCCATGGAAAGGCCGTACCGGCTGATGATCTCCCGTTTAAACAGCTTATTCCAGAGAACGCCGTAATAAAAATCCGCCGGGTTCTCCATCATAAATCCGGCAAACTCCTCCAGGCTCAGAAGCCCGTCCTTTTCAATGTCGCCCTTATGGGCTACCCGGTCCCCGATGACCCGGTAGAAGTCCGCGATCACCATGTCGGCCCCGCTGTCCCTGGCAGCCCGTACCATAAGGCTGGTGGCGTCCGGCGTGATCCAGTCGTCGCTGTCCAGAAACTGGATCAGCTCGCCGCGGGCTTCCGAAAGCCCCAGGTTCCGCGTATCAGACACCCCGGTATTCTCCTTGTGGATCACCCGGACCCTCCGGTCCCCTTTTTCGTATTCCCCGCAGACTGCGGCCGAGGAATCGGTGCTGCCGTCATCCACCAGAAGCAGCTCAAAATCCGTAAATCCCTGGTTTAAAACACTCTCGATGCACCTGCGGAGAGTCTCCTCCGCATTATAGACCGGCACAATGATGCTTACGGTGGGATTCATAGCGTCCTTGTCTCCTTTTCTAATAAACTACAAAATTGTGGGCCGTGACCACGTCCATCCATGCTTCGGTCTCCAGGCGGTTGGTAAAGGGATCCACTGCCTTCATGCCCGGGAAAAACGACATCTGGTACGCCTTTTTCCAATCCTTATAGGTCACCTCATATACAAATTTTTCCGGAAGACTTACCCGGCACCGGCTGATCCTTCCCAGCGCCTCCCTGGTCTGCGTCTTAAGGGCCTCCATGACCGTTTCCGGCGAGCAGCAGAAGGTGGCGTTCCCGATCCCCCGCTTGGTCTGCACCGCAGCGATCTCCGGCACCAGCTCCTTTGCCGCCGTACAGATGGCCTCATCTCCGGAAATAAACGCCACAGGAACCCCCAGGGAGGCGGCTGTGAAGCTGTTGAGCATAAATTCGCTCATCCGTTTTCCGTTGAGGGTGATATACAGGCTGTTCCCGGTGGAGGTATGGCTGACGGCAAACTCCGGACAGCCGGCCGGCGCATGATAGCCGACATATAAAACCGCGTCAAAGGTGGGATCCAGGCCAAACATCATATTATAGGGATGTCCGCTCTTTCCCCGGATCAGCGTCACATAGGACGGCATCTGGAGGGGATCGATATTGGAGGCGTCTCCGTGGCCGTCCTTTACAACGATCTCATCGGCCCCGGCCTCATGGGCCGCCTCGCAGACCGCCAGCACCTCCTTTGTCATCTGTTTTGCAAAGGGGGCGTACACCGCCTCATTTTTATGGGTCTCAATATTTGAGAACACTCCGCAGCACCCCTCGATATCTGCACTGATAAATATTTTCATACAACAACCTCCTCGTTTCACAGGATCATTTTATTTTCCGTTATCATATCACAGATCCCGCACCGGGTCAATTTATGTACCGGCCCCGGACGGCTCTGACATATTTTTATGTCATAGGACGCACTCTCCTATGGCATTAAAAAAAGCCTTTGAAAAATCAAAGGCTTTTTTCAAGCTCCCTGCCGGACTCGAACCGGCGACCTACGCATTACGAATGCGTCGCTCTACCAACTGAGCCAAGGAAGCACCTAGTAAAAATGCTGCTGCAGCAATTCTGCAGCAGCAAGTGACCTGACCGGGAATCGAACCCGGGTTTACGCCGTGAGAGGGCGTCGTCTTG